>NZ_CAZEQR010000049.1:0-164387 GCF_964513795.1 Tenacibaculum sediminilitoris | reverse complement strand
AAAGTATTATACCAAAAGGACCAGAACATGTTTATGTAAGTGATATAACATACATTAAAAGTAGAGACAAAACACATTATTTGTCATTAGTTACAGATGCTTATAGTAGAAAAATAATGGGCTATAAGCTTAGTGATGATATGGGAGCTGAAAATGTAGTGCAAGCTTTTAATATGGCAGTTAAGAATCGGAACAACAACAACGAATTAATACATCATTCTGATAGAGGATTACAATATTGTTCTTCTATTTATCAAAAGGCTTTGTTAAAAAACAATGTAAAACCATCAATGACTGATGGATATGATTGTTATCAAAACGCATTAGCCGAGCGTATTAATGGAATATTAAAACAAGAATTTTTAATTTATAAATGTAATAATGGAAAGGAACTTAAACAATTAATTAAAGAGTCTATAAATACATATAATAACAAAAGACCACATTTAAGTCTTAACATGAAAACACCTAACTTTGTACATAACAAAAAAACCAGAGAAGTTAACTTCTCTGGTTCAATATAATTTTTTAAATAACTGTCAACCTATTTTAGGACGACTCAAATATTTTTTAATTATCCTTTATTATTCAAAATTTCTGCTGCTCGACGTTCTAACTCTGCTTGAAATTCTTCCATAACTGGTTTTACTGTACTTTCTGGTATATCTGCTACCTTTATATACATTAATCCATCTATTGCATTATTAAACTTAGGATCTACATTAAACGCAACTAAACGCGCATTTTGTTTTACGTATTTTTTTATCAATACGGGTATACGTAACTCTCCAGGTTCAAGTTCATCTATAATCTTATCAAACTTTTGCATATCTGCCTCGGTAGCATCAAATACAAAGTCTTTATCAGCATCTTTTAACTTTACTTTAAATTCTTTCTTAGGATGAATATATTGTGCCACATACGGGTCGTAATAATGAGATTTCATAAACTCAATCATTAACGACTTTGAAAATTCAGAGAACTGATTACTAATACTTACTCCACCCATTAAATATTTATATTCTGGATGGCGCAATGTAACATGTACAATTCCTTTCCATAATAAGAATAGAGGCATTGGTTTTTGTTGGTATTCTTTTATAATAAAAGCACGTCCCATTTCAATGGTTTGCTCCATCATTGGGTATAACTCTGGCTCTATTCTAAACAATGTTTGAATATAAAAACCATTTACTCCATGTTTTTTGTAAATATCTTTTCCTAACCCCATTCTATAGGCCCCAACAAATCTATTTTTGTGATTATCCCATAAAAATAAATGGTGATAATATTTATCAAATTTATCTAAATCTATTGCCTTATTGGTTCCTTCTCCAACTTCTCTAAACGTAATTTCACGTAAGCGACCTATTTCGTGTAAGATATTTGGTATTTCTTTTGCACTAGCAAAAAATACTTCATAATTTTTACTCTCTAACAACCTACTTCCTTTATCTCTTAAAGCATCTACTTCTTTTACAAATAAATCAGGAGATTTTTGAGAAATAATCTTTTTAGCCTTCTTCTGTATTTTTAGACTTTGGGTTGATAAAATCTTTTGAGATGCCTTCTGATAAGGATTTGCCAACATGTACGTTTTTCTACGTAAAAATTGATAGAAGTCGGGAATTTCTGTAAATGAATCTTGATCTTTTACCGATATAGGTTTACCAATTCTTACTTTGATAACTCTGTTTTTCTGAGATAATAATTCTGACGGAAGCTTTGCTGTTCTTAGCGTATCACTAATCTTAGACAATGTGTAAAACAACTGGCTGTTTTTAGCGTGAAAATAAATAGGAATTACAGGTACTTTCGCTTTTTTTATCAGGCGTACAGCTCCTTGTTCCCATTCTTTATCAACCATTAATTTTCCGTCACGGTAAGTAGATACTTCACCCGCTGGAAAAAGCCCTAAAGGTTTTCCTTCTTTTAAATGTAATAAAGCGTTTTTTATTCCCACTACACTCGATTTAGCATCCTTATGGTTTTCAAAAGGATTTACAGGCATTACATAAGGCTTTAAAGGCTCTATTCTATGCAATAAAAAGTTTGCTATAATCTTGTAATCAGTTCTATGCTCTAATAAAAGTTTCAATAATAAAATACCATCTATACCTCCTAATGGATGATTAGATATCGTTATAAACGGACCTTCTTTAGGTATGCGTTTTAAATCTTCTTCTGGAATTTCAAATTCTATCTGAAACTCTTCAAGCAAACCATTTAAAAAAGGCAAATCTTTTTTATGCTTATGCTTATTATAAATTTCGTTAGCAGTAGAAATTCGCAACATTTTCATCAGCAACCAACCTGAAAATGTTCCGAAAACCCCGAATTTATCAGCTCCTATTGCTTCTGCAATTTCTTTAGGTGTTACTAATCCCATACATAGTTATCAATTGACATAACTGCAAATATAATCGATTTTTTGCAAGCTTTATATGTTTTCTTGAATCACTAACTGTGCAGTTTCAGTATTTATTTGACGAATGATTGATTTTCCTCTTTTTCTTATCGTTTTTATTGCTTCATCATTAAAATGACGAATTGTATACAAAGTGGTGTTTTTATAGGCTTTAATTTTATATGCCGCCTTTAATTCGTTATAAAAATCTTCAAATTTGTTATACTTATCCTCAATACAAACAGAAAAACTTATTGCTGAATTTTGTATTAAATTTACTTTTAAATTATAATCGTGTAGCTTTTTAAAAACATCACTAATATTGTTTTCTACCATAAAAGAAAAGTCTTTTGCTGAAATCGCTACCAAAATTTGATTTTTCTTTACAATAAAACATGGAACTTCTGGTGTTATTTTTTTTCCTCTCCCAACACATGTTCCTAATTTTGTAACATCTTCAAATGAACGCACATATAACGGAATGTTTTTTTGTTCTAGCGGCTGAATTGTTTTTGGGTGAATTACCGAGGCTCCATAAAATGCCATCTCAATAGCTTCTGTATATGAAATCTCTTGTAGTAAAGCTGTTTCAGAAAACACTCTAGGGTCAGCATTTAAAACTCCTTGAACGTCTTTCCAAATAGTAACACTATCGGCATTTAAGCAATAAGCAAAAATACCTGCTGTGTAATCAGAACCTTCTCTTCCTAAGGTTGTTGTTTCTACTCCAAATCCTCCTAAAAACCCTTGCGTAATATTTAGTTTAGATACATCTACTTTTTCTTGAATTTGCTGCTGAGTTTGCTCCCAATTAATTTTTGCATCACGATAGTTACCATTGGTTTTAATGTAATCTCTTACATCTAACCATTGATTTTCTACTCCAGTTTCAGATAAATACGCACTTACAATGGTAGTTGAAAGTAACTCTCCAAAACCAACCATTTGATCGTACACATAATTATAATCTTTAGATGTATTTCGAACCATAAATCCACCCAACTCTCCTAGCAAATGATTTACTTTGTTATAAATCTCATGATTTGGATTGAACAAATCATCCAACATTTTTTGATGGAAATCTTCTATAAAACTCAAAGAATCTTTAAGGTTTTCTTTTTTATAGAAATAATCGTCGACCACTTGCTCAAAAGCATTGGTCATTTTTCCCATGGCAGAAATTACAACTAGTGTATTCTCTGTTCCTTCGTGCTGCAATACTTTTGCAACATTTTTTACTCCATTTGCATCTTTTACAGATGCTCCTCCAAACTTAAATATTCTCATTACAAAATTGTTCTAAGCTTTGTTCATTCATATGGCATACTCTCCACTCATCATATACAGTAGCTCCAGTACTTTTGTAAAAATCAATAGCTCCTGTATTCCAATCTAATACTTCCCATGCAACTCTTTTGCAATTGTTTTTATATGCATAATTCATCACAGCACTGTACAATGCTTTTCCTGCACCAATACCTCTTTTTGATTGGGTTACCATCAAATCTTCTAAGTGAATTGCTTTCCCTTTCCATGTAGAATATCGTTCATAAAACAACGCCATTCCTATAATGTTATTATCCTCTTCTGCTACAAAGACTTTAAACTTTGGCATATCAGAAAAACCATCTTTAACGATATCTTCAATCGTAATTTTAACCGCATCGGGTTCCTTTTCAAAAACAGCTAACTCAATAATTAAATCTAATATAGCTTGAGCATCTTTTGGCTCTCCAGGTCTGATAATAAAACTCATTTCTTAATTTTTTTGGTAAAGATACTTCTCTTAAAACTTTCTGATAAAACAAATGAAAAATTAAAACACATCATATTTTTTTGTTGAAAATTTTAAATTACTAAATAAAAGTTGGCATCTTTGTACGCACAACAAAAATTTGACATGAGTAATAAGCATATGACGCTGGGTGAGTTCATTATCAGCAAACAAAAAGACTTTAAATATTCTTCTGGTGAATTATCTCGTTTAATAAATTCTATACGTTTAGCTGCCAAAGTAGTAAACCACGAAATTAGAAAAGCTGGATTAGTTGATATTACTGGAGCTGCTGGTGATATTAATATTCAAGGGGAAGCACAACAAAAATTAGATGTTTTAGCTAACGATTTATTTAAACAAACATTGATTAACCGTGAAATTGTTTGTGGTATAGCTAGTGAAGAAGAAGACGACTTTGTAGTTGTTGAAGGCCAAAACAAAGCCAACGAAAATAAATATGTGTTGTTAATGGATCCTTTAGACGGATCATCTAACATTGATGTAAATGTTTCAGTGGGAACTATTTTTTCTATTTACAGAAGAATTTCTCCTGTAGGAACTCCTGTAACTAAAGAAGACTTTTTACAAAAAGGTAGCGAACAAGTAGCTGCAGGTTATGTTGCTTACGGTACCTCAACTATGTTAGTTTTTACGACTGGAAATGGTGTTAACGGATTTACCTTAAATCCTGCCATTGGTACTTTTTACTTATCACACCCTAATATGAGTTACCCTGAAATTGGTAGAATTTACTCAGTAAGTGAAGGATATTTTACACATTTCCAAGAAGGAATGAAACGTTTCTTGGTGTATTGTAAAGAATTAAACGAAGCAGATAACCGTCCGTATACAGCACGCTATATTGGATCGCTAGTTTCAGATTTTCATAGAAATATGATAAAAGGTGGCGTATATATTTATCCTGCAACTGCTATAACACCAAAAGGAAAATTACGTTTATTGTACGAATGTAATCCTATGGCGTTTATTTGTGAGCAAGCTGGCGGTAAAGCTTCCGATGGTTTTACTCGCGTTTTAGACATCAAACCTACCGAATTACACCAACGTGTACCTTTTTATTGTGGTAGTATACAAATGGTTGAAAAAGCTGAAGAATTTATGACTAAATTCTCTACTGATGAAAAGCCAACCTATTAAAGAATAGTTATTATTTATACTCAAATAAATTATCCATAAGGCAAACAGTTGTTTGCCTTATTTTTTTGAATTAAATTTACATTCGGAAAAACGAAAAATTAATCTATTAAAAAACAAATAATTATGGCTTTTAACTTACCAGAATTAGGATATGCTTACGACGCTTTAGAACCACATATAGATGCTAGAACTATGGAGATTCACCATACTAAGCACCACAACGGATATACTACTAAATTAAATGCTGCTATTGAAGGTACTAATTTAGAAGGAAAATCTATCGAAGATATTTTAACTAACTTAGACATGAACAACGCTGCTGTTCGTAATAACGGTGGTGGTTTTTACAACCACTCTTTATTTTGGACAGTAATGAACCCAGAAGATAGAGGTTATCTATCTGGAGAATTAAAAGATGCTATCGAAGCTGAGTTTGGTTCAAAAGAAGCTTTTATCGATGCTTTCTCTAAAGCAGCTGCTACTCAATTTGGTTCAGGATGGGCTTGGTTATGTGTACACAAAGGAGGAAAAGTAGAAGTTTGCTCTACTCCTAATCAAGACAACCCATTAATGCCAGGTGTTACTTGTGGCGGAACTCCTATTTTAGGGTTAGACGTTTGGGAACACGCTTATTACTTAAACTACCAAAACCGTCGTCCTGATTACATCGAAGCTTTCTTCAAAGTAATCAACTGGAACGAAGTAGAAAGAAGATATGCTGCAGCTAAATAATTCTTAGCTTTTGTAATAAATAAAAAAAGACCTGTAAAAATACAGGTCTTTTTTTATTTATTCTTTTATCTACTCAACGCTTGCTCTAAGTCAGACAGTAAATCGTCTATATCTTCTACTCCAACACTCAATCGTATTAAAGAGTCGGTAATTCCTATTTTTAAACGATCAGCTTCAGGAATGGATGCATGCGTCATCGTTACTGGGTGGCTTACCAAACTTTCTACACCACCTAACGATTCAGCCAAGGTAAAAATTTTAGTATTTTCTAAAAAAGTTAAAGCTGCTTGTTTACTTTCATCTTTCAATCGAAAAGAAACCATCCCTCCAAAATCACCCATTTGTTTTTTAGCGATTTCATGATTTGGGTGACTTTCTAATCCTGGATAAAATACTTCTCCTACTTTTAGGTGTGCTGATAAATATTCAGCTACTGCTTTACCATTTTCACAATGGCGTTGCATACGTAAATGCAACGTTTTTATTCCACGTAATGCCAAAAACGAATCCATAGGTCCTGCAATAGCTCCTCCAGCAAACTGAATAAAATGTAATTGTTCTGCTAACTCCACATTTTTGGTTATCAAAGCTCCCATCACCAAATCGGAATGCCCTCCTAAATACTTTGTTGCCGAATGCATTACAATATCTACTCCTAAATCTAACGGACGCTGTAAGTAGGGTGTTGCAAAGGTATTGTCAACAGCTACTACAATAGCCTCCTTTATTTTTTTTACTGCTTTGGTTATTTCCTCAATATCTGCAATCTTCATTAACGGATTGGTTGGTGTTTCTATCCAAATTAGTTTCGTTTTTTCTGAAATTGCATTAACTACATTGGCAACTTCATTCATGTTAACATACTGAAACTTCAATCCATATTTTTCAAACATGTTGGTAAACATTCTATATGTTCCCCCATAAATATCATCACCTGCAATTACCTCATCACCTGGATTCAAAGTTCGTAATACACAATCAATTGCTGATAAACCAGAAGAAAAAGCAAACCCCTGTGTTCCATTCTCTAAAGATGCAAATGCATTTTCTAAAGCGGTACGTGTAGGATTAGCTGAACGTGAATACGCATATCCTTTATTCACTCCTGGACTCGACTGTGCATAAGTGGATGTTTGAAAAATAGGAGGCATTACTGCACCTGTAGCTTCTTCAGGTTTTTGACCTCCGTGTATTGTTTTCGTATTGAATTTCATCTGTTAGTATTTATTCAACTTACTCCAGAAACAACATTAAATTATTAGAACTCTAAACCAATTTACTCAAGTTCATAATAATTCCTAAATGCATTCCTTCATGTAAATTATTAAAGGCGACAGCACTTTCAAAAGAATCTATCACAAAACCTGTACTGGTTTCATATTCTTGATACTCTTTAAAAATACCTGCTTCAAAGTCTTCTTCTAAAGTTTCAGGTAAACCAACTAATAAATCTTTTACCTCTTCAAGTTCTTCTTCGGTAAAATCTTTCGTTGGAAAAGTTCCTTTTTTATACCCTTCAATTAACTCATCAGGAGCTAAACAATTTAATCCTGATAACTTATAATGTAATAATTGTTGTGTAACTACTAAGTGCGCCACATTCCAAGCAATGTTATTGTTAAACCCTTCAGGAGTTATATGCAATTGTTCTAATGATAAACCTTCTATTCTTTTTAAAACTAAGTCTCTTGATCTTTTTAAAACTTCAAACTGTTTGTTCATTTTTCTACTTATTTTAGCTATTTCAAAGATACCTATTTAGCCATGAAAACCTACAATGAGTGTTTGTTATTTAATGGTTAAAACTGAACTATAGCTAATACAATAAAAACGTAAACAGATGAAAAAAGTTTATTTTTTACAAACTTGTGATACTTGTCGAAGAATTTTAAAGGAAGTAAATCTTGATGGATTTGAAAAGCAAGAAATAAAAACCAACCCAATTACTGTTGCTCAGCTAGAATCAATGCGTGAGTTAGCAGACAGCTATGAAGGTTTATTTAACAAACGTGCTAAACTGTATCGAGAAATGGATTTAAAGAATCAAAATTTAACGGAAGCTGATTACAAACAATATATTTTAGATGAATACACATTTTTAAAACGTCCTGTTTTTATTGTTGATGACCAAATTTTTATTGGAAACAGTAAAAAAGTGGTAGAAAGTTTAAAAGAACTTGTGGGTTAAATAACTACAAAACTCCGACTGTAAAATGTCGGAGTTTTGTATAATGCTAATTTATATACTTCCCTTCGACTACGCTCAGGGAACATAAAAGTCTTTTAATTTGAAGCTATGCTTTTGTTTTTGGTAGAGGCCTCTACCATAGCAGATAATTCATCCATGGTAAGATTCGTTTTAATTCCTAACAACACCAGCCCATCACTTTTATCGTGAACGTTCACAATAATTTCTTTAATTCGGTCTTTAGTTTCTCTAAAATACACCGTAACTCTTTCGTTACCATCCTTAACTCTTACTAAAGTTTTCAAGTTATTTCTTCGTACAAATTTTTTAAAATTTTGTTTTACTGATGCCATATTATTATTAAACACCATGATTTTATAGTTTTTAGATTTCTTTAAGAAAACTCCAAATTCATCGGTGTCTTCATCAGAGATGAACATATTGGCAAAGAAACTAGGAATATTTAAAGACACTTCTGCTTTGTCTTTATTAGATTGGTAAAATGTTTTAAAGTTTTCTTTTTGCGCAAAAGAACTTAACACAAAGAGGCAGAAAAAGATGGTTGCAATTCGTTTCATAATTGTAGTGTTTTAATTGAAGACGACTACTATATGAATTTGTTACAAATAAAAAAGTCTTAACTTCTTCAGTTAAGACTTTTTAAGTTGGCCTACAAGGACTCGAACCTTGAATATCGGTACCAAAAACCGGTGTGTTACCATTACACCATAGGCCAATATTTGTACTGCAAATATAAAAACAAAGTTTTATATTTAGAAATCATTAAACACTTTTTATAAAAAAATCCTCACGAAGTTCGTAAGGATTTTGTTGGCCTACAAGGACTCGAACCTTGAATATCGGTACCAAAAACCGGTGTGTTACCATTACACCATAGGCCAATTGCTTATTGCGGATGCAAATATAAAACAAACTTTTATTTCAGCAAATTTTTTATACTTTTTTTCGTTTACATCTTTTTTACTCCTTAAAATTCATTTAACAGAACTTTAAACAAAGGGTTCTATTAGAAAAACTATCAAAATTATATTTTTGTTTTCAGTAAAAAATCATTAGTAATTAATACATTCGTACTTTATATCTAGATAAAAAACTATGACTGAGTTTAACTATAAAAAGTGGAACATCATTTTAGGATGGGTTTCATTTGCGGTAGCGTTAATAACTTATACCCTAACCCTTGAACCTACTGTGAGTTCATGGGATTGTGGAGAATACATCGCAACTGCTGTAAATTTAGAAGTTGGACACCCTCCTGGTGCTCCTTTATTTCAAATGTTAGGGGCTTTTTTCGCTATGTTTACTAGTGACCCTAGTCAGTTGGCAAAAATGGTCAACTTTATGTCTGGA
Source organism: Tenacibaculum sediminilitoris (assembly GCF_964513795.1). Lineage (NCBI taxonomy): Bacteria > Pseudomonadati > Bacteroidota > Flavobacteriia > Flavobacteriales > Flavobacteriaceae > Tenacibaculum > Tenacibaculum sediminilitoris. Next base: position 154,754 of record NZ_CAZEQR010000049.1, on the reverse strand, counting down.
TTGGCAAGTGCTTTTACTATCCTTTTCATGTTTTGGACAATTACCAATTTAGCTATGAAAATGGCCATGAAAAATGGGAAATTGGGCAAAAATGAAGCTATCGCTGTATTAGGAAGCGGATTAGTAGGTGCTTTAGCGTATACTTTTTCTGATAGCTTTTGGTTTAGTGCTGTAGAAGGAGAAGTATATGCCATGTCTTCTTTCTTAATGGCTGTGCTATTTTGGTTAGGATTACGCTGGGAAAGTGAATTAAACACTCCTAGAGGAAATAAATGGTTAGTATTAATCAGTTTTGTAGTTGGGCTATCCTTTGGGGTTCACATATTATCATTATTAGTAATTCCTTCAATTGTTTTACTATATTTCTTTAAAACGTATAAAAATATTACTTTGAAAACAACTGCAATTGCTACTCTAGTTGCAATACTAGTATTAGCGTTTGTGTTTAAGTTTTTATTTCCTTTCACTTTAAAATTCTTTAGTGCTGCTGAATTATTCTTTATTAACCAAGTAGGATTACCTTATAACTCAGGAACTATTATTGCAGGATTTATTTTAATCGGTTTATTCTTTTACGGATTAAAATATACACGTAAAAAAAACCTGGTTACTGTAAATACATTGATACTATCTGTATTATTTATCATGATTGGATTCTCATCTTGGTTAATGTTACCCATTCGTGCGAATGCTGATACTATTATTAACGAAAACAACCCATCAAGTGCACGTGAATTATTAGCGTACTACAATCGTGAGCAGTACGGTGATGCGAATGTTTTTTACGACAACTATTATTCTTTTGCTTATGATAGAGAGCAAGATGCTGACACCCCATATAAAGATGACAAACCTAAGTACGAAAAAATAGATGGTAAGTATGTTATTGTTAATAAATACAAAAAAGTACTTCCTAATTACTCAAGCAAACATAAAGGATTTATTCCTCGTATGGTGAATCCTGCTTCCGAGCAGGAATATAAAAACATTGCTGGTATACCTGCTCGAAGTAAAAGACGCCCCACTTTTTTAGAGAACATAAAGTTTATGGTTGACTTCCAATTTGGATACATGTATGGGCGTTATTTTATGTGGAACTTCGTAGGGCGTCAGAATGATATTCAAGGGCATTTAGATATTGAAAATGGTAATTGGTTAAGTGGTATTGACTTTATTGATGAAGCTCGCTTAGGCTCACAACAAAAATTACCAGATGATGTTAAAAACAACAAAGGACGTAACACCTACTTCTTTTTGCCTTTTATTTTAGGTCTTATTGGTTTATTATATCAACTCAATAGAGATAAGAAGAATTTTTATGTGTTAACACTGTTCTTTCTATTCACAGGTCTAGCTATCATATTTTACACTAATCCAAAACCTTTTGAACCTCGTGAACGTGATTATGCGGTAGTTGGTTCGTTTTATGTTTTTGCTATTTGGATTGGTTTTGGAGTACTTGCCCTTTATGATTACTTTAAAAAGTACGCTAGTAAAAAGGTGGTTGCTATTGCTGTTTCAGTGGTTTCATTGCTAGCTGTTCCTACTTTAATGGGCTTCCAAAACTGGGACGATCATGATAGAGCTGACCGTTATTTAGCACAATTGAATGCACAAACTTATTTAGAAAGCTGTGACCCAAATGCAATCATCTTTACTATTGGAGACAATGACACTTTCCCTCTTTGGTACATGCAACAAGTAGAAGGTGTACGTAGAGATATTAAAATAGTAAATACAAGTCTTTTTCAAACAGATTGGTACATCGACCAAATGAAAAAGAAAACCTACGATGCTGAGCCAATTCCGTCACAGTTAACACACGATCAGTACAAGTATGGAACCTTGGATATGGCATATTACTATCCTATTCCAAAGTTAAAAGACTCTATTCTTTCTATTAAAGATTTTATGCGTTGGATTGCTAGTGATAACGATGCTACTTATTTAGATGCAGGAGACGGAGCTAAAGAAAAATTCTACCCAACGAATAGAATACGTATTCCTGTTAACAAAGAAAATGCATTAAAATTTGGTTTAGTAGCACAAAAAGATGCTGATAAAATGGTAGATTATATTGACATTACAGTAGATGACCGTGGTTTATCAAAGTCCAGACTTTTAATGTTAGATATCCTAAATAATTTTGATTGGAAGCGACCTATTTACTTCACTGGTGGTGCTAACGCCGATGAAGAATACATCTGGTTAAAAGATTACTTGCAGTTGGATGGAATGGCTTACAAATTGGTTCCTATCAAAACACCGAATGAAGGACGAACAATTTTTGATATGGGACGTATCGACCCTGAAAAAATGTATGCCAACGTAAAAAAATGGGACTGGAGAACCATTAACAATGGTGAAATTTACTTAGATGAGCAAAGTAAACGTAATGCTATTTCATTACGCAATAACTTAATTCGTTTATCTGAAGAATTCTTACAAAAAGGAGATTCAGTAAAAGCAAAAGATGTGTTAGATTTATCATTACACAAAATGCCTATTAAAGAATTTGACCATTATAATTTCTCTTTAGGTTACCCTGAGCTGTATTATAGCATTGGTGATATTAATAAGGCTCGTGAAACGGCTGAAACTTTGGCTTACATTTTCCAACAAAAGCTTACATATTACAGTACGTTTAAAAGTGAAGATATTGGTTTAATTATTGATAATTTAGAAACAACTCTGTACATGTATCAAAACTTGGTTCAGCAAATTACTAGATACGACAAAGACGAAGAGTATGGTAAGACGTTTTTTGAAAACTATATAACGCATGCTCGTTTATTTAGTCATTTAATGCCCGAAGAAGAACCTGAATTACCTCAAGAACTTGACACTATTAAACCTTAATGAATGAGGTTGTATTTTGTAAAAACACCACGTATACTTAAACAACTATTTACTAAGTATACGTGGTGTTTTTTTACCGATAAAAAAGAAATTTATCTCACTTTTGATGATGGTCCTATTCCTGTGGTTACCGAATTTGTACTTAATCAATTAAAAAACTTCAATGCTAAAGCTACCTTTTTTTGTATTGGTGATAATATTCGAAAACACCCTATTGTTTTTTCAAGAATTGTTGACGAAGGACATTCGGTAGGAAATCATACTTTTAATCACTTAAACGGATGGAAAAGCAGTGATACGACTTATCTTGAAAACACGAGTAAATGTGAGAATTTACTAACAAACCAAAAAAAGCTATTTCGTCCTCCTTACGGAAAGATTAAAAAATCACAAGCAAAAAAATTAATTACAAAAGGCTATAAAATTGTTATGTGGGATGTGTTATCGGCAGATTTTGACACAACTATTACCAAAGAAAAATGTTTACAAAACGTACTAAGAAATGTACAGAACGGAAGTATTATCGTTTTTCACGATAGTATAAAAGCTAATAACAAATTGTACTACGTACTTCCTAAAGTTTTAGAAGAATTTACGCAGCAAGGTTATAAATTTAAAGCAATTTCTTAAACAAATTGCTGAACTAACCCTATTAACGTATTAGCATCTTGCTCACCTGTTTGACGCCATTTCATCTCACCGTTCTTATAAATCATAAAAGTTGGATTCCCTTTAACACGTAAGGCATCAGCAAGAATTTCATTTTTTTTAATATCTATTTTAATTACTTTGGCTTTATCTCCTAACGCAGCAGCTACGTCACGAAGTGTATCTAAACTAGGTTCTAGCTCACTCCAGTCTGCATAAAAATCAATCAACACAGGCTTATCAATACTTATTATTTCACCAAACTTTGTCATTTTTTGCATAAGTTTTATCAGTAAAGCGCCTAAAGTTACTAATTATTTATTATGTAATTATTATGAAAACCTTAAAAATACTGGAAATCAAGCTTTTTTTAACTCAATTACAGTAATTTCTGGCCAAATCCCTACTCTTCCAGGAAAAGCATGATACCCAAATCCTCTATTTACATTAATATATCTACCAAATTCCTCATACAAACCTGCCCATTGCTTGTAAACATATTTTGCAGGGCTCCATTTAATCCAACCTGGAATTTCAATTCCAAATTGTAAACCATGAGTATGCCCGCTTAAAGTAAGTTGATAATTAAAATCATCTTGTTTTACTTTATACTCCCAGTGACTAGGGTCGTGAGAAAGCAATATTTTAAAATCATCTTGTGCTACTCCTTCAGATGCCATTTCTAAATCACCTGCTTGGTTAAAACCTTTTCCCCAGTTTTCTACTCCTATTAAAGCTATTTTTTGTCCATCTTTTTCAATATATCTATTCTCATTCAGTAATAACTCAAAACCTATTTTTGGATGAATATCCTTTACGGCTTGAAAATTAGCCTTTTTATCTTCTGGAGTTTTCCAATCAGAGTAGTCTCCATAATCATGATTTCCTAATATTGAATATTTTCCTGCAGGTGCTTTTAATTCAGAAAACATTGATACCCACTCATCCATTTCATATGCGAAATTATTTACAATATCACCCGTAAATAAGATCATATCAGATTTTTGCTGATTAATTAAATCTACACCATATTGAATTTTTTCTTTATTATCAAAACTTCCAGAGTGAATATCGGTAACGTGCGAAATAGTAAAACCGTCAAAAGCCTTAGGTAAATCTTTAAACTTTAATTGATATTTAATTACTTTATAATTAAACTTCCCTCTTGAAACACCATATAACAAACTTGCCAAAGGAATAGCAGCTATTCCTAACGCCAATTGCGATAAAAATTTCCTACGTCCTCCAATTGGTTTTGTTTCTGATATAAAAAAAGAAAACACCTTTTGCCCTCCTCTAAAAAGATCTTCACCAAAAAGAAATAACATGATAAAAATCTTAGGTATTAACGCTATTAGTAACCAACCAAATGCCCATTGAAAAGTAATCGTTTGTCCACCTCCTCTATCCATAGAATAAATCGTGTAAAAAAAGTTTACATAAATAAGTATACTTGTAATAAGTACAACCCATTTTAAAGCTTTTAGCTTAGTTGCTATCTTAAGAGCTTGAAATGTATAGTATTCTGTTATAAAGATTAAAACACCTATAACTGCAAAAGTAATTATGACTCTACGTGGCATGTAAAAAATTTTAGCAAATTTACTTCTTTTAAAAGTTTAACGATTTGATTTTTAGAAGAGTTTAACAAACTTCTTCCGTTTCTTAAAATTCATTTTCAACATCCTGTAAAGTTTCGTAGTTTTACCCTTAGAATATTTGTTGACAAATATTACCTACTTTTTTTGGTAAACAAATCGCTATCAACACTTTATTTTTATCAGACTTAAAACATAGCATGGCAGATCATAAACGACTTTTTTTACTCGACGCATACGCTTTAATTTTTAGAGGATATTATGCTTTTATTAAAAACCCACGTATTAACTCTAAAGGGTTAGATACCTCAGCAATTATGGGTTTTACAAACTCTTTACTAGATGTAATTAAACGTGAAAAACCAGATTATTTGGCAGTGTGTTTTGACAGAGGTGGAAGTGTTGATCGTGTAGAAGCTTTCGAAGACTATAAAGCCAACCGACAAGAAACTCCTGAAGCCATTCGTTTAGCAGTGCCTTATATAGAAAAAATATTAGAAGCTATGAACATTCCTGCCATTGTAAAAGAAGGGTATGAAGCTGATGATATTATAGGAACACTTGCTAAAAAAGCCGAGAAAGAAGGGCTTCACACCTATATGGTAACACCTGATAAGGATTTTGCTCAACTGGTTTCTGACAATATTTTTATGTACCGTCCGCCTCGTATGGGGAATGGATACGAAAAATGGGGAGTTGAAGAAGTTAAAACAAAGTTTGGTATTGAAGACCCATTGCAAGTAATTGACTTTTTAGGAATGATGGGAGATGCTGTTGATAATATTCCTGGTTTGCCTGGTGTTGGTGAAAAAACAGCCAAAAAATTCATTGCTTCTTATGGAAGTATGGAAGGCTTGTTTGAAAATATACATGAGCTAAAAGGAAAAATGAAAGAAAAGGTAGAAGCTAATCAAGAATTAGGGTTACTTTCTAAAAAACTAGCAACCATTATGCTAGACGTTCCAGTAGAATTAGAGTTAGATAAATTGGTTTTTGAACAACCTAATATTGAAGCCACCAAAGAAATTTTTACTGAGCTAGAGTTTCGTCGTTTAACGGAGAACTTCTTAAAAACGTTTGCGCCTTCTGAAGAAAGTTCTGCTATAGCAGAAAAACCAAAAACAACAAAGGATAGTACCGCAGGTCAATTCGATTTATTTGCAACTCCTGGCAGTGGAAGTGCTACTAAAGAAACAAATATTAATGGTTTTAAAACTATTGAAAATACTAATCATTTCTATCAATTAGTGGATACGCCTCTTTCAAGAAAATTATTGTTAGAGAAATTAATGCTACAAAACTCTGTTTGTTTTGATACTGAAACAACAGGGTTAAAAGCCTTGGAAGTTGAGCTGGTTGGAATTTCGTTTTCTTGGGAAACTGGTAAAGGCTATTATGTTCCTTTTCCTGAAAACCAAGAAGAAACCAAAACAGTTTTAGAAGATTTTCGCTCATTTTTTGAAGCCGAAACCATTGAAAAAATTGGTCATAATTTAAAATACGACATTAAAGTACTATCTAACTACAGCATACCTGTAAAAGGTAAGTTGTTTGATACCATGATTGCGCATTACCTAATCAATCCAGATATGCGTCATAACATGGATGTGCTTGCTGAAACCTACTTAAACTATCAACCTGTTTCTATTACAGAATTGATTGGCAAAAAAGGTAAAAATCAACTTTCAATGCGACAGGTTGAGTTACCAAAACAAACCGAATATGCAGTTGAAGATGCTGATATTACTTATCAATTAAAAGAGCATTTTTCTAAAGAGCTTGAAAGCGGTAATGTTACCAAGTTATTCAACGACGTTGAAACACCACTAGTTTCGGTATTAACCGCTATGGAAATAGAAGGTATTAATTTAGATGTCGACTTTTTAAAAACACTTTCCAAGGTATTGTCTAAAGACATTTCTCAACTTGAGCAAAATATATACGAACAAGCCGGTGAAGAATTTAACATTGCCTCTCCAAAGCAATTAGGTCCTATTTTATTTGACAAGTTAAAACTGGTTGATAAACCCAAAAAAACTAAAACAGGACAATATTCAACCGCAGAAGATGTACTTTCTTATTTAGCTAAAGATCATCAAATCATTGCTGATATTTTAGAATATCGTCAATATAAAAAACTACAAAGTACTTATGTTGACGCGCTTCCGAATGAAATCAATCCAAAAACTGGAAGGGTACATACCGTATACGCACAAGCAGTTGCTGCTACAGGGCGTTTGAGTTCTAACAACCCGAACTTACAAAACATTCCTATTCGTACTAAACGCGGACAAGAAGTGCGTAAAGCATTTATTCCAAGAGATGAAAATTATGTATTACTAGCTGCAGATTATAGCCAGATTGAACTACGAATTATTGCTGCATTAAGCGAAGAAGAAACTATGATTAAAGCTTTTCAAGATGGTGAAGATATTCATGCTTCTACCGCTGCAAAAGTATTTAATGTTCCTATTAACGAAGTAACTCGTGAGCAACGTAGCAATGCTAAAACGGTGAACTTCGGAATTATTTATGGGGTTTCTGCTTTCGGGTTAAGTAATCAAACCGACTTATCTCGTAAAGAAGCCAAAGAGCTGATTGACACCTATTATGCGACCTATCCGAAACTGAGAAATTATATGTCTAAGCAAGTAGATTTTGCTCGTGAACATGGGTATGTAGAGACTGTTTTAAGTCGTCGTCGTTATTTAAAAGACATTAATTCTCGTAATGCTATTGTTCGTGGTGCTGCAGAAAGAAATGCTGTAAATGCTCCTATTCAAGGTTCTGCGGCAGATATTATTAAACTTGCTATGATTAACATTTACAAACGATTTAAGCAAGAGAACTTCAAATCGAAAATGTTATTACAGGTACATGATGAATTGGTTTTTGATGCACATAAAGATGAATTAGACATTATTAAACCTATCATTAAGCAAGAAATGGAGAATGCTTTTAAAATGAGAGTTCCGTTAGATGTTGAAATTGATACAGGAGCTAATTGGTTAGAAGCCCATTAAAGGTTTTTTCTAGTTTAGAAATAATAAATGTGATATTATTATTCAATTACAAACGTTTCGTTTTGAACCCAATTGGCTCTTAATTTGAATATTGTTTGTAAATAAATTATTTGTTCTGGTTGTTTTCTTAATAAGAAATCACCCGTATCCCACATACGATTATTATTTTCATCGACTATAGCCCTTATCCTATATTCTTTAGGTTCCAATAACGTAAATTCTATTTTTTCAGAAGTTGTAACATACCTTTTTTCAACTACTTCTTCTTGATACAATAACTCAATAACAACATTGTGATCTGTTTTGTTTTTGACATCTAATAATATGCTTCCATAATCCTCAAAAGTACGTGTTGTAAACTTATAGTCAAGAGTGTCGTTTGTTGTTTCGTAAACATCAACTATTCCTTTAGGTAAAGCTTTAAAAATATATCCTACCTTTTGCTTCTTTTTAAATAAAACAGCTAGTTTATTAATTGATTGCTTTTTCAGTTCAAAATCAACAGCTATTGTATCTGTATCAATCAATGAAAATTTTGATTTATCAAAAGAAATAATAGGGTTATTTGTTTTAATAAACATTGTATCCTTTGGGTGTAAAACTCCAGTTACACTAGATGTTACAGATAAAGAATCTAACTCTTTTTTTCTTAAAAACACCGTTACTGTATCTTTAATATTTTGATTGTTAACTATAAAATTTAACGAATCTCTTTCGATAGGTGTATGCCAATAATTAAGTGTATCCTTGTCTTTTTCAAATTCAGAAAATGATTTAAAATTTTCTGGAACTTCAGATAGCAACTCTACATTCATATTCTCTTGCTTGCCTTCAAATCCAAATTGAATTTTTCCTTTTGATACTTCTTTACCTCTTTTAAATTTATATGGTTGTGTTTCTTTAAAAAAACGAATCGGCTTATTTAAAATAGTGTCTCGAGGTAATGTAATTGTATCTGCTACGAAACCTACCTTATCTGTCTTACTATTAAAAATATAGTCATTTCCAGACTCTTTTAACGCCAGCATTAAGTATTTTCCTTCTCGTAGGTTGCTAAACTCAAAATTTGTAGAGTCTAACGTACTTGTTACATAGTTTGGTTTTTGTTTGTAAATAATAGAATCGTTATAAGTACTATCTAATTTATACAATAACACACTCACTTCTTTTACTTCCTTTTTATCAAAAGCATCAGCTACTGTTCCTTTAATTTTTAAAGAATCAATATAATCTCCCGTTGAAAATACATATTTAAAACTTTCTAACTTATTGTTTTCATTATTATCCTGAACTGCATTTCCAAAATTAAAAGTATAAGTAGTTTTTGGTTGTAATGTGTCTAGTATTTTAATATTTATGTATTTACTAGGTGTTCCTTGAGGTGTAATTAAAGGAGGGTTTTTCATTGGAGGAGAAACTACTAATTGCTTCTGTAACTCTTTTAAAATTATATATTCATCAAAATAAATACGAATCTTATCATCATCAAAATGAATGGTTTCATAAGGTGGATTCGCAGTAACCATAATTGGTGCTGTTTCATCTTTTGGCCCTCCTTCTGGTCGGCCTTTTCGAGCACAGCTACTTATTATAAAAACGAAAAGAGTTACTAAAATAAGATGTTTATTTCTCACAAATTAAATTGTTTTAATCCAATATTCAAAAGTAGTAAATTAAGATGGAATGAAATTAGTCTTTTGGTGTATACGCCATAGTTCCAATACTTATTTTAACATTACTTGTTTTTAATAATTCATTCACACAAGCTTCAAGCGTTGCACCAGTTGTAATTACATCATCAACTAGTAAAACATGTTTCTTTTCAAAAACTTTAGTGTCAGTAATTTTAAACTTTGTTTTACTATTAGAAAATCGTTCAAACCGTTGTTTTAATGTTTGTGTTTCAGCTATTGAAGTTCTAATAAGAATATCTGGCTTATATGTGATATTTAAAATTTTGCTTAACGTTTCACCAAACATAGTAACTTGGTTGTAGCCTCTTTCTTTAAGTTTTTTAATATGTAATGGTACAGGAACAATATAATCCACATCATTAAAAACAGCTGCTGACTTTAACCGCTCTCCAAACCAATTTCCTATAAAAACTCCTATTTCTGGTTGGTTGTTATATTTTAATTTATGAATAAGCTTTTGTGTAACTCCCCCTTTTTGATAAAAAAGAAAGGATCGTACATTCTGTACTGGTACTTTTCCGTAAAAATTTGACATTAATGTAACATTTATGTGCTCATTATCGTCTATAATTGGTAAATCGTTTTTGCAAATAGTACATAAAAAAAATTCATTTTGTAATAATGTTATTTCACATTTTATACATAGATTGGGATAAAATAAATAGAATATGTCTTTTAAAAATTGCATCTTTACAAGCCTTTTTTTCTAGAAAGATACAAAAAACAACAAAAATTATATTTTGGGTAAAAAGTTTAACTTTTTTAAAGAAGCAGTAAAAAATTACAAAACATCGGGCACTGTAGTTCCAAGTTCTAGGTACTTAGCGGCAAAAATGCTAAAAGAAATTGATTTTAAAACTGCAGAAGTAATTGTAGAATTAGGCCCAGGAAATGGAGCAATAACTCAACATATTTTAAAAAAAATTAAACCAAAAGCTGTATTAATTTGTTTTGAAATTAATGATGCTTTTTATAAAGAGTTAAAAAAAATAAAACATCCGCAATTAATTGTTTTAAAAGATTCAGCAGAAGCTATTAAATCTCAAATAGAAAAGCTAGGGTATACTAAAGCTGATTACATTGTTTCTAGCTTGCCTTTAACTATTATTCCAAAAGAAATCTCACACTCTATACTTGTAAAATCTTATAACTTCTTAAGTTACAAAGGCGCTTTTATTCAATACCAATATAGTTTAACCTATTATAAAAAATTAAAAGAGGTTTTTGGTGATGCCATTAATTTAAGTTTTGAACCTTTAAACTTTCCTCCTGCTTTTATTTACAAATGTGTTAAAAAATAAATAGTATATTAGCACGGAGCATAATAGTTCATTATAACCCCCTTAAAATGATGCTTGCCTCAAAAATAAAAAACAATGGCTTTACTGCCTTTTTGGTTTTACTAACACTTGTTATAGGTTTTTTGTCTTATCAAAATGCCAGTGACTACTCTAAACTTAAAACTGTTTTTGAGCTTAAAAAAGGAGGGTTAACAAACATTTTTAAAGACCCTAAAGAAGCAAGTTACAAGAAAAGTGAATATTCATTAAAACTAAAAAGATGAACTTCACAAAGTAATTTAGCTTAGAGACTCTATTAAAAACCTAAAAGAAGCAGACTATAGATTTATTAGATATTATAAAAAAGAACCGAAGTTCTTATTGATGAAAATGAAAAACTTTTTACTCAAATAAATCGTCTTAATATAATTAACAATAAGCTAATTTCAAAAAACGACAATGCTAAAGAAATAACCTTAAATAACAAAAAATATATGGTGCAACAATATTTTAATTACTGAATATAACAACAAACAATTATCCATGATCTCTTTTATTACATATTAACGATAAAATCAATGCAGGAACACATAATATGAATGCCTTTGTAAGTGGTATATATACAGCTAATAAATTCCTAACCTTAAAACAATAGAACTTAACTTAATCAATCCTCCTTAAATCATGAATAATCAAAAGAAGAAAAATGCTCTAATAATTGTATTGGTAATCTTATCTCTCTTATTATTTTATTACTCATTTCAGAAATCAAGTGAATATGATAATCTTCAAAACATCTTCTTAGAAGAAAAAGCTGAATTACAGCAAGATCTTGACGAAATTATTAAAGATTATACCGATGTTATAGTCGGTAAAAAACGTTTGACAGACAGACTTGAAATAGAATTAACAAAAATGAAAGTTTTAAGAGACTCAATAAAAAACTTAAAATCTAATAATTTTAGTCTCATTAAAAAATACAGAAGAAAAATTACGAGCTTAGAGCGTGAAAACAAAAAACTCTTTATTCAAATAGACTCTTTAAATGGTGCTAATGATGCTTTAGCCCAAGAAAATATAATTACTAGCGAAATTCTACAACAAAAAGATAGTGTAAACCAAACCTTAACCGAAAAAAACAAAGAACTAGAAGCTAAAGTAGCTATTGGAGGAATTATTAAAACGAGTCCTGTTAAAGCCGTAGCTATGAAAGAAAGAAGTAGTGGCAAATTAACTTCTACAGGTAGATCGAGCAGAACTGATGCTTTTAGAGTTAATTTTGATTTATTAGAGAACCCTATTACAACAGCTGGTGAAAAACGTGTATACATTCAAATTATTGATGAGAATAAAAAAGTAGTTGCTGCTAAAGGAAAAACTAACCTCAAAAACGGACAAAAAATTCAGTATACTGACTCTCTTGAAATCAACTATAACAATAATCGTTTAAGCCTTGTATCCTTAGTATTAGTAAATAGGGATGACATTAAAAAAGGAAAGTATGTTATTAGTGCTTTTGTAGACGGTATTTATTCTGGAAATACTGTAATAAGTTTACGATAAAAAGTACTTATAAAATATAACTAAAAAGTGAAGAGTTAAATTAATTCTTCACTTTTTTCTTTTTACATACCCATAGTTTAAATCCTTATTTTATTTTTGCAACATGGCAAAACAAGAAGATCAATTTAAAAAGGTATTATCGCACGCAAAAGAATACGGTTATGTATTTCAATCATCTGAAATTTATGATGGTTTAAGTGCTGTGTACGATTACGCTCAAAACGGAGTAGAGTTAAAGAAAAATATTCGTGATTATTGGTGGAAAGCAATGGTGCAAATGCATGAAAATATTGTAGGTATTGATGCATCAATACTAATGCACCCAACTACTTGGAAAGCCTCAGGTCATGTTGATGCTTTCAACGACCCCCTAATAGATAATAAAGATTCAAAAAAACGTTATAGAGCTGATGTTTTAGTTGAAGATTATAGGGAAAAAATCAACGAAAAAATTCAAAAAGATATTACTAAAGCCAAAAAACGTTTTGGTGATGCTTTTAATGAAGACGAATTTAGAAGTACAAATCCTAACGTTTTAAGACGTCAAAAGCAAATTGATGAGATTACCGTTGAACTAACTAGAGTTCAGGAAGAAAATGATTTAGAAGGGTTTAGAAACTTAATTATAGATTTAGGCATTACATGCCCTGTTTCTGGCTCAAAAAACTGGACAGAAGTTAAGCAATTTAACTTAATGTTTGGAACGCAACTTGGAGCTTCAGCTGATAGCTCAACTCAAGTATATTTACGTCCAGAAACAGCTCAAGGGATTTTTGTAAACTTCTTAAACGTACAAAAAACCGGACGTATGAAAATTCCTTTCGGAATTGCACAAACTGGTAAAGCCTTTCGTAATGAAATTGTCGCACGTCAGTTTATTTTTAGAATGCGTGAATTTGAGCAAATGGAAATGCAATTTTTTGTAAAGCCTGGAACTCAAAAAGAATGGTATGAAAAATGGAAAGACACTCGTTTAAAATGGCATATGTCTTTAGGAATGGGAGCAGAAAACTATCGTTTCCATGACCACGACAAGCTAGCACATTATGCTGATGCTGCTGCTGATATTGAGTTTAAGTTTCCTTTTGGTTTTAAAGAGCTAGAAGGAATTCATTCTCGTACTGATTTTGATTTAAGTCAACACGAAAAATTCTCTGGTAAAAAACTTCAGTACTTCGATCATGAAGACAATACTAGTTATGTACCATACGTAGTAGAAACATCTATTGGTTTAGACAGAATGTTCTTAGCTGTTTTCTCTAACTCTTTACAAGAAGAAGAACTAGAGAATGGTACTACAAGAACAGTTTTAAAACTGCCTGCTGTTTTAGCACCAACAAAAGCTGCTATTTTACCTTTAGTTAAAAAGGATGGATTACCAGAAATTGCTCGTAAAATTGTTGATGAATTAAAATGGGACTTCAATGTTGTTTATGATGAAAAAGATGCTGTAGGGCGTCGTTATCGTCGTCAAGATGCAAATGGTACTCCTTTTTGTATCACTGTAGATCATGATACTTTAGAAGACAATACTGTTACCATTCGTCATAGAGATACTATGGAGCAAAAACGAGTTAAAATAGAAGAATTAAGCAACATTATTAAACAAGATGTAGATATACGCTCTTGGTTACGAAAAATGGAAGTATAAGTCTTATAACAATAAAATAAAAATCCTAAACGTAACCGTTTAGGATTTTTATTTTTGCAGTAGCAAATAACTTTACAAGTCTTAATATTATATAAGAGCTTTAATAGTAAACTAACAGATGAAAACTATACTTAAAATATTATTCATCATCTTTTTAATTTGGATGATTGTGGGAGCTTATCTTTTAAACACAAAGCATCCTAAAGCACAAATTGTAATGGGCTTAGGTGTTTTATACATGTCCTTTATATTAATGCCTTTATTTATCTACTATAGATACAAAGATGGCAAGTATAAAAAGTATGTTATGAACTCTAATAAAGACAAAAAAAAAGCTGAAGATTAATCTTCAGCTTTTCTTAATTTTATTTATGGCGCACTATTGTAATGTAGGCGAGTAATTTGTTGGGTAATCATCTGGTTTTGCTAAACCATCTTTTCCTTCTGTAAAGTTAGATCCATACGTTGTATCAATCGCGGCTAACATTTTATTAGCCATTAATGCATATCCTCTTGCTGTTAAATGAACTCCATCTAAACCAACTAAACCTCCAGTTACTAAACTAGTGTTCATATTATAGTTTCCGAACTCTAAACCTACCGTAGACGCTTCTTGTAAAATACCTTTAAAATCTACAAAAGCCAATCCTTTTGCTTCAGCTATAGATTTAATAGTATTGTTATAAGAGTCTGTAGCTGTTTTAACTCTTGTCACTTCATCTTGAGTTAACACCCATTTATCTTCAAGAGGCAAAGAAACTCCCTCAACAGAAAACTGTCCTGCTAATTGTTGTGGTAAACCTTGTGACATTAAAAAACCAACTGAGTTCGTATTTACAGTACCAATGATAGTACTGCTAGGTAATACTAATAAATCTTCTTCAGTCGCTTGTCTTGCTTGGCCGTAATAAGTTCCTAATAATCCAGCTACTTTTTGTAATGTAGTCGCGTCTGTAGGTAAACCAAAACTAGCTACAAAAGGTGGAAAAGTAGGACTTGCTAATAAAGCTCCTATAATTTGAGCTGTTTTATCTTCTAATGATTCATCTTTAATAACTACTGGACTTGCAGCATCTGTTGCAAATACTATAGATCTTTCAGGAACTCCTATAGCTTGAAAAACTCCATTAATTGCCCCAAAAACGTTATTTAACGTTGGTATCTGCGCTCCAAAATCAGGATTGCTTGGATCTAGAGGTGCATAAGGTACCGTAGTGAAGTAAGGTAACGAAGTAACATAAGGTAAATTAGCTACGACTCCTTTTGCTCCACTCGCAGTTAAAGCATCAACAGTTCCTGAAAAAACAGAAGCAAAAACATTTGAATTTGTAATATCATTTACTCCATATGTAGCAGGATTTAAATTCTCTGTTTCATTATGATCTTCTCCTGCTCCTCCAGCAATAGAATATCCTAATACATCATTCCCGCCAATTTCAGATAACGTAAAAAATGTTGGTTGTTGCATTAGCACATCTTGCATAACACTTGCCATTGGTGCAGAAGCCATTCTTACATAGTAGGGATTCGCATTAGGTAAAGCAACTAACGCTCCGTAGCCTTCTACTCCTAAATGGAAACTTTTTAATCCTGGTACACCCATATTGCTGTAAGGTCCAGCTTGTATATTACCTATTTCTGTAGTTGGCACCGCTGATAACCTTGTAGGCCCTGATCCATTAAAATAAAATCTTGGTTCAGCTTTTTCCTCACCGTTTATTAAAAAACCACCTATATTATCGTTCATTAAAGGTTGTGTAAAACTTCCACCGCCTACCATAGCAAACTTATTAGCTAAAATGTTTGGAAAAGAATTTTCTTGAGATGCTTTGAATAAAGCCCCATCAGTGAAACCTGCTGTAAAAGAAGCTCCTATTGACACATATTTAGAAAAATCTGCACTACCTGCTTGCAATGCTATTGTACTCTCTGCTTCACCTTTAATTTCTGGTAATGTATTATCTACATCACAGGCGGCAAAACCTAAAAATAATGCAGATAAAAAAGTATATTTAATTGTATTTTTCATTGTTTCTTTTTTTAGTTATTGATAGTCCAAGAAATATAGTACTGAGAACCTACTGCTCCTACTCCTGGTGCACTTAAATATTCTTTTCCTGTTAAATTAGACCCTCCTACTTTAAATACTGATTTAATTGAAGGAACAGAATAGTTAATCTGAGCATCTAATACTGTTCTTTCTTCTACATTTCCTTCTAGGAATGTAGACTGCCAATAAAATTCATTTTGCCAACGAGCACTTATATTAAACCCAAAGTTTTCAAATAAATTTGGATGTCCAAATTGCATCTTAACCTTATGCTCTGGAGTATTAAATCCAGCTTCAAAATCAGGGTCTGCAGCTTGATCAAAATCAAATCTAGACCATGTATAGCTTAACCCAACATCAAACCCATTAAACACTTTAGTATTTAATCCTAAACCTAACCCATAAGAATCTACATCAACAGTTGAGTTTGTCTTTACACTAAAAGTTCTCACTAAATCTCTATTAGTTAGGTTATTTACTGTAACAGGTGTATTTGGGTCTACTAATACAACTACATCTTTATTTGAAATAAAGTCAGAATACATATTATAATATGTACTAAAATCAATGGTTAACTTGTTTTCTCCTAATGGAAGAGCAGCACGATAACCAACCTCAAAAGACTTTACTTTTTCTGGTTCTACTAAATCAGTTGTTGCTAGTGTAGGATTTCCATTTGCAATTGAGTTCGCTGAATATCCTCTATCAAATACATCTTGACCTGTTAAAACAAAACTTCCTGTTGTTGTTATTGCTGGTGCAGAAAAACGCCCAATATTGTCTGGTGCTGTTCCTAAGATAAACCCTGCTCCAGTTGCTAAACCTATATACTGGTCTTGTGTTGTTGGGTTACGAAAACCTGTTTGGAAAGATGCTCTAAAGTTATGGTTCTTATTTTCTCCTGCTGCATACGCTAATGAAACTCTTGGTGTAAAGTTTCCATCAAAGTTATCTGATTTATCATAACGAATAGACCCAGTAAACTTTAAACGGTCATCCATCATTTTCTTTTGAATTTGAGTATAAATCCCATATTCACCATATTTAATTGGACCATCACTATCTGTATAAATAGTTCCATAAGAATTTAATCTATATTGTCTATAAGACCCACCTACTTGAACTTCTGCCCAATCAATATAGTCACGTAAATTTAAATTCCCATCTGCATGATAATAACTTGTATTGTCTCTAAACTTTGAACCTGTTAATAAATCAGAATCTGAAGTTACTTCATTAAACAGCCTTGTAAACTCTGCTGAACCTGGTTCTGGTCTTCCTGTGTCAGCTACCGCTCTCGCCACTTCGTGAGAACCAGACACTAAATATGCTTTTGCATATTCACCAAACCAATTGGTATTAGGTTTCCATTTACTATTTATGTTAATTGCAGCGAAACGAGTGTCATACGAATCTCCTGCATCTTCTCCTGCATAATATCCTCTTATGAAAAAGTTTTTACCTCTTACTTCTAATTTATGTTGTTCCATAAAGAAGTTAGCTAAATTATAACGGTTTTGACCTTGATAAATAGTGTTACCTCTACCATATTTAGAGTTCCAAATTATTTCAACACGGTCATTTCCTAACGGACGATAGTGAATAGCTCCATTGAATTTTACACTTTTAGCTTCGTTAGACATTAAGTCTACTTCTCTATACCCTGTTCTACTTACTTGCCCGATAGCTCCGCCTAAATTAACAGAAACCTCATCTCCATATACATTCACTCCATCATAGTTTGGGTTGTCATTATGACTGGTTCCAGGAATATATGTACCCCCAATACCAGTAGTATTTCTGTAATCAGTTGCATGCCATTCTTCACCCTTTAAAAATGAAAAACTAGCTTTAGCTGCGAAATAATCATCAAAAGCATGTGCCATTTTAATAGTAGCATCATAATAACCATTATCTCCTGCTGCTTCTTGACTTGTTAAACCAGTCTTTAAACCAACACTAATTCCTTGTTCATTAAACGGATTCTCACTACGCATTAACATGATACCGTTAAATGCATTGGCACCATATAAAGCCGAAGCTGCTCCAGGTAAAATTTCAACACTTTTAACATCTACTTCAGAAATCCCTAATAAATTTCCAATCGCAAAGTTTAGTGCTGGAGAAGCATTATCCATTCCATCAACCAACTGCACAAAACGCTCATTACCAAACGTAGCAAAACCACGTGTATTTACCGTTTTAAAAGTTAGACCACCAGAGTTAATATCAACTCCTTTTAAGTTCTCTAACCCATCATAATACGATGCTGAGGCAGTATTTTTAATTGCTCTTGAATCAAAACGCTCAATTGTTACTGGAGATTCCATAACACGCTCTGGAGTTCTCGAAGCCGATATAACTACTTCATCTAAAGAAGTAGCATTTTCTGTTAAACTAACCTCAACAACTTGATTGTTTTTTGTTATTTCAACTGTTTTAGTTTGATATCCTAAAGAAGAGATTTCAATGGTAAACGGAGGGATATCTGTTACTGTCATAGTAAACTTACCATCAAAGTCAGTAGAAGTTCCTACTGATTTTCTCGAAACCTTAATGTTTGCCCCTGGTAATGGTTCACCAAGAGATGCATCATTGACCGTACCTGTAATGGTAGTCTGAGCAACCATTATTGCAGTACCAAATAGCACAAATGCAACAAGTAATAGTTTTTTCATCATAATGTAAAATAATTTGTTAACTGTAGTGCAAAATACAATTTTTTTTCATTTGCGAAATATTTAGCTTCTTTTTTTATAATTATACTAATTTAAAGAGACTAACTTTATCAATACTTAATTTTATTTTTATTTTTTAATTTATTATTATTCGTTTCATACAAATTGTATTTTTGCTTAAATTTATTTGTAGCCTTGGAAATTATATATTCTATTTTTGATCTTATTCCTACTCAAAAAACTATGGTAACTATTGGTACTTTTGATGGGGTTCACATTGGGCATCAAAAAATTATAAAAAAATTGGTTGATGAAGCAAGGTCTAACAATAAAAAATCAGTGCTATTAACATTTTTTCCTCATCCAAGAATGGTGTTACAAAAAGATGTTTCTATTAAGTTGATTAACACCATTAACGAAAGAGCACAACATCTTGAAAAACTAGGGTTAGATTATTTAATTATCCATCCTTTTAGTAAAAAGTTTTCAAGGCTTACTGCTTTAGATTTTGTTCGTGATATCTTAGTTAACCAACTAAATATTTCAAAACTGATTATTGGATATGATCATCATTTTGGAAAAAACAGAGAGGGTAATATCGAACAATTAACAGAGTACTCTCAACTATATGATTTTATAGTTGAAGAAATTCCTGCACAAGATATTGATGAAGTAGCTGTTAGTTCTACCAAAATTAGAAAAGCACTTGCAGATGGGCATTTAAAAACTGCTAATAATTATTTAGGATATAATTTTTCACTTACTGGAAAAGTTGTAAACGGAAAACAGTTAGGTGGAAAAATAGGTTTTCCTACAGCAAATATTAATGTACCTGAGGACTATAAATTAATTCCTAAAACAGGTGTTTACATTGTAAAATCTATGATTGACAACAATATTGTTTATGGAATGATGAATATTGGTAACAGACCAACGGTAAACGGTAAACACCAAACAATTGAAGTGCATTATTTCGACTTCAATAAAAATTTATATGGTAAAGAATTGACAATCGAACTACTTTACTATTTAAGAAACGAGCAAAAATTCGATTCTGTATCTGATTTAATTTATCAGCTAAAAAAAGACAAGCAAAATTCAATACTCTTTTTAAAAAGTTAATTCTTTTAAAACCTTTATAATGACAGGCTTGTCATTACGTAATTCATATTTTTTAAGAGTTTGTAGTTTGTATCAAATAAGAATGATGCTAAAAAAGAGATAATCTTAAAAAGGTAGCCCTTTCTGTAAAAAGTTTATAAAGAAGTATATCATATTACTGCAAGCAAATTTTATATTAATACTAGAATACAAATGGCTAGAATAAAACAAATATTACCATTACTACCCTTAAAAAATATGTGATTATTTTAATATTACGCTATCAGATTTTTTTATGATGTTCGAAAAAATTTAGTACACAAAACACATTGCTTAAGTCTACTGCTTCTTTTATCTTTGTATTTCCTTAAAAATTAAAAAGATGTTACAGGTTCAGTTTATTAGAGAAAACAAACAAACTGTTTTAGAGGGTTTAGCAAAACGTAATTTTGCAAATGCCCAAACAATTATTGAAGAAGTATTAACTGCTGATGAAACGCGAAGAACTACACAAGTTTCTTTAGATAATATTTTAGCTGAATCAAACAAAATATCCAAAGAAATTGGAGGTCTTTTTAAATCTGGTAAAGTTGATGAAGCTAATCAATTAAAAGAAAAAACAGGGGACTTAAAAGAGCAATCTAAACAATTAACCGAAGAGTTAAATGCTGCCGCAGACAAACTAAACGAGCTATTATACCAAATCCCTAACATTCCTCACCCTTCAGTAAAAGCAGGAAAGAATGAAGAGGATAATGAAGAAGTTTTTAAAGAAGGAATTATACCTAATTTAGGAGACAATGCCCTACCTCATTGGGAATTGGCTAAGAAATATGATATTATTGATTTTGATTTAGGCGCTAAAATTACTGGAGCTGGTTTTCCTGTATATAAAGGAAAAGGAGCTCGTTTACAACGTGCTTTAATTAATTATTTCTTAGATAAAAATACTGCTGCTGGTTATAACGAAGTACAAGTTCCATATTTAGTGAACGAAGCTTCTGGTTTTGGAACAGGTCAACTA
Source organism: Tenacibaculum sediminilitoris (assembly GCF_964513795.1). Taxonomy (NCBI): domain Bacteria; kingdom Pseudomonadati; phylum Bacteroidota; class Flavobacteriia; order Flavobacteriales; family Flavobacteriaceae; genus Tenacibaculum; species Tenacibaculum sediminilitoris. The sequence continues at coordinate 133,585 of NZ_CAZEQR010000049.1, read as the reverse complement.
CCTGATAAAGAAGGGCAAATGTATCATGTAACTGGTGATGATTTGTACTTAATTCCAACTGCTGAAGTTCCAGTAACTAATATCTTTAGAGGTGATTTGGTAAAAGAAACCGATTTGCCAATTGCAGTTACAGGTTACACTCCTTGTTTCCGTCGTGAAGCTGGAAGTTACGGAGCACATGTTCGTGGTCTAAATCGTTTACACCAGTTTGACAAGGTAGAAATTGTTCGTGTGGAACACCCTAGCAATTCTTACAATGCTTTAAATGGAATGGTAGAACATATTAAAGAAATTTTACGCGAATTAAAATTACCATATCGTATTCTACGTTTGTGTGGTGGAGATACAGGTTTCACTTCTGCTCTAACATTCGATTTTGAATTATACTCAACAGCACAAGAGCGTTGGTTAGAAATTAGTTCGGCTTCTAATTTTGAAACTTTTCAAGCAAATCGTTTAAAGCTACGTTTTAAAAACAAGGAAGGAAAGAGCCAACTAGCACACACTTTAAATGGAAGCTCTTTAGCTTTACCACGAGTATTAGCAGGTATTTTAGAAAACTATCAAACTGAGAGTGGTATTAAAATTCCAGAAGTACTAGTTCCTTATTGTGGTTTTGATATGATTGATTAATCAATATTTGATTTCAAAATAAAAAAACCCAAGCCTCAATTAAGATGCTTGGGTTTTTAAATTAATTAATCCCCATTAAAAAATATGTTTAGTTGGCAACCACAGCTACCATTAGTCTCTTGTATTTGTTCATTTCTAACAATGCTTCAAAGTATTGAGTTATTTGACCTTTTCTCATATACTCATTTGCGTTTTGTTTTGCCATCTCGTATTGTGTCGAAAAATTTCTCATAGTTTACATTGTTTAGTTATTCTATTAACAAGACAAAGTTCGTGCCAAAATGTTACACAGATTTTCAAAAAACTAACTCTTTTAATAGTATTTTAACAATTATGTTCTGTATTTTTGATAGATGAGAAAAGTTGTTTTTTTATTTAATCTACTAATTTTTAACTTGTTTTGTCAAGCTCAACAAAACGATTTTATTATTGCTGAAAATTATTTTAGAAATAATGAATATGAAAAAGCAATTCAGTTGTATAAAAAATTGTACAATCAAAGCCCATACAACACTACCTATTTACAAAAATTAATCACATCCTATCAGGAAACTGAACAATATATCACCGCTGAAAACTTACTTACTCAAAAATTAAAAGAAAAACCCAATTTATCATACCTATATGTAATACTTGGTTATAATTTTGAACGTCAAGAAAAAACTAAAGATGCTAATGAAAATTACCAAAAAGCAATTACATCTATCAATAAAAAAGCAAACTATGGTTCTTTAATTGCTGGATTGTTTAAAAACTACAGTAAGTTAGATCTAGCCATTGAAGCTTTTAATAAAACAATGGAAATCAACCCTAAAGCTAATTACGGATTTCAACTGGCACAGATTTATGGTGAAAAAGGAAATTTTGAACAAATGTTTGAGTCGTATATTAATTTGGTAGATAAAAATGAAAACTACCTAAATAATGTTAAACGCTATGCAGGAAGGTATTTAACTGACGATAAAGAAAATGAAAACAATATTTTATTTAAAAAAGCTCTATTACGAAAATCAATAAGCAACCCAAAAGACATCTGGAATGATTTACTTTCTTGGTTGTTTATTAGGCAAAAACAATATAACAAAGCCCTTATTCAAAACAAAGCATTACTTGCAAGAGACCCAGATAATTTGGATAAAATTAACAGTTTGGGTAAAATAGCTCTAGAAAACAAAGACTATGAAACCGCTAAAGAGTGTTTTCATCTTGTTATTGAAAAAACTAATTATCCTAAAGATAAGTTTAAAGCGATAAACAATAACTTAAAAATAGCTGTCGCAACAAGCCAACCTGATATAGATGAACGTTTTAATACTATTTTTAAAGAATACGGAATTAACTCCAAAACTCTTTTCACACAAATAGAATATGCTAATTATTTAACTTTTACAAAAAACAACCCAAAAAAAGCAGCTGTTATTTTAGAGAATGCACTAACATTTACTAGTTCAAATCTTATGAAAGCTACAATAAAGTTGAAAGTTGGTGATGTTTTTGTTTTTATGGGTAAATTTAATAAAGGGTTAATTTACTTTTCTCAAGTTCAAACACTATTTAAAAATCATTACATAGGTCAAGAAGCTCGTTTTAAGGTAGCACAAGCTTCTTATTTTAAAAATGACTTTACTTGGGCAAAGGCTCAACTAAAGGTTTTAAAAGGATCAGCTACACAACTCATTGCTAACGATGCTGCTGATTTATTCTTAACAATTTCAGACAATGAACCTAAAGATAGTACTGACACAGGCTTAAAAGAATATGCTAAAGCCGATTTATTAACTTATCAAAATAAAACCGATGAAGCAATTACTATTTTGAACAACTTAATTACTAATTATAAAGGTCAACCAATTGAAGACGAAGCCTTGTTCAAACAAGCTCAATTATTTATTAAAAAAAAGCAGTACGACCAAGCTATTTTGAATTATGATAAGATAATAACCCTAGATCCCAAAGGGATATATGTTGATGATGCTTATTATAACTTAGCTGAAGTGTATAATTATGAATTAAACAATTCAGAAAAAGCAAAAGAATACTATCAGAAAATAATTTTTGACCATCCTGCGAGCATCTATCTCGTAGAAGCTCGAAAAAAGTATAGAAAACTAAGAGGAGATGACGTTTAACTCCTTAATTTTGCTGAATTATTTATTTTTTATAAATATCATAACGCTTAATAAAGTCAATCATGTACATATATAACGTAACAATAAATATAGATGAAAGTATTCATGCAGAATGGTTAACTTGGATAGAAAGTCATATACCTGAAGTATTAGCAACAGGGCATTTTTTAAGTGCAAAAATGACTCAAGTTCTGGTTGAAGAAGAAATGGGTGGAATTACTTACTCTATTCAATATACTGCCAAAACACGTGAAGATTTAGATAATTACTATAAACACAGTGCAGAAAAACTACGTAATGATGGTATGAAAAAATTTGCTGATAAAATGCTGGCCTTTCGTACTGAATTAAAAGTAGTTAATGAGTTTTTTCCAGCAGTGAACAGCAACTAAATTTATTATAACAAGAAATTATCTTAATAACTACAACTGCTATTGGTGGAAGGTAAGACATAACAACTCTGGAAATGAACCTTAAGAAACTATTAGTGAAATGGGTTTTGGACTAGTGTTTATAGCATTAAAATTACAAACCAAGTAAGTAGATACTTCAAAAAATGACCGTAAGAGCAAAAAAACACTTAGGACAACATTTTTTAAACGATGAAAACATCGCTAAGAAAATCGCCGATTCGTTAACAGAAAACGGATATGATAACGTATTGGAAATTGGTCCTGGAATGGGAGTTCTTACTAAATATTTGTTAGGAAAAAAGCCAAAAATTACGGTGATGGAGTTAGATTCTGAGTCAGTTACCTATTTACAAAAAACCTTTCCTGTTGAACATTTTAAATTAAATACTTCAAAAGAAAAATTTACCATTATTGAAGGTGATTTTTTAAAAAAGAACTTTATTGAAATCTTTAACAGACAACAAGTAGCTATTATAGGGAATTTCCCATACAATATATCTTCTCAAATAGTTTTTAAAGCTATTGAAAATCGTGAGTTTGTTCCAGAGTTTTCAGGAATGTTTCAAAAAGAAGTTGCTCAACGAATTGCTGAAAAAGAAGGAAGTAAAGTTTACGGAATTCTATCTGTACTAACACAGGCTTTTTATGATGTAGAATACTTATTTACCGTACCGCCTTCAGTCTTCAATCCACCTCCAAAAGTAGATTCTGGAGTTATTAGGTTTATACGAAAAGAAAATTATACTCTTCCTGTTGATGAAAAATTATTTTTTAGAGTAGTAAAAACTGCTTTCAATCAACGAAGAAAAATGTTGCGTTCTAGTTTAAAATCTTTCAATCTTTCGGATACCTTAAAAGAAGACCCTATATTTGCGATGCGTCCCGAACAATTATCGGTACAAAAATTCATTGAGTTGACACAAAAAATAGTTCAAAACAATAGTTAGGAGTTTATTTTAAATAAAACATGTCTTCTTTTTGAATTAGATTCTGGAATATTCAAATCTCAATTATCGAGCAAAATTGCACACGATGGCATTAGAAATCACTAAAGACTTATTAGAAAACGTACAAGAACTCATCCAAAACCAAAAAGACACCGCTCTTTCTGAGGTTTTTTCAGACATTCACTATGCCGATATTGCTGAAGTTATAGATGAACTCTCTTTTGAAGAGGCCGTTTATATTATTCGTTTATTAGATAGTGAAACGACTTCAGATGTATTAATGGAAGTTGATGAGGAAGTTCGTGAAAAAGTTTTTGAACAGCTTTCTGCAAAAGAAATTGCCGAAGAGATTGACGAACTTGATACCGATGATGCTGCTGATGTTATTGCCGAACTTCCTGAAGAACGAAAACAAGACGTTATTCAGAAAATTGAAGACCGTGAGCATGCTAAAGAAATTGTAGAATTATTAAGGTATGATGAAGATTCTGCTGGTGGTTTGATGGCAAAAGAGCTTGTAAAAGTTAATGAAAACTGGAATGTACTTACTTGTGTAAAAAAAATGCGCCAACAAGCCGAAGAAGTTACTAGAGTTCATTCTATTTATGTAGTAAATGATGAAGGGAAATTAAAAGGTCGTTTGTCGTTAAAAGATCTATTAATGGCATCTACTCGTGCTAAAATTTCTGATGTATATATTCCTAAAGTAGACTTTGTCAATGTTCATGATAAAGCAGAAGATGTAGCCAATATAATGCGTAAATATGATTTAGAGGCTATTCCTGTAGTAGATGAATTGGGAGTTTTAGTTGGAAGAATTACCATTGACGATATTGTCGATGTAATAAAAGAAGAGGCTGAAAAAGATTACCAGTTAGCCGCGGGTATTACCCAAGATGTTGACTCCGAAGACAGTATTCTACAGTTAACTAGAGCTCGACTACCATGGTTGTTCTTAGGCTTAATAGGAGGTATTGGAGCGGCGAGAATTATGGGGTTTTTTGAAGGTGCTTTAGAAGAAAATGCAATTCTTTTTATGTTTACCCCTCTTATTGCTGCTATGGCAGGTAATGTAGGGGTTCAATCATCTGCGATAATCGTACAAGGGCTAGCTAATGATGATGTAAAAGGAAGTGTTTCTAGTCGCTTACTCAAGGAAATGTCTCTAGCTGCTGTTAACGGACTTGTTTTAGCTATTATTTTATTTTTCTTTGTATGGGTTTGGAAATCAGATATAATTATTGCTACTGCTATTTCAATCTCTCTTTTTGCTGTAATTATAGTTGCTGGTTTAGTAGGTACTTTTATTCCTTTGTTTTTAGACAAGAAAGGCATTGATCCTGCAATTGCAACTGGTCCTTTTATTACGACCAGTAATGATATTTTTGGGATTTTAATCTATTTTTGGATAGCAAAAATAATTATTGGTTTTTAATCAGTTGACTCTACCTTCTCAATTAGGTTATCAATCTTACTTTTAGGAATAAATCCTTTCAGCATTAATACAGCTCCAAAAACGATTAATAGCACACCCATTCCTCTTTTTATTCGGTAAATAACTAATGGCGTCAACTTACTTTTCAGCTGTTTTGCAAGTAGTATTTTCCCTAAATCTGTAATAGCATATCCTACTATTACCGTTCCAAAATACCAAACTAAGTACTTCGGATTCATATCGTATGTAGGTCCTATTACCACAATTAATCCTAACCAAAAGGCTAATACTCCTATATTGATAAAGTTTAAGAAAAAACCTTTAAATAATAGTTTTAAGTAATTATTACTTTCTAACAACATTACATCAGGGGCTTTCGCTTCTTTTTTATTATTTTTTTCTAAGTAGGTAATTAACCCGTAAACGATAAGTACCAACCCACCAATAAGAAACAAACGTGGATCATCTTTTATTTTTTCTAGTAAACTTCTACTTCCAAAATAAGCTATTAACATAAAAGAAATATCTCCTAAAATCACTCCTATATCAAAAGAAATAGCAGCTCTAGCTCCTTTTAAAATACTAGTTTTGATTAGCATAAAAAAAACAGGGCCAATCATAAAAGCCATGAAAACACCTACAAAAAATGCGCTTTTAAAGTCGTAAAAATCCATTCTATAAAGTTACGTTTTTACCTATACATCATCAAAATCTACGACAACTTTCTGTGTTGTTGGATGCGCTTGACAAGTAAGTACCAAACCTTCTTCTAACTCTCCATCAGTTAAAATGGAGTTTTTAGTCATAACAGCTTTACCTTCAGTAATTTTTGCAATACAACTACTACAAACCCCTCCTTGACAAGAATAAGGAGCATCTAATTTATTTCTTAAACTAGCAGCTAAAATCGTATCGGTTTGCTTCATTGTAAAACTAGTTTCTTGATCATCTAGTAATACTGTAATTTCCGCTTCTCCTTCTTTAATCTGGTCTGTGTTTTCATCAGTAGTTGAAGCTGTAAATAACTCAAAATAAATAACCTTTTTATCAAGTCCGTTTTCTTCTAGGGTCTCAGAAGCTAGCTCAATCATTTCTTCTGGCCCACATAAAAAGGCTGCATTAAAAGAAGTTTCTTTATAAAGGTTCTTTACAAAATAATTTACATGTCCTCTATCAATTCTACCAAACAAAGTGTTTTCCTGACGCTCTCTACTATACACATAATGCAAGTTAAATCGTTTAGGATATTCTTGTTGTAATAAGTTCAAATCATTGTAAAAAATAGTAGTATCAATACTTCTATTTCCGTACACTAAAGTAAATGTTGACAAGGAATCCTCTAAAACTGACTTAATCATTGATAAAACAGGCGTTATTCCACTCCCTGCTGTAAATGCAATGTAATTTTTATTGTCTTCTGGAGTTAACGTAAATTTTCCCTCTGGTACTGCTACCTCTAGTTCATCTCCCTCTTTTAATTGAGTGGTTGCAAACGTTGAAAATTTTCCATTTTCTACAGCTTTCACCGCTACTTTTAATTGATTGCTTTTTGGTGATGCACAAATAGAATAAGCTCTACGCACTTCCTCACCTTGTATTGTTGCTTTTAATGTAATGTATTGCCCTGCAATAAATTGAAATTTGTCCTTTAAGTCTGCAGGAACATTAAAAAGAATGGAAACAGCATCTTTCGTTTCCTTTATTATTTGTTGTATTGTTAGTTTATAAAAAGTACTCATGTAATCAAATTTGAAATGCAAAAATAACAAACTCAACACGAACAAAAGTTAGGGTTAATATAAAATATATACCTAAGATTTTTATACATAAGAAAATTATGTATATTTGTATACCTAAGAATCTTAGGGTAAAATTTCGAACTTATGGGAAATCAGAAATTATATAAAGGTTCTTTACAAACTATTATTTTGAAATTATTAGCTCAAAATGATAAAATGTACGGATACGAAATCACTCAAAGGGTAAAAGAACTTACCAAAGGAGAATTGAAGATTACTGAGGGGGCTTTGTACCCTGCTTTGCACAAACTAGAGGCAGAAGGCTTGTTAGACGTTGAAGTTGCTAAGGTTGGTAATCGCTTACGTAAGTATTACAAGCTTACCGAAAGTGGCACTAAAGAAACAGTAAATCGTCTTTCTGAGATGCAAGGGTTTTTAAATACCATGCAACAACTAGTAAACCCTAAATTTAGTTTAGAGTAATTTTTTAACTATGGAGTTAACAAAAGAACAAATCAAAAAAATTGACACCCGTCTAAAAATAAAAGGTATTAAATATTGGGATCTACGTGTTGAAATGGTAGATCATATTGTTTCTGATATTGAAGAAAATGCAACAACTAATGACTTTAAAATAGAACTAGAAAAATCTTTAAAAAAGTTAGGATGGCAAGAAAGTTTACGTAAAGAAAATCAAGAGGGATGGAAAAATGTTAATACAAAGTATAGAAGAAAATATTATAAAGAAATTATACGCTTTTTTAAATCCTTTAAAAACACTCTTTCTTTTGTTTTACTTGCGTTTCTTTATTATTTCATTTCAAAACAAATGAATCATTATACTTTTTCAAAAGTAAGTATCTCATTATTTCTTTTACTTATAATTCCTTTTCTTTTAATCACTACAAAGCAATTATTAAAATCTTATGGAAGGTCTGTAAACTTAGACTATGGAACATTCTATTTTTCTTTTCCTTTTCTTATAGTTAATCTTCCTTTACAATTTATCAAAGAATCATCTGAAAATTTTCAAAAACTATTTTTCCTCATCTTCATTCCCTTGTTTTATGTTATAACCTATACGGGATATAAAGTTTATAAAACTGCCATAATTAAAGTTGAGAAAATGAAAAAAGAATTAGCTTTATGAAACTAACCGACCAACATATAGAGCAACTCTACAGGTTTACACGTCAACACTACGTAGAACATTACGACGTACAAACTGAATTGGTAGATCACCTAGCCAACGATATTGAACAAATTTGGGAAGAAACACCAATACTTACTTTTGAACAAGCACGTGACAAGTCTTTTAAAAAATTTGGTGTCTTTGGATTTATGGATGTTGTTGAGGAAAAGCAAAAACAACTTGGAAAAAAATATAGAAAAGTACTCTGGAAGTATGTTAAAGAGTGGTTTAAACTTCCTAAAATAATACTTACAGCAAGTATCTTTCTTTTCTTTTACTATTTCATACAAATTCCTATGGGTGTTTATATTGTTGGCGGTTCTCTTTTTATATTGGCTATACTTGACCTATTATTTGTGACTAAACTGAAAAAGGAATTTAATAAAAGAACTAAAAAAAACAATAAAAAATGGATGTTTGAAGATATGATTTTTAACGTAGCTTCTTTTGGAGGTATTATGGTTGCCTCTAATCTACCCCAAGTATTTAATCATATAGAAAAAACTCCTTCTAATTTAGGAGCATTGCTAATTTCTTTAATACTAACTTTAACAATAATATACTCTTACATTACGCTTATAGTAATCCCAAAAAAAGCTGAAGAACTTCTCGAAGAGCAGTATCCTGAATATAAATTTGCTAACAGTTAAGCCAACAGCAATCTAAAACTACTTTTTCCCTTCAACCACAACAACAATCTCACCTTTGGCTGGTTTTTCAGTATAATATGCTAACACTTCTTTTACACTTCCTCGCTTGGTTTCTTCAAACAATTTTGTTAATTCTCTAGAAACCGATATTTGTCTATCCTCTCCAAAATACTCTGCAAAATTTGCAAGTGTTTTTAGTAGTTTGTGTGGACTTTCATAAAAAATTATCGTACGAGTTTCTTCTGCCAAGAACTTTAAACGAGTTTGACGTCCTTTTTTCACAGGTAAAAATCCTTCAAATACAAATTTATCATTCGGCAACCCAGAGTTTACCAATGCAGGTACAAAAGCAGTAGCTCCTGGTAAACTCTCTACATCAATACCATGCTGTATACATGCTCTAGTTAATAAGAAACCAGGGTCAGAAATAGCAGGTGTTCCAGCATCAGAGATTAATGCAAAAGTTTCACCACTTTGTAAACGTTTTACAATGGTATCAACCGTTTTATGTTCATTGTGCATATGATGCGATTGCATTGGAGTAGCAATATCATAGTGTTTTAACAATTTACCACTCGTGCGTGTATCTTCAGCTAAAATATAATCTACTTCTTGTAAGACTTTTAACGCTCGCAGCGTAATGTCTTCTAAATTTCCAATCGGTGTGGGCACCAAGTACAATTTGCTCATACAACAAAACTACAAAGTTTTTAGTCTAAAAAGTTAGGAATCTCTACCTTTTTGTACTTTTGCTATATGTCGAACGACCTATTGAAAAACATTCAAATTCCTGCTGATTTACGTAAGTTAACATCAGAAGAATTACCACAGCTCGCCCAAGAATTGCGTGAGTTTATTATTGATGTGGTTGCTACAAAAGAAGGGCATTTAGGTGCAAGTTTAGGTGTGGTAGAACTCACCATCGCTCTCCATTATTTATTTGATACCCCAAACGATTTGTTAGTTTGGGATGTGGGACATCAAGCATACGGACATAAAATTTTAACAGGAAGAAAAGATGTTTTTCATACCAATCGTCAGTTCGACGGTATTTCAGGCTTTCCTAAGCGCTCAGAAAGTGAATATGATACTTTTGGAGTTGGTCACTCCTCTACAGCGATTTCAGCTGCTTTAGGAATGGCTATTGCTTCAAAGTTGCAGGGAGTTAAAAAACATCATATAGCTGTGATTGGAGATGCTTCTATAGCAAGTGGAATGGCTTTTGAGGCTTTAAACCATGCAGGAGATACTAACGCAAACCTCTTAGTTATTTTAAACGATAATGCTATTGGGATTGACCCTTCCGTAGGTGCTTTAAAAGATTATTTGACAAAAATTAAAGCTCCTCGATTAGAAATTGAGCAGCATAATATTTTTGAAGCTCTTAACTTTGATTACTCGGGACCAATTGATGGGCATAATTTTGAAGAATTACTACGTGAATTAGATCGATTAAAAAAGATTCAAGGCCCTAAGTTTTTACATGTAATTACCACCAAAGGGAAAGGGTTACGACAGGCAGAACAAGATCAGGTAAAATACCATGCACCTGGGAAATTTGATAAAATTTCTGGTGATGTACTTCCTAAAGAAGCAAGTAAATATACCAAATATCAAGATGTCTTTGGGAAAACTATTGTTGAGCTAGCGCAACAAAACGAAAAAATTGTAGGGATTACTCCTGCAATGTTAACAGGAAGTTCGTTAAAATTTATGTTGGAAGCTTTTCCTGATAGAACTTTTGATGTTGGTATTGCCGAACAACATGCGGTAACCTTAGCTGCGGGTATGGCTACCCAAGGGTTAATTCCTTTTTGTAATATCTACTCTACCTTTTTACAACGCGCTTTCGATCAAGTAATTCATGATGTAGCCTTGCAAAAATTACCTGTAATTTTCTGTCTTGATAGAGCGGGATTGGTTGGTGAAGATGGAGCAACGCATCACGGAGTTTTTGATTTGGCCTATTTAAATTGTATACCTAACCTAATCGTATTTGCTCCTTGTAACGAAATTGAGCTACGTAACATAATGTTTACCGCTCAACAAGGATTGGAACATCCGATTGCGATTCGGTATCCGAGGGGCAAAGGAAAATTAGAGCAATGGAACCTTCCTTTTGAAAAGATTGAAATCGGAAAAGGAGCTTGTTTAAAAGAAGGAAATCAAATAGCAGTATTATCTATAGGAACAATAGCCGATAACGTTTCTGAAGCTTTAAATCTGTTTAAAAACAAAGAAGTCGTCGCACATTACGACTTACGTTTTGTAAAACCTTTAGATGAACAACTTTTAGAGAGCGTTTTCGAAAAATTTGATACTATTATTACTATTGAAGATGGTACTATCAAAGGCGGGTTTGGAAGTACTGTGTTAGAATATGCTTCCGAAGTAAATTATCAAGGAAAAATTAAACTATTAGGAGTTCCTGATGAGTTTATACATCATGGCACAATTCAACAATTGCAAGAAATTTGTGGAATAGATGTTAATTCAATTAAAAAAACAATTCAAGATTTATTATAAAAAGAAAAGCGAATCAAATTGGTTCGCTTTTTAACTCTTCATTTCCTTGGGTATAATCACCTCCACTCATCACCGTTAGTCCATTACCATCCTTCAAAGTCCAAGAAGTTTCATAAGAATATTTATCAAACGTAATTGTTACGTTTACACCCTCATATTCTGGAGTCTCTCCTCCTCCATTATCAGGAGATTCTGTACTATAAGTAACCATCAGTTTTAGAACAATAGCACTACTTCCATTGTATGATTCAGCTGTTCGTTCTCCTGTTCCAGAAATATAAAACAGCATTGAATTACCTGTTGCCCAATTAGACTTGTTTACAACATATTGTACTAATGGTTTTAAACCTGGTGTTCTTTGTGCTGTTTCAAATGCTCCAACAGAGCTCCAAGAACTAGGATTCCAAGCAACCGATTGACTATTATAACTTCTTGAAGTAATATTATAGCTTTGAGAAGTAATATTTGGTGCATTTGACGAATCTTGAATTTTAAATGATGTACTTACCGAATTTGTTTCATCTGTAGTAAATTGTGTAAATGGGTTTTGATTTGAAACAGCACCTACACTACTTGTATTATCTACTTTAATTGTTCTAATTTCTATTTTAGATTCTTCAACAAAAATCCATTTAAACTGATTAAAAGTACTCGCGTCTCTTGTCCAGTTTTTTGAATCATTGGATAAACGCAACGGTGCACCCCAGTAACCTTCTCCTACATAAACGGTTCCGTTAACATCGTCTCTTACAAACCCTTCATCACAATTACTTCCAGTTGAACAAGGTTTTACTGGCCATGTTGTTTTTACGATATGAGAATCTGATTCAAATACTAAATTCACTCCTTTGTCATAAAATAATTGAGACTAACTAGCGTATTCATCATTTCCTTCTGATTTTGATGATACGTGTGGACGCATAGGTTTGTGGTATTGGGAAGATTTCTAAATAGAATTGTTAGCATTCAACCTTTGACTCAACCATGAATACTGAGTACCACCAGCAGAAATCTCTAAGTTCAGCGTATAAATTATTTCCGAGTGTGATATCATAATAAACATTTGTTGAAGGAACATTAAATAAGTTATAGATATTATTATTAGATCCTTCATGGTTTCCTCTTGTTGACGCTATAGGAAACATTCTACCATCACTTGCAGTATTATATTGCCATTCAGAATTAGAATCTCCATTAGTCATGTCTCCTACAAAAAATACCGTCGTTGGTTTTAATTTAGAAACTAATAAATTAGCACCTCTTCTTGGTGTTCTGTTGTTTCTTGAATCACTACCTGCAATAAATGACATTTTATCATTGGTACTTGGAACAGATTTAAATCAAAATCGACTACTTACACCTTCGCTGTCTTTAATTACAAAATTTAACTAAAAAGAGTTCTAAAAAACTTAGCTTCTGCTTAATTTTTTTGTTAACTAGTTGTTTTATATTGGGTTTATACTTGCTTTTTCATCATTAGAATCTCTAAGAAATAAAAACTTTCAGAAACTGTATAGCTTCAAAGTTTTATATTTGCGAAATAAACCCTTATAAATTATAATACATGAAAGTACTGTTTAGAGCTTTGGTTTGTTCATTCTTAGTCCTATCCTGTAGTGATAAAGAAACCATTCCTAATATTAATCTCGAAAGCTATTCTTTTGACTCAGAAGCTAACTCTAGTCTTATGTTTCAAGATGGTGAAGAATTATCTACAATGACTTCAGAATGGAGAGCTTATGAAATTAGTAAAGTAATACGAGTAAAACCTATTGATAACACCACTATTGAAGTGGCTAATTTCGCTCCTATAGATATAGAAGACATTACAATTACCGCGACAATTGAAACAGAAGGATTCCTTAAACCTATTAAGCTATTTAAAATTGATAAGATAAGAGCTCATGGTAAGCAAGAAATTAATTATCCTTTTATAGATAACACTTCTTTATTTTTAAATGCAAGTAACCAAGAAGTTGATCTTTCGATGTTTAAAGAAACAGGTATAAACCCTAGTGATATTTCTTTTGACTTTACTGGTCATGGCAAGGTTATTCAACAACTTAAAGGCTTAAACAAATTAAAATGGGTCATAAAATATCATGATTTCGATCCAGAGAATGACACCAGTAATAATTGGACTGAGGACATTAGCGCTAAAGATATTCGCCGTTTTTCAGGTTTAATGATTAATCTAGGTTTAATATTTGCTTCTGACGATTTTAAAAATGAGTTTATGAATGAAAACATCATAGGCAATGACGGAACAACTCCATTAACAAAAAGTGAAAAGGAAGCCGCTTATAACTCTATTATCAACAAAACACGTTATAACTGTGGTAAAGTTGTTAATGTTTCTGGCTTAGGAGGTGGTTCTACTCTGGGCTTTGCCGAACATGTACTTAGAGACTATATTCGTAAAGAAACAGGTTTTATAACAGCGCATGAAATAGGACATACTATTGGTTATAACCATTCTTCAAATATGACCTACCCACATGAAGTAGGTGGAGTAAGTACTGGAATTAGTCCTGTTACTACTCGAATTATGAATCAGTTTTTTGAAGATGGATTATACCCGATTACTCCTGAAAACTATTATCATTCATCAGATTTTGAGTAGAAAATAAATATAATGCAAAAGAAAAAGGTTGTCTTTAAAGACAACCTTTTTTATATAACTTTAATAAGTATTCTTAGTTATTTAAAGCTTCTGCTCCACCAACGATTTCTAAAATCTCATTTGTAATGGCAGCTTGACGAGCTTTATTATAGGTTAATAATAACTCATCACGTAATTCTGTAGCATTATCAGTTGCTTTATGCATTGCAGTCATACGAGCACCGTGTTCGGCAGCAAATGAATCACGAATTGCTTTGTATAATTGCATTTTTAATGACTTAGGAATTAATTCTAATACTATTTCTTCTTTAGAAGGTTCGAAAATATAATCTAAATTTACATTCTCGTCATTTTCAACTGGTTGAATAGGTAAAAATTGCTCAACTTGTGCTATTTGTGTTGCTGCATTTTTAAATCTGTTGTAAATGATTTCTATCTTATCATAAGAACCATCTGCATATAAATTCATTAATTGCTCAGCAACTTGTGCTACATTATCAAAAGTTAAATCATCAAAAATATCATTCCTATTTTCAATTACATTGTGTTCTTTTGATAGAATATCGTTACCCCTTTTACCAATAGTTAGTAAGTCTACATCTTTACCTTTGTATTTATCTTCAATAGTTTTAACTGTTTCTTTTATAATAGAAGAGTTAAAACCACCACATAAACCTCTGTTAGATGTTATACTAACTAATAACACTTTATTAACTTCTCTTTGTGTTGAATATACGCCACCTGCATCGCTATCTAATGTAGCGCTCAAGCTTTGTAATAATTCGGTAAGCTTAGATGAATACGGTCGCATTGCTGTAATTGCATCTTGAGCTTTTTTCAACTTTGCAGCCGACACCATTTTCATGGCAGAGGTAATCTGCATTGTTGATTTAATTGAAGTAATTCTGTTACGTATTTCTTTTAAGTTTGCCATACTAGTAAGTATTTAGTATTGAGTATTAAGTATTGAGAAAATTCATCTCAATACTCAATACTAAAATCTTTTATTAAGCTGAAAATTTAGCTGAAATTTCTTTAGCAGCTTCTGTTAAAGTATCAATTACTTCATCAGTTAATTTTCCTGCTTTTAAAGTATCTAAAGTATCTCTGTATTTAGCATTTAAGTACTCTAAATAATCTCTTTCAAATTCTTTTACCTTATTTACAGGTACATCTTTTAACAAGTTTTTAGAACCTGCATAAATGATAGCTACTTGATCTTCTACTGTATAAGGATCGTTTTGAGCTTGTTTTAAAATCTCCACGTTACGTTTACCTTTTTCAATTACGTTTAAGGTAGCAGCATCTAAATCAGAACCAAACTTAGCGAAAGCTTCTAATTCACGGTACTGAGCTTGATCTAACTTTAACGTACCAGATACTTTCTTCATTGACTTAATCTGAGCATTTCCTCCTACACGTGATACTGAGATACCTACGTTAATTGCTGGACGAACTCCTGAGTTAAATAAATCTGACTCTAAGAAAATCTGACCATCTGTAATCGAAATTACGTTTGTTGGAATGTATGCTGAAACGTCTCCTGCTTGAGTTTCAATAATTGGCAATGCAGTTAAAGAACCTCCACCTTTAACAATTCCTTTTAAAGAATCTGGTAAATCATTCATTTCACTTGCAATTTTATCGTCATTGATAACTTTCGCAGCACGCTCTAATAATCTTGAGTGTAAATAGAATACATCTCCTGGATATGCCTCACGTCCTGGTGGTCTTCTTAATAATAATGAAATTTCACGGTAAGCAACAGCTTGTTTAGATAAATCATCATAAACAATTAAGGCTGGTCTACCTGTATCACGGAAATATTCTCCAATTGCAGCTCCTGCAAATGGTGCGTATACTTGCATTGCAGCTGGATCAGATGCATTTGCAGCAACAATAGTTGTATATGCTAACGCTCCTTTTTCTTCTAACATATTAGCAATAGCAGCTACTGTTGAAGCTTTTTGACCGATAGCTACATAGATACAGTACACTGGCTGTCCTGCATCATAAAATTCTCTTTGGTTTAAGATAGTATCAATAGCAACAGTTGATTTACCTGTTTGACGGTCTCCAATGATTAACTCACGTTGACCACGTCCTACTGGAATCATTGCATCGATAGATTTGATACCTGTTTGCATTGGTTCAGTAACAGGCTCACGGAAAATAACTCCTGGTGCTTTACGTTCTAAAGGCATTTCGAAAGTTTTACCTTCGATTGGTCCTTTACCATCAATTGGTTGTCCTAAGGTGTTAACAACACGTCCTACGATTCCTTCTCCAGCTTTTAAAGAAGCAATTCTTTCTGTACGTTTTACAGTAGACCCTTCTCTTACTGAAGTAGAAGCTCCTAATAATACAACACCTGCATTATCTTCTTCTAAGTTTAATACGATACCTTCTAAACCGTTATCGAATTCTACTAATTCTCCATATTGTACGTTAGATAATCCATAAACACGTGCAATACCATCACCTACTTGTAATACAGTCCCTACTTCGTTTAATGAAGCTTTAGACTCAAAATTTGTTAATTGTTCCTTTAAAATTGCTGATACTTCAGCTGGTTTAATTGCTGCCATCTTATTTCTTTTGATGTATAATTAAATTTTTGGAATGTAATGACTGTTGTCAAACTCTCTCCTTAACTCATTAAATTGATTAGAGATGCTTGCATCGTACTGCACATCTCCAACACGTAAAATAAATCCTCCTAAAATATCAGGATTTACTATATTTTCAATACTAGCATTGTTACCTGTGAGTGCTACAATTTTTGCTTGTATTTTATCTTCTAATTCATTTGTTAAAGCTACTGCAGTAGTAACCTTAGCAACTTGCATACTTTTGTGATAATCGTATATAATAGAGTATTGCTTTGCAATAGAATCTAACATCATCATACGCTTATTTTCCTCTAATAAGTTAAACAACCCCTTTACGATGTTATCTACTTTATCTCCAAAAAGTACATCTAAAACTTTATGCTTATTTGCAGCTTTAATTACAGGACTTTTAAGCATTGTTTGTAAATCTTCACTTCCAGCAATTGTATCTACAATTAACTTCATGTTATCATTTACTAAAGTTTCATTTTCTGAATCTTTAGCTAAGTTTAAAACTGCTTTGGCGTAACGTAATGCTGGTCTTGCTTCTTTCATCTACTGATTAGTTTAAAGTAACCTCTTCTAACATTCCTTCCACAAGCTTTAACTGATCTGCTTGAGAAGCTAATTCTTTTCTTACTAATTGTTGAGCGATATCAATTGACAAATCTGCTACATTCTTCTTTAACTCAGCAATTGCTGCTTGTTGCTCTTGTTTAATTGTAGCTTTAGCATTTTCAATTATGATTGTTGCTTGCTCAGAAGCTTCTTCTTTAGCCTCCGCTATAATGTTGTCTTTTATTTCACGAGCTTCTTTCATCATTGTGTCTCTTTCTGCACGTGCTTCTTTTAACAATCTATCATTATCAGCCTGTAAGTTTTGCATTTCTTTACGAGCATTTTCTGCTTGATCTAATGCGTTTTGAATCCCCTCTTCTCTTTCATTTAAAGAGTTTAAGATTGGTTTCCAAGCAAACTTTGCTAATAAAAATAATAATATCCCTAAAACAACTAGTTGCATTACGAACAACCCTGGAGAAAAATCATTTAATAACTGATCCATTATATATCTAATTTATTCTTTTAAATTCTTTGTTTGTTTAATTTTAAAACATTTCCTGTAACCAACCGTTACAGGAAAATGTTTCACTTTTCTGTTTCTTGGGAGATTATCTTCCTAAGATTAAAGCACCGAATGCTAATCCTTCTAATAATGCTCCGATGATGATCATCGCTGTTTGGATTTTACCAGCAGCCTCAGGTTGACGAGCAATTCCTTCCATTGCTTTTCCTCCAATTTGACCTAATCCGATTCCTCCACCGATTACGATTAATCCTGCTCCAATTAAATTATACATACTAATTGATTTATATTAAATTAAACAAATTCTTATTCTATTTCTTAATGACTATGAGCATCTGCATGATCATGGTCGTGTTCTTCTACTGCCATTCCTATGAATAATGCAGATAACATTGTAAAAATAAATGCTTGTAAGAACGCTACTAATATTTCTATAACCGAAATAAATAATGTTAACACTAGTGAAATTCCCGTTGAAGCTACAGCTCCAAATTGTGCTTTTAGCGTCATCATTAATGCTATTAAACTCATTACTACAAAGTGACCTGCTGTAATGTTTGCAAATAAACGCACTAATAATGAGAATGGTTTAATTAACACAAAACCAACTAATTCAATTATCGCTAATACTGGTCTTAAAATCACAGGAACACCTGGCATCCATAAAGTATGTGCCCAGAAATCTTTTGTTCCACTTGTTAAATAAATTATGGCTGTAAATATAGCTAAACATGCTGTTACGGCAATTTGCCCCGTCACATTAAACCCTAAAGGTGTTAATCCTAATAAATTTAAGATCCAGATAAAGAAAAACACCGTTAATAAATATGGCATAAATCTTTTATACTTCTTTTCACCAATATTTGGTCTTGCTATTTCGTCTCTTACGTATAATACTAAAGGTTCTAAAACACGTCCAACTCCTGTTGGAATAGCTCCTTTTTTATACCCTTTAGCTAACGAACCAAAACCTAACAACAGTAACAAACCAGCAAGCAACATTCCAAACACACTTTTAGTAATTGAAAAGTCTAATACCTTGTGTGCATTTGTAGCATGGTGAGTTTCATCAAAAGCAACTGCACTTTCTCCTTCGTTTAATTCATAGATTTTACTATGAATTTTCACCAACTTCACATCACCAGCATCAACAACAACAGTTCCATCGTCATTATGGTGGAATTTAGAAGACATAAAAGTTTTAATTCCTTTACTTGTTTTTACGATTACTGGCAACGGAAAACCAAAATGTTTTCTCTCACCCTCATCATTTGTATAAGAATAAAAAGCAAAATCGTGAGAATCTGCTAAGTGATGCTTAATGTAATCGTTAATTTCTTCTTTGGTGTTTACTTGTCCACCATCGTTATCTGAAGATTTTTTATCTCCACCACTAGCAAATACTCCAAACGAAGCAAAAACTAATGCTAAAACTGTAAAAAACTTGATAGATTTTTTTGCTATCATCATACCTTATAAATATAGAATTATGGTCTCTAAATTTCCGTGCAAAGGTACACAATTAATTAAAACTACAAATCTTTTTTTAGCTTAGTTTTTTAAAGCAATTTCAAATAAAAAAACACTAGAAAAAAATGAACTATTTGCTATTCAGCAGTTTTGAAACTGCTATTGCTTCTGTTATTAAAAAAAGGAATAATGGAATTACAAGTGAAATTCTTTCTAACTTTGTAAGTTCTTCATTTACAAAGACTGATGCTTTAAAAAGCAACACAAAAAACCCTATTTTTAAAAAAATAGAGGCTAAATATGCATACCCTGCCTGGTTTGGTAATTTTTCAGCAACTAACTCAACTATACTGTATACTATTATAGCTGAAGTTACATGAAATGTATACACTCTTAACAACGAAAATGATAAATGCGTTTCTTTTGAAGCTAACATATAATTATGTAAAAAAAAACTAACTGCAAATAGAAGTAAAATAGCAGCTGTGAAAAATAAAATACGCTTAATCATCTTTTGTGAGTTTGGTTACCTGTATAATTACGGAAAACATTGCTCCGAAAACTGCTACAAGTGTACAAATTTTTGTGTAAAGTTGATTGTCGTTTGGGTATTTTTGATCTAACCATTCACCTAGTAAACTTCCTAAGTAAATAGTTAAACCCATTTGAAGTGCGATTCCTGAAAATCGTATAAATTTATTAAGCGGTTTTTTCTGAGGGTTTTTGCTCATTCTTATTTAATTCTTTTACCGCTCCTTTCATTGCACATGTAGCATTAAAAGCTGCTCCTGGCTCTACAGAAAGTTTTCCTATAACCACATCTCCATTAATATTTGCAGAAGATTTAACTGTTAATGTATTAGAGACGAATAATTCTCCAGAAAACTTACCTTCTACATCAGCATTTGTACATTCAACTTTTCCTTTGATGAAGCCTGAACTACCTACAACTACTCTACCTTTTGTTTCTATAGTTCCTTCTAAAGTTCCATCAATTCTAAAATCTCCATCTGAAATTATTTCTCCGGTAATTTTAGTGTTTTTTCCAATAATGTTTCTTTCTGCTACTCTGTTTTCGTTTGTTTTTTTATTTTCTTTACCAAACATATTCGGGGAATTTAAAGGTGTTTATGTTTTATCTAATTGTTCAATGATTTCTTTTGCTTTTTTTCCTTCTTCGGTAGTTGCATAACTAACAGCAACAAATTCTAGGGCTTTTTTATATGTTTCTTTATCTTGGTATTTACCTATTGCCAAGGCTTTTAGGAGTGCAAACTTAGGAATTAAATTCGAATTTTTAAGGGTTAATGAAAAATTATCTATCTCATTAACAGCGTCTTCAAATTTATTTGCTTTATATAAATAGTATATTTCTTTATACTTATTTAAAACCTCATCTTCTTTTTTCTCTTCTACAAGTTTTGTTTCTGGATTTAATATAATTTGAGCAAAACTCGTTTCTGGGTATTTTTGTAGTATCGTATTTTTATATTTATTTGCTTTAGCAACTTCTCCTTCCTTTTTATATATTTGATAGAGGTGGTAACTCAAAGGAAGCTCAAGCTTATCGTCTGTACTAACCTCTGTTAAGCGCTCTAAGTTTTTAATAGCTAATGCTGAATTTGTGAACTGTTCTTTGTAAATTAATCCTAGTTGATATAATGCGTCGTTTCGTTCACTAACTAGATTAGTAATTACTTTTTTATCTTCTGGAATTGCATCAAGGTATGTTGATAATTCATACCTCTCGTTTACTTTATTGCCTTCATTATCAAGCACTACATCTTTACTAGCGCTAATAGACTTATCTGACAATCTCCAGTTATCTTCTAAAGGGCGTGTTCCCCATGCTTTTTGAAACTCTGCCCTACCAAATCCTAGTGCTTGTGAATTATAAAAATACCACTTTCCTTTATTCGCTCTATTATTTATAGATGCTCCACCCCCAAAACTACTTCCAAAGTTTTGAGCATTTAATAATTGCTGTCTTTTTTCTTCATCTTCTTTTTTTATTTTTTCAATATATGCTTCAAAAAAAGAAGTTCTTTCATCTGGTGTCATAGCTACCAACTCAAGTATGCTATCGTTACTCTTTACTGTCTCTTCGTGTTTCCTTAAAGTTTTAAGTCCTTTATTTTTTCTACGAATTCTACGGATTCTTTTTTCTTGACCAAACTCCTTAGAAACCAACTGCACTACACTATCGTAATACGAGCCTGCTAATAAATAGTTTTCTTTTTCAAAAGCCATATTTGCCAAACGTTCGTAGGCATAGGTTTTTTGGTAATTATTATTGTGTTTAGCTTCTAACGATTTTTTATAATATTCTGCTGCCGCTTTAGGGTTATTTCTCCCTTCTTGAATAACTCCTGCTTGATAATATAATTCGTTTAAAAACTTTCGATTATCTGAGTTTTTAATTAACTTTCTTAACCTAGCTAACATCAAGATAGATGTTGAATCATTCGGAGTATTCTTAGCAAGTTCAACCTCTGCTTTAATACGAAATTTATCTGGTGCTCTTTTATAATCAGCTAATTTTGTAAACATCATTCTTGCAGAATCTTTCCTGTCTAATTCACTATAAATTTGACCTAAAACAAACATGTTTCTAGCAGATTGTTCTTTGTTATAACTTGTTTTTGTTGCTAATTTTAAATAATCTACTACTCTTTGAATGGTGTCTGTTTTTTCGTATGCCATGGCCATGGCTGTATAAGCTTGTTCTTTTACAGATTTATCTATTTTTTCTGTTTCATCTAAAACATCTAATAACAACCGTAAAGTTTCAATAGCTCTTTTTTCATTACCTAAACGAATGTTTGTTTTAGCTCTCCAAATTTTTGTTTCATAATTTAAATCAGCTTTTGGATAATTGACTATTACATAATTAAAAGCTTCTAATGCAGGAATAAAACGTTGTGTATAATATCTTGATTTACCTAGTAATAAATAGGCATTATCTATTTGGCTATTTTTCTCATACCCATTAATATTCATTGAATGAATTTGAACAGCCTTAATCGCCTTTTCTTCTGCTTTTTCGAATGGTGTTAAATTCTTATTCTCCTCTTCCTCATCAGCACTAAAACCTGTACCAGGCTTAAGTACTTTTGTGGTCATTTTACTTTCATCAAAAGATATTGGCTCTATTTGTAAACGTCTCCAGAAGTTGTCTTCATGTTTATCTTTAATTTCTTCTAGCCCGTCTAAAAAAGCTTGTTCTCCGTTAAAAAGCACATTATATTTAGTGGTAACAGCATGATAACTTCTGTTTAAAAAAGCATCTTTTTTTACACTACACGAGTACACGATAGTCGCTAAAATACTGAATACTATTATCTTAAAAACTTTTTTCATATAATCCTACATTTACAGTACAACAACGTTATAATTATGTTTTTTGTACGTAAAGAGGTAAAAATAATAATTATATGATGATTTCAACCTTGTTTTATGCAGAAAAATAGGTTTCTAACTCTTGTAAGGTTTCTTGTGATGTGTTTATGTCTTTTACAACGTTCCCTTTATCTAAAACTACAATACGTTCGCAAACCTCAGTTACATGACTCAAATCATGACTAGATACTAGTACCGTTACCTCGCTATTCTCTGTTAATTTTTTAATGATTTTCTTTAACCGAATTTGAGTAGTTGGATCTAAATTTGCAAAAGGCTCGTCTAAAATCACTACTTGCGGATTCCCCATCATTGCAGCTACAATACCCACTTTCTTTTGATTTCCTTTGCTTAAGCTTCGTAAGTACTTTTTCTTTCCTAAAATTTCATCGTTAAAAAACTCTTCAAATTGAACTAAGAACTCTTTAACATCTGCTTTATTCATTCCACGTAAATCACCTACAAAATCAAAATACTCTTCGGGTGTTAAGTAACCTATTAAAAAAGTCTCGTCTATAAACGATCCAGTAAATGTTTTCCATTTCTCACTTTTATTTACAACAACTTCATTATTTATAATTTCTCCTGTTGTAGGTCTAATTAAATCTAACAGTAAATTAAATAAGGTAGTTTTTCCTGCTCCGTTATTTCCTACCAATCCAAAGGATTGTCCACTCGGTATATTTAACTCTTCTAAGCTTAAGACTTGCGTTTTACCGTATGTTTTAGAAATATTATGTATAGATATCATTTTGTTTATTTTTTTGGTTATGATTTTTGACTGAATGCATGTATTGTTGCATACTTGTTTTTAATGTACTTTTTCTCTATTAAGTTCATAAAGTAATTTTTAAATGCAAAAGCTAATACTCCTACAATTGCAATTGCAGTGACTCCTGCATTAAAGCTAACAAACTTATTGAAAACCCAAAACAGGAACATTGGAACCCCCATAATTGGAATTATTATTAAAAACTGAGTTGCACTAGTGCCTTGATAATTTGAAAAACCACTTTTATTCAGGTCTATTCGTTTTCTATTAAAAGAGCCTGCAAACAACAAGAATAGAGAGTTAAAACCTATATTAAAGATTGCTCCAACAGTTATCATTAAAAAAATATCTAATCCGTAGAAATAAACATAAGGAATACTTAACAGGTATAAAACTCCTGATACTACAACCATTAAATACCATTTACTCTCTAAAAATTTTCGATAACGAATATTTTGACTCATAATCATATTGTAGTACTCACTATCCCATGCAGGAATAAATTGTCCATAGTTTAGCGTAAAACCGCCTGTAACAAAAATTGCGGCAAATACTAAAAAAGCAGGCATTTTTTCTCGATACATTTCTTGCCCAAAAAAAATAGCTCCATAAAAAAGGAATAAAAACGACATAAAGAATACTGTTTTAGTACGTTTATTCCTCCAAATTTGACGGATATCATTCTTAATAAATGGTGCCACATCTCCTAATCTATCAACAAAAGACAGATTGGACTCTGTAGCTACTTCTTCTTTACTTTTTATCGCATCGTCTAAATACACTTTTTGCTTTAACATTTTAAAGTTTATATAATATAAACCTGTAAGTAAAACGATTCCTATCAGTGATAAAGCAGGCAAGTTATATACTGATTGAAAAATAGGTGCAAATACATCGGTTACATTAAACAGTTGGTATTTATTTGCAAAAAACAGTACTGCCAATACCATTGCCATTATTCCTAATGCATAATTATTTTTATTAATTAAGAAGTTAATATAATTAGCACTTAATACTAACGTAAACATTAAAAACAACCATCCTAAAACTCCTAAAATATCATACCCTTGACCAATTAATACTATTGAAAAAGGCACGTAAAAAAACAATGGCATTATATTGAAAAATGATAAAGCTGATTTTCTTAGCACAAAATGAACTAATTTATCTTTTTTTATAGGTAAGTTAAGGTATGGTTTGATGTTTAATACAGGTAATTTTTGCATTAAATAACGAAAAATTAAATCTGCTATTAGCAAAAAAATAAGCACCCCGTTCACAAAATTAAATGGATTTATATCAGGAAACTTATCTTCTATAATAAAATATACCCCTACACCCATCATTAAAAAAGTAATTAACATCCATAAAGCGAAAAAGCCCATGATAATTTTTAATGCAATACTTTTTCCGAAATAAGAGGAGCGAAAAAACTGCTTCCACTCTAACTTAAAAAAATGTGCAATCATTTGATTATGTTTTTAGTTGATTATCTATCTTATATGTCTTTTTTTACAAGTATTTGTTACATAAAAAAAGCATCAATTTAAAATTTGATGCTTTTGTATTTATGTTTTCAATATTATTATTACGCCCACTGGCAAATTACACCTCCCATTAAAGCTAATGTAACAATCCAATAGCCTGTATTAATTGCTACATACCTAACACTTTTTCTTTCAAATAATGCTTGTGTAGCTAAAATAGGTAAACCAATAAGTAAACCTATCATGGTTCCGTGTAAGGCTCCATGTTTAAATGTTCTAAACCTATCTCCATAATTCGTCATAAATTCTTGGAAATAGGTAAAAGCTTCTCCTGTTTGTTCTACAAAACCTGATTCACCCATTAAGATTGATTGTACTCCCCATTGATGAATTACTAATGTTTGCAACACAAAAGCTAATAAAAAACTAAATACATAAGCTAATCCAAAAATGAGTGCCATATTTGAACCTTTGATAGACTCATCAGTAAAGCCTACCTCCTTCATCCATACTTTTTTAAAAAGCATAGGTCCATACCAAACAAATCCCATTATCATAGGAATTAATGCAGCGATTACTGTAATTAAAAAATTAAATTTCATAAGAATGTAAGGTTTTGTTTATCAGATAAATATAACAAAAAAAGCATTAAACAAAAGTTTAATGCTTTCTCTTATTTCTTTATGAGTTGTCTTTTTATTTTATTTTTAAAGACTTTGCTATTGCTTCTAATTCAAAGATAAAGTCTCTTTTATTTACCGAAGGTGCATAAGTAAACCCTTCGAAAACGATAACTCTTTTATTTTCTTTATCTATGATTGTGTAATTAACAAATGGGCCAGCCATGAAATCGTTTTTCACTTCCCATTTACCTCTTGTTTCATAGGCTTTTTTACCGTCTATTTCAGCATCAAATGTAAATGGTGTGTATGCTTGTTCAGTAATCATATACATTCCTTCTTTGCTACCTGGTATATACTTCTTACCTATAACATCTCTCATAGTTGTAATGTTATCTGCTACTTTACTTTCATCTTCTAATGGATAACTATATACTAAAATATTATTAGTTCCATCACCTCTTGCTATTCCACTTTTTAAATGTTGACGTAACCATAAAAAATCTCCTGTATCTTCAACAACATTAAACCTTTTAGGAATGGTTAATGTGATGTCTAAACTTTTGATTGTTTTGAACTGATTTTCGTCAACTTTTTCTTTATTAAAAATATTCTGTGTAAACTTGATATCTTCATCTTTGAATAGCTTAATTATTTCTTTTCCTCTATTACGAATTAGGTTCACCAAACCTTCTTTGTCTTTTGAGGTAGCATAAATTAATATTTGAGGTTGTGCATATTTATTTCTTTCAACTACTATTCTTTCTTTTTCTGATTGTCTAACAATTAAAACTGCTTTTGAATTCCTCATAAAACCTTTGAATCCTACTGGATCTATCTGCCCTACAGACAGTAATGTTTCTGGTTGTGGCAACCCAACTTGATGCTCTCCAAATACGATACGTATTTCATCGCCTATTTTACCTTCCCAGTCATTTCCTTTAGTAACTACCAATATTTTATTGGTATTACCATTTGAAGTTGGTAAAACATAATCACTTTTTCCTCCTTCTCTCTTACATGAAATTGTAATAAAAATAAGTGCAAATAAGGTTATTAGTTTATTCATAGTTAGTGGTGTTTAGTAGTTGTTTTTAACTTTTAAAAATTTTAAGTTTCATTCCTGGTTTTAAACTCTTAACACTCCAAATATTGTTCCATTTTTTAATCTCTTCAATAGAAACTGATGGATATTTTTTTGAAATAGTCCATAATGAATCTCCTTCTTTAACAACATACACCTCGTGCTTGCTTGTTGGTGTTTTATGTTTTGTTCTTGAAACTTTTTTTGGAACAGTCATTCTTTTAGGATAAACACTTAATCGTTGTCCTATTTTTAAGTGGTGTGTTCGTAAGCCATTCCATCGTTTAATATCACTAACTCTTACTCCAAATTTATTAGCTATTTTACCTAAATAATCTCCACTTCTAACTCGGTAACGAATACGTTTATCCATTTCGAAGTATTTTGGCAATGGTTTTTCTCTTTTCGCATCATCTTCGTTTGCTAAAGCATAGATTTCTTTTTCTTTTTCTAAGAAATCCATTAAATTTCTTCGAGGTAATCGTACTGCATACTTTTTTTCTTTTATATAGGGTATAACGTCTAATTTATATGATGGGTTTAAAAACGCTAATAAATCAGAATCGATTCCTGTTTTTTCTGAAATCTGATCAAAACTAATGGTTCTTTTTACACGAACAGTATCGGTTTCAAAATGAAAAAATTTTGGGGCTTCTGGATAAATATGGTGTTTATCTGCATATTCAAAAATATACATCGTTGCATAGAATGCTGGTACATATCCTGCTGTTTCACGAGGTAAAAACGGGCGAATATTCCAATAATTTTTATATCCTCCAGATCTTTTTATGGCTTTTGACACATTTCCTGGGCCCGAATTATAAGCGGCTAAAGCTAAATCCCAATCACCAAAAATTTTATATAGCTGACTTAAGTACTGACAAGCTGCTTTGGTTGCTTTTACTGGGTCTTGGCGCTCATCAACATACGAGTTTACCTTCAAGTCAAATTGAACTCCTGTTCCGTACATAAATTGCCATAAACCTGTAGCTCCAACTCTAGAACGAGCGTCTGGACGAAGTGCAGATTCAACAATTGCCAAATATTTCATTTCTAACGGAATGTCATACTGATCTAAATACTGCTCAAACATTGGAAAATAATATTGAGCACGAGCCATTAGTGCTGGAAAATATTTTTTTCTGTACTTTAAATACCCATTAATTACCTTCTCCAGTGCTGGATTATATTCTAAATGAAATGGTGTTTTTACATTTAAGTCGTGTAGCCTTTTCTTTAATAAATCAGTTGTTAATATTGTTGTTGTATTGCCAAGAATATCTTTATCATTAATTACATATTGAATACTGTCAAACAACGATGAGTTAAATTTTTCTTCTATTAATAAGCTATCAATCATTTTCAAATCGGCAGTTGAAAATAATTCTTGAGGTTGTTGATTTATAGAATCATTTACCGTTAAGCCTATGTTTGTAGTATCTTTTGCTACAAAAAGACTATCAACAGGTTGTTGTGCTATAATTGAAGTTGTAAAAAGTAGTAGTGTTAGTATATTTTTCATGATGGTTTATAAATCTAGTTCAACAGCAATTGGACAATGATCTGAATGTTTTGCTTCTGGTAAAATATAGGCTCTTGAAATTTTATTTTTTAACGGTTCAGTTACCATGTTGTAATCGATACGCCAACCTTTATTATTTGCTCTTGCATTTGCTCGATAACTCCACCAAGAGTACTCTTGTTTTTCTGGATGTAAATGACGGAAACTATCTATAAATCCGCTATCTATAAATTTACCTAACCATTCACGCTCTTCTGGTAAAAAACCAGATACTCCTTTCATTTTTGGGTTGTGAATATCTATTTCTTCATGACAGATGTTGTAATCTCCACAAATAACTAAGTTAGGGATTTCTTTTCTTAACTCTGTAGCGTAGGCTAAGATTTCATCCATGTAGTTAAACTTATAGTCTAATCGAGCACTATTAGTTCCTGAAGGTAAATACATACTCATTACAGAAACCTCATCAAAATCTACACGAAGATTTCTCCCTTCAAAATCCATCGATTCGATTCCTGTTCCATACACCACATGGTTTGGTTCTTCCTTACAAAAAATAGCTACTGATGAATAGCCTTTTTTTTCTGCTGAAAACCAAAAATGGTGTGGATAACCTGCATTTTCAAACTCAGTTACATCTAATTGTTCTTTATGAGCTTTGGTTTCTTGAATACATATTACATCAGGATTCGCTGCTTGTAACCAATCGATAAATCCTTTTTTTAATGCTGCTCTAATTCCGTTTACGTTGTATGAGATTATTTTCATCTACTTTTTAAAATACAAAAACGTAAAGCATAGTGCTTTACGTCTTTTTTAAATCCTATAATTTTGTTAAATATCCATTTCTGGAATGTCTCCTTCGACTACTAAAGTTCCTTCTGTAGCTGCTTGAATTTCTTCTACAGATACTCCCGGGGCTCTTTCTAATAAGTGAAATTTATTGTCTTTGATTTCTAATACTGCTAGGTTAGTTACAATTTTTGTTACACACCCCACCCCTGTTAATGGTAATGAACATTTTTTAAGTAGCTTCGATTCTCCTCTTTTATTAGTATGCATCATTGCTACAATAATATTATCAGCAGAAGCAACTAAATCCATCGCTCCTCCCATACCTTTTACCATTTTTCCTGGTATCTTCCAATTGGCTATATCTCCATTTTCAGCTACTTCCATAGCTCCTAAAATAGTTAGGTGAACGTGTTTACCACGAATCATTGAAAAGCTAGTGGAAGAGTCAAAAAAACTAGCTCCTGGCAAGGTAGTTATGGTTTGTTTTCCTGCATTAATAATATCAGCATCTTCTTCTCCTTCAAAAGGAAAAGGTCCCATACCTAACACTCCGTTTTCTGATTGAAATTCTACCTCAATATCATCACGAACATAATTAGCAACTAACGTAGGTATACCAATACCTAAGTTTACATAATAACCGTCTTGTACTTCTTTTGCGATTCTTTTCGCTATTCCGTTTTTATCTAACATAACTAGCTTCTTTGTCTTACAGTTCGTTGCTCTATTCTTTTCTCATACTTTTCTCCTTGGAAAATACGTTGTACAAAAATTCCTGGAATATGAATTTGATTTGGGTCTAATTCTCCCACTGGAACTAACTCTTCAACCTCAGCAACTGTTATCGTAGCTGCTCCACACATATTTGGATTAAAGTTTCTTGAAGTTCCTTTAAAAACTAAGTTTCCTGCGGCATCTCCTTTCCATGCTTTTACAAAAGCAAAGTCTGCTTTAAATGCTGGTTCTAACACATACATTTTTCCATCAAACTCACGTGTTTCTTTTCCTTCAGCCACTTCTGTTCCATAACCTGCTGGTGTATAGAAAGCAGGGAAACCTGCTTGTGCTGCCCTACATTTTTCTGCTAAGGTTCCTTGTGGTGTTAATTCTACTTCTAATTCTCCAGATAGCATTTGACGTTCAAACTCATCATTTTCTCCTACATAAGAAGAAATCATTTTTTTTATTTGACGGTTTTGTAATAACAAACCTAGACCAAAATCGTCGACTCCTGCATTGTTAGAAATACAAGTAACTTCTCTTACACCTATTTTTACTAACTCTGCAATAGCATTTTCTGGTATTCCGCATAGACCAAACCCTCCTAACATAAGAGTCATACCGTCTTGTACTCCCTCTAATGCTTCTTGAACATTATTTACTTCTTTATTTATCATTATAGTTGTTGTTTTTAAGCTTTGATTACTAAGTAATTAAAGACCTTATAAAATACTAAAAATCTGTATCGTCTGATTGCTGTTCTTCTTTTTCTCCACCTTCTTCATCTATTTCAGTTTTTAAACAATCTATATTAATGCTGATATCTTCAGGCTTTTCAAAACTTTCTTTACTAACATCTAATGTTTTATCGTTATAACATTTTCTCATAAACAACGCCCAAGTTGGTAATGACATCGTAGCTCCCTGACCATATTTAAGTCCGGCAAAGTGTGTTGCTCTATCTTCACCTCCTGTCCAAACGCCTGTTACCAAGTTTGGAACAATTCCTATGAACCAACCATCTGACTGATTTTGTGTTGTACCTGTTTTACCAGCAATAGGGTTTGTAAAACCATAAGGAAAACCTGTTACTACATCTCCTCCTGAGGTCCACGTTGATCGTAATCTTGCTCCTGAACCTACTTGAGTTACTCCTTTCATTAAATCTAATATTACATAGGCAGATTCTTCACTTAACACTTCTTTGGTTTCTGGCACAAACTCTTCTAAAACAGTACCGTTTTTATCTTCTATACGAGTAATCATCAATGGAGTTACACGTAACCCTTTATTTGCAAAGGTTGAATACGCACTTACCATTTCTATTAACGATAAATCTATTGCTCCTAGCGCTATTGATGGATTGGCTTCTAATTTAGATTGTATTCCTGCAGATTCTGCTAATCTAACTACATTTATTGGAGATACTTTATCTATTAATTGAGCTGTTATAACATTTACCGATTTTGCTAAAGCTTCTTTTAATGTTAACTCATCTCCGTATTTATTCCCTGCATTTTTGGGCGTCCAATCTTCTGGCATTCCATATTTTTCTTTTGGAATGGTATATGGTGTATTCGGTAATTTATCACACGGTGACATTTTTAACTGGTTAATTGCTGTTGCATAAACAAAAGGTTTGAATGTTGATCCTACTTGACGTTTTTGTTGTTCAACTGCATCATATTTAAAATACTTGTGGCTTATTCCTCCAACCCATGCTTTAATGTGACCAGTTTGTGGTTCAATAGACACCAAACCTGAACGTAAGAAATACTTATAATGCAGTATAGAGTCATAAGGCGTCATTACTGTATCTCGTTCTCCTTTCCAAGTAAAAACACGCATATCAGTGGCTGTATTAAATACTTTATCTATTTCTTTCTCTGACTTTCCTGCAGCTTTCATACTTTTGTAACGATCAGAGTTTTGCTTAGCTCTTCTTAAAGTTCTGTCTATTTCTTTTTTATCAAGATCATAAAAAGGAGCTGTTTTGTTTCTTTTTTGCTCTTTATTAAAATACGTTTGAAGGTTAGCCATATGTTCAGTCATAGCTTCTTCAGCATATTGTTGCATACGAGCATCTATCGTTGTATAAATTTTTAGCCCATCTCTGTAAATATTATAGGGCTCTCCATTGGGCTTCGGATTCTTTTCTACCCATTCTTTTAAAATGTTCCTTAAGTGCTCTCTAAAGTACGTTGCTAAACCATCGCTATGTCCTTCTCTATTAATATTTAACCCTAACCCTAGTTGCTGTAATGAATCTTTTTGTCGCGTAGTAATAAAGTCGCTTCTATTCATTTGTTTTAAAACAACATTTCTTCGTTGTTTTACCATTTCTTCTCTTCTTAATGGATTGAAAAGGGATGAGTTTTTAAGCATTCCTACCAACATAGCAGATTCTTCGGCGTTTAGTTCTTTTGGTTCTTTTCCAAAATAAATTCGAGCTGCCGAACGAACACCTACGGCTTGATTTAAGAAATCATATTTGTTTAAATACATCGTAATGATTTCTTCTTTGGTATATTGACGCTCTAGCTTTACTGCTACCACCCACTCTTTTACTTTTTGCATCACCCTTTTAAAAATATTTCGAGATGCTTTTCCTGTAAACAACATTTTTGCCAATTGTTGCGTTATGGTACTTGCCCCTCCACTACCTGGTTTTAAAATGGCTCTTGCTGTTCCTCTAAAGTCGATTCCCGAATGTTCGTAAAAGCGCTCATCTTCAGTAGCTACTAATGCTTTTACCATATTTTCAGGAATGTCTTTATATTTTATTGGTGTTCTATTTTCAACGGCATATTTACCTAAAGTTTTACCATCTGCTGAAATAATCTCAGTAGCTAAATTATTTTCAGGGTTTTCTAATTCTTCAAAGGTTGGTAGTGCTCCAAACACCCCCCACGAAGCCAACAAAAACAATAGAAAAATAAAAAGGAATGCTCCTAATATAATCCCCCAAAACCACTTAATATATTTGCCAAAACTTGGTGTTATTTGCTCTGTCATTATTTTATTTTTTCAATTCTAAATCCCACATGGGTAATTCCTTCTAATTCTTCAATGCCTTCAACTGCTCCATTTTTTCGCATGGCTTGTCGAACTTTAAAAGTATATTCTCCTGTAGCAGGAAATGTTATGTTTTCTTTATAAAAAAGTTTATTTTCTTTAATATCAGAAAAACCTTGCCCTAAAAACTTGCCTGTAACATCAGCCATATCATACTCCAAGGTATCTATAATTACTTGTCCGTCAGGAAAATTCATTTGGGTGATTAAAAAAAGATTGCTGTATGCATAATCTTTACTGTTTCTTAAGTTTATAAAAAGGTTTTTCTTACCAATAGAGTCATTAATTGGGAATGTAAATTGTATTGTATTCTTTTTATTCCATGAACTTTTAGGAAGTGCAACATAGGCATCAAAATCACTACTTGAGTCGCATGAAGCAAATAACATAGTTATTAAAAAAAAGATGCCAACTTTACTTCTCATT
Source organism: Tenacibaculum sediminilitoris (assembly GCF_964513795.1). Lineage (NCBI taxonomy): Bacteria > Pseudomonadati > Bacteroidota > Flavobacteriia > Flavobacteriales > Flavobacteriaceae > Tenacibaculum > Tenacibaculum sediminilitoris. The sequence continues at coordinate 100,232 of NZ_CAZEQR010000049.1, read as the reverse complement.
ATTGGTGTTGTTTTTGTTGTCGTTGTTGTTTTTTTTCTGTTGATTGTTAGGCTTTCTACGTTGATTGTTAGGTTTTTTCTGACCTTGTTGTTTATCTCCCTGTTTTACCTCTGGTTTTCTGTTTTTTGAGTTATTTTTAGGTTTTGGCTTCCTGTTATCAACTCTCTTTTTTTCTACTTTTTGACCTTCTTCCGTTTTTACTGTTTTTCCTTGAGGTTTTCTCTTAGGTCTTTGGTTAGAAGGTTTTTGAATTACTTCTTTCTTACTTGTTGGTTTTCTTTTATTACGTCTGTTGTTTTTGCGTCCTTTTTTAGGTACATCGAAACGTGTTAAACTATCTTGCCCAACAACATTTTCAAAGTCGACAGAAGTTTCTTCTGCCATTTCTAACTCATATTCTTCTAACGGTAAAGCAAGCTCATTATTTTTGTTTAATTCTATAATTTCCTGAACCTGGTCTAACGATAACTTGTACCATTTAAAACTTTCTTCTTTATAGGTATACCAAAGTAATTTTTTAAAGATATCCATCTTAACAAAGACAGCATCTCCTTTTTCTGTTTTTAATACTTTGTCTTGTTTAGGAAAACTCTGTAATGCGTCTAAATATGTGTCTAATTCGTAGTTTAAACAGCATTTTAGCTTACCACACTGTCCTGCTAGTTTTAATGGATTTAATGATAACTGTTGATAACGAGCTGCTGCGGTATTTACTTTTCTAAAATCGGTTAGCCAAGTAGAACAACACAGTTCTCTACCGCAAGAACCAATTCCTCCTAAACGGGCTGCTTCTTGACGCATTCCTACCTGACGCATTTCTACTCTGATAGAAAAAGCACTTGCTAAATCACGAATTAGCTGACGAAAATCTACTCGTTCATCTGCTGTGTAGTAAAAAGTAGCTTTGGTTCCGTCTCCTTGATATTCAACATCAGAAAGTTTCATTTTTAACCCTAAACGGCTTATAATTTCTCTTCCTTTTCGCTGTGTTTCTAATTCTCTATCTCGAGCTTCTTGCCAAGCATCAATGTCTTTTTGTGATGCTTTTCTATATATCTTTTTTACTTCTTCACTATCGGCAGTAACTTTTCTTTTTTTCATTTGAACTTTTACAAGTTCTCCTGCTAAAGAAACGATACCGACATCGTGCCCTGAAGATCCTTCAACTGCAACGACATCTCCCATTGAAAGGGTTAAGTTTTCAGGGTTTTTATAAAAGTGTTTTCGCCCATTTTTAAAACGGACTTCAAAAATATTAAATGGCGCTTCACCCGTAGGTAAAGTCATATTTGATAACCAATCAAAAACAGCAAGCTTATTTCCACTTCCACACGTGCCTGTAGCACAATTTCCGTTACTTTTACAACCTTTTGGTGTGCCGCTTTTGTCAGTTGTGCAACTGCTACAACTCATACGATAGTATATTTTTTTGAAATATTTTTTAAACCTGTAATGTTTACAGTATCAAAAAACATTTTTATTATTTGATTTTCAGTTGTATAAAATTTTCTTTATCACAACTATCCTTAATCCGTAAAGATACATATTCTAATGAAAAGTGAAAATTGATTTTTTTGTTAAAAGAGGGCGCTCTTTTTTTACTCTAAAACAGTAGATAAAAATAGTTTTTTAGAAAAACTATAATTTGTACCCAATACTAAACAACACTACTCTAGGCATTATATAAGTTCTAGTATCCGAAATTAAGTAATCTGAAAAGCTGTTATTTTGTTTAAAAGTTGTATTAAATAGGTTTTGGGTAGTTATTTTAAATAACCAAGGACTGTCTTCTTTTTGATACGACAACATTGCATTGGCAATATCATATTTGTTTTGAGCTCCTAACGATTTATTTTGGTAATCGTAATGTCTATAATCAAAATTAAAAACGAAACCTTTTAAAAAATCATAATCTACTGTTGCAAAAGGTTCATTCGTTATAAAATTCGAGGTAGAATTGTTTGAGGTGTAATTACCTATGGTTCGTTTGTAACCAACTTCTATCGTAGGGAATTTATCAAACAAGGTTTCAGCACCCACTTCAAAATTGTAGTTGGTATTTTTATTATTCACAAAGGTATTATTCACACTTTGTAAATATTTTGAATTATTATAAGCCCCACTGAGTTTGTAGCGTATTTTTTTTATTTTCTTTCTTAAAGAACCCCTAATCCCCCAATTTTCATTTGGGTTTTCTAGTAATTGCGTCGTTAAAAAACGATTTACCCCATCAAAATTTACAGCACTTCTAAAGCCTTTTACTTTTTTTGTATAGTTTGCACTTGCATGCAACATTAAACCTCTATATAAGCTAAAACGACTGTAACGTATACGTGCCGAATGGTATAATTCATTTTCTAAGATTGGGTTTCCTTTAAACACTGAGTTATACGATTGTAAATAAAAACGGTTTGTTAATTGTGAAGCATTTGAAAAATTTGTTTTTAAATTGTAATTCAATTGAATTTTCTTTGACTTATTGAATTCAATTTTTAGTAGAAAATCGGGTAGTAATACCCACTTCTCTTTATCAATAAGCTCTTCCTGATTTACTTTCCAATGATAGTTGTGTAAGTATACTCCTTGTTTAAAGGTAAATATTCCCGTTCGGAATTTATAATGAATCCCTGCAAAAAAATCGTTGTGTTTAAAAACAGTGTTGTTATTAAATCCGCCTGATTTAAAATCATTCCTACTATTATCATCTAATAGCTGAAAATCATTACTTGAAAATTTTTCTTGTTGATGGGTGTTTCCAATTGTCGAATAAATGTGGTTATTATTATTTAACACCCAAAAATCTTTAAAAACGGTATGTAAATGGTGCCTCTCCGTAAATTTATTTTGAAATAAGCGCAACTGACTTTGCGTAGTATCTACAGGCTGTACAATATTTTGTATAGTTTTTGCGTAGGTGTCTGATGCTAGCCAATTCGAAGTAGGTGTGTTTTTATCAAACGTATAATCAGCTATTGCAGAAAAAGTGTGTTTATAAGAATGCTCTTTATGCCACTCGATATTTTGATTTATATACCATGTATCATTTTTCCTTTTGGTAGCAATATTATTATTTTCTGTACTAATTATAGATAGAATATTATTTTCATTAGAGACGTTCAATTTTTTCACTTGACTTCTTGCATACCATTGCTCTTTGTTATTTGGAGCGTACTCCATATTTAATTTACCAATACCTAGCAAATTTTCGCTACTTGATTTATTACTTTTATCTTCACTAAACGTAGTATACTCATTAAGTGTTTCACTAAAACTAACATTATTACTCTGTGAAAAAATCACATACCCAGAAACATCTAACTTACTTGCTACCGTTTTAGTAATATTTAAGGCTCCAAAGCGTTGGTTGCTACTTAAAACATCACTATTTTCTAAAAATTGAGAAAAATCACCACCTTTCCAGTTAAAGTTACCATTAAATACAGCATTAACCCCTCCTTGAAAATTCATATAATCTTTAAACGTAAAAGTTTTTTCTCCTATATTATTTAGGTTTCCTATAAAATTTACATTCGTTTTTGGTGAATAATAAAATAAATTAGCACTAGCTTTATGATAAGAATCATAACCAACATTAGTTCCAGCCTCAACATCTCCGAATAGAAAACGTTTTTTATCTTCTTTTAACTGAATGTTCATTGCCATATCATCAGAATCTGAGATATTTTTTAAAAAGGCAACTTCATTATAGTTGTCAATAACCTCTACTTTATCAACTGCACCAGCAGGAATATTTTCCACTCCTAATTTGGTACCGCCTCCAAAAAACTTTTTACCGTCAACCAATAATTTGGTTACTTTTTTTCCTTGAACAGTAACTCCTCCGTTTTTATCTACCTCAACCCCTGGTAGCTTTTTAAGTATGTTTTTTAGCTTCCGTTCACTTCCGTCTACAAACTTATCGGCATTATAAATAATAGTGTCTTTTTTTATGGTAACAGGTAGCTCTATGATAACTTCATCTAACTGGTTTTTAGATTCAACCAGAATAATATCTTTAATTATATTTTCATCAGGTGTTATTAAAAAGCTCGTTGTTTCATACCCTAAATAACTAGCACTAATAGTATAACTATGATTTTTTTTTAGTTCTAACCGATACTTTCCTTCTTCATCCGAAACCACAAAACGCATATTTTGGGATAATTCTTTAGGTTTTGCAATAACATTGGTAAAAGATAAGGGCTTTTGTAAGCTATCTTGTACAATCCCTTTAAGAACAATAGTTTGCGCACTAGAAAAAGCACTAACAAATAACGTAAAAAAAATAACTGCTATTTTTTCTTTCATAAAACCTGCTTACTCATTTCTTTACATTCTTTTCTATTTTCTAGGATATTTAAAATCAGTTAGCTAAATAGTACTTTTTTATTATGATTTTACTTCCTTAAACCATTGAACTTTATACTCAAAAACACTACTTCAAAAAGGAGGGTTTAAAGTATGCTTTATTTTACATAAAAGTCTTTCGAGATGGTAATTAAATACTCCAAAACTCGTAAAAATCATTTGGTTAAAAACCTTTAAAACTATTTTCTCTGAGATGCTGATCTAATTCTTTTTCTGTTATCTTTTTACCTCTATTAGGCTTTTTAATATCTACTTTATCTAAAGAATTAAGTTTGACTTCTATTAATGAATAAGTAATGGTGTACCCATTTAAAAGTACTGTTGCACCAGGCAAGCCTTGAAAATCCTTTATTCCAAATGAAATAGGTACATCATAGGTATACCACGCCACGATTGGTTTCTCCTTGTAATCTCCTTTCTTTGTTTTTATTGTTTTTGTTGTAACAGCTTTGTGACATAAAAAATTTCCAATTTTTCTTGTCTCCTGTATAAATACCCAATTATAATCACTATCACATTCTACCACAAAATTTTCTCCCATTACTTCTTTTTGATTCAAAAGTTCTTTGGTCTTTAAGTTATAGTAATAACTTCCCTTGCCTACAAATATTGAAACTAAGTCTATCTTACCTTTATAATTCTCGTTTTTTAGTTTTTCATCTTGTTTAAATATTGATTCAAATTGATTGAACAATAACAAATACTTCCTTTTCCCTTGTGATTCAATAAGTTCTTTAACTTTATTGTTTTTAGATTTACTTATGTTTTTGTTAAAACTAGCTTGGTTTAAATAAGCACTGTATACTAATTTTCCATTGTTATTTTGAGAAAATATTTGTATAGAAAACAAAGCCAAAAAGATAAAAAGGTTTATTTTTTTCATCATATTTTTTATTTTAAAAATAAGCCAATTTGAAATTGGCTTATTAGAATTTAATCAAAGTTAATCACTTATGCAGTCGCTGTAAATAATAGTGTCTTTTTTTACGGTAACAGGGAGCTCTATAACTACTTCATCTAACTGGTTTTTAGCCTCAACTAGAATAATATCTTTAATTATATTTTCAGCAGGTGTTATTACAAAACTCGTTGTTTCATACCCTAAATAACTAACACTAATAGTATAACTGTTATTCTTTTTTAGATCTAAACGGTATTTTCCTTCTTCATCAGAAATAGCAAAACGCATGTTTTCTGTTGTTTTTTGAGGTTTTGCAATGACATTAGCAAACGATAATGGGTTTTGCAAGTTGTCTTTTATCCCGCCTTTAAAAATTATAGTCTAGGCGTTAGAAAAAGCTACAAGTGAAAAGAAGAAAATGAATAGTATTTTCTTTTTCAATATTTTTTTATCTATTCTCGAAAGCTTTCTTCCCAATACCCTCAAATTCTTCTTTTGTTATCAACTTACCTTGACTAGGTCTTTCTATTTTTGTTTCTTCTTTACTCAATTTAATTATCGAAGCTGTATAAATTATATGGTCATTAGAGAGTTCTAAAATCAAACCTGGTAAAGCTGTAAACTCATAAGGACCAAAATTAAATGGAATGTCAGGACAATACCAAGCTATATATGTTGAAAACTTTTCTCCTTTCTTTAAAGGCCCACTATTTACCCTTTTTACAGCAGCTTTATAACAAGTATATTTACCTATTATCTTTTTTTCATTAATCAACGTCCACTTCAAATCATCTGTAGAAAACTTTACCAAAAAGTCTTCTCCAAAATAAGATTTTTGTTCTAAGACTAATTTTTCATTTTTGTTAATAAAAAATTTACTCTCACCACGAGTAGCGATAATAGCTAACTTATTTAAGAATTCTTTACCATCAATTTCTAAATTAGGATTCATAAAAAAAATAGACTCATTCCTATCAAATCTTAAAGTAAATTTTAGTTTAGGAAAAACATTTTCCATTTTTTTTCGCATCTGATGAAATCCCCTTGACCCTTGAATATTTTTTACTGATTGTTTCGGGTTCATTTTAATATTATAAACCACACAACCTGATTGTAAAGAATTCTGACTCAACAAATTAAAACTCAAAAATAAGAAACCTATAATTATTAGAGTGTTTTTTAACTTTAACATATTAATAATGATATTTAAAAAACATGATGATATTTAAATACCATCATGTTTTATTGTTATTGTGCTCTTTCAAGCTCTATACAACTTCCATATGCTCCAAACCATGCTGTCCAATAATCACCTCCCATAAGTGAAACATAGGTTGCCGCTTCATCAGCCATAGATGCACATCTGTCTGTCTCTATAATTTCTGCTTTATTATTTATAATACCATTTGTATTAGCATTCACTAAACTACTAGTAGCAAAAACCATTCCTACTACTAAAATTACTTTTTTCATTTTTAAATTTTTTAAGTTTTAATTAATTTTTATTTCCTCTCTATTTATAAAAGAAGATAGCCCTCCTCATAAACATAAAGTGAATGAGGTAACACGTCCAAAAAAATTAAAAGAAAAATGTGCGCAATTTTATAAACATTTTTCCTTTTCCACTAGCTAGCTAATAATAAAAATTGATCACTTTTTATTATCGCCTTGAATTTATAAAATTATTTTCTTATAAAATGTTAAAAAGCAGAAAAACTATAATGTTTTTTTAGAAACATGTAAAAAAGAGTTTTTATCACATACTAAAAACGCCACTTTTAATTAAAAGCGGCGTTTTTATTTGTTTTATGTTTTTGGGTTCTAATTATTCTTTTTTGCCCAGTTATCTCTTAATCCAACAGTTTTATTGAATACTAAATTTTCTGCTGTTGAATCATCATCTACATTAAAATACCCTAAACGTTGAAACTGAAAACGGTCTCCAATTTTTGCTTCTTGTAAGCTTGGTTCAACGTAAGCCGTAATTTTTTCTAATGAATTCGGATTTAAAAACTCCATAAAGTCTTTATCTTTATGACTGTCTGGTGCTTCATCTGAAAACAATCTGTCATACGCTCTTACCTCAGCTTTTACGGCATGTTTTATAGAAACCCAGTGTAAAGTTCCTTTTACCTTACGCTTACTTTCTTCTGTTCCGCTTCCTGATTTTGTTAATGGATCATATGTACAGTGAATTACCGTAATGTTTCCATTTTCATCTTTTTCTACGCTATTAGCCGTGATAAAATACGCATTCTTTAAACGTACTTCTTTTCCTAATTTTAAACGGAAGAACTTTTTGTTTGCTTCTTCTCTAAAGTCTTCACGTTCTATATAAATTTCTCTTGAAAATGGAACTTCTCTTGTACCAGAGTTTTCATCTTCTGGATTGTTTTCAGCAATTAAAATCTCTTCTTGGTCTTCTGGATAATTATCTATTACCACTTTTACTGGGTCTAAAACTCCCATCACACGATTCGCTGTTTTGTTTAGGTCTTCACGAATTTTAAACTCTAACAACGCCACATCGATTACGTTTTCACGTTTAGAAACTCCTACCGTTTCAACAAAACTACGAATAGAAGCAGGGGTATAACCACGGCGACGTAATCCTGAAATAGTTGGCATACGTGGATCATCCCATCCTGAAACGATTCCTTCTTCCACCAATTTCATTAACTTACGTTTGCTCATTACTGTATAGCTTAAGTTTAAACGTGAGAATTCTCTTTGTTTTGGTGGTAATGGGTATTCTGATTGACTATATTCATACACATTATCTCTAAACCAATTGTATAATTCACGGTGAGGTTTAAACTCTAATGAACATAGTGAATGAGAGATTTGTTCTATATAATCACTTTCTCCGTGTGTCCAGTCGTACATTGGATAAATTACCCAATCATTTCCTGTACGGTGGTGTGCCTTTTTTAAAATACGATACATAATAGGGTCACGCATTAACATGTTTGGTGACGCCATATCTATTTTAGCACGTAACACATGAGATCCTTCTTCAAACTCACCGCTTTTCATACGTGTGAATAAATCTAAATTTTCTTCAACACTTCTATCTCTATTCGGTCCTGCTACTCCTGGTTGTGTTGGCGTTCCTTTTTGTTCTGCCATTGCTTCAGAAGACTGATTATCTACATATGCTTTTCCATCTTTAATCAATTGAACCGCCCAATCGTATAATTGCTGAAAATAATCAGAAGAATAACATTCGTTTTCCCATTGATATCCTAACCAAGCTACATCTCGCTTAATAGCATCTACATACTCTTGTTCTTCTTTTGCTGGATTTGTATCATCAAAACGTAAGTTTACAGGAGCATTGTATTTTTCTCCTAAACCAAAACTAATACCAATAGCTTTTGTGTGCCCAATGTGTAAATATCCATTTGGTTCTGGTGGAAAACGAAAACGTAAGTTTTCTTTTGACATTCCATTTGCCAAATCTTCTTCAACAATTTGCTCTAAAAAATTCAATGATTTCTTTTCTTCTGACATCTTTATAAATTATGTACGGTGTTCTATCTTTCAACCTATGTGGTTCACTTTTAAAAGAGAATCAATTAAGAGCTACCTAAAAGGTTTAAGCAACAAAATTACATAGAATCTATGAGATAATTACACAAAGAAAATTATGGATTAGGTTTTTTATAATAAAAAACGGAAAACCTTTATAGATTTTCCGTTTTTAGTATTTTTTACATCACTTAAACTTACTTCCCGTACGAGTTGTTTTCTTGATTTACGTCTGCCATTAGTTTTGATGGATCAATTTCAACTGTTTTTACCTCTTTTTTAGCTGTAAATGTATACGTTGGGTGCGCAAATGTCCAATCGGTAATAATGGTTGCATTGGTTGGTTTTTCTCCACGCATCATACGTAAGGGAATATTGAATGATTGTTTTGAACCGTCGGTATAGGTTACCTCAACATCAATTGGCATTGGCATTTGACCAATACGTTCTAATGTGACTTCTTTTCCGTTTACTGATTTAATTCCGTAATCAATAGTATGTGTTGTTTGCGTCCATTCATTCAAATACCAATCTAACTGAAGTCCTGAAACTTTTTCTGCTGTACGTTTGATATCATTGGGTACTGGATGTTTAAAAGAAAAATCTTTAAAATACTTCTGTAACGTTTTCGCTACATTTTCCTTTCCTATAACATACTCTAACTGAGATAAGAAAATATTTCCTTTTGAATAACTAGCAATCCCGTATGCTGTATTCGTATTATATCTATCGGCGTGTGTTGTTAAAGGCTCTTCTAAATTTTTACTTACTACATAATTATATCCTCTGTATGAGCCTGCATGTGGATTTTCTTTTCCTTCTCCTAAGATTTCATTTTCTGCTTTGTTTGAAATATAGGTAGTAAACCCTTCGTCCATCCATGGATGTTTACTCTCGTTAGTTGCTAATAAGAACTGAAACCATGTATGTGCCATTTCATGAGCAGTTACACCAAACAGACTTCCCCACTTACGTTGTCCAGTAATTAATGTACACATTGCGTATTCCATACCACCATCTCCTCCTTGAATAACTGAGTATTGCTTATAAGGGTATTGACCTATATGTTTACTAAAGTACTCCATTAACTCTGCTGTTTTAGACTGTAATTTCTTCCAATTCTCTAAGTACTCAGCATCTAAAGTTTTTTTGTACAGGAAGTGTAAATCGATTCCATTGTTCATTTTATAGGTGTCGTGGATAAACTCTGGATCTGCTCCCCAAGTAAAATCGTGTACATTAGGTGCTGTAAATTTCCAAGTTAACTTATTTCCTGAAGGACGGTTTAGCGGCTTTGCTTTATCTTCATAACCGTGACCTACTTCTTGCGGATTTTGCACATACCCTGTTCCTCCTACTACATAATTTTTGTCTATGTGAAGTGTTACATCAAAATTACCCCAAACTCCATGGAATTCTCTCCCTAAATATGGTGGTGTGTGCCAACCTTCAAAATCGTATTCTGCCATTTTAGGATACCATTGTGTCATCGACAATGCTACTCCTTCTGCATTATTACGGCCCGTACGACGTATTTGTTTTGGTACTTGCGCATCAAAAACCATATCAAATGTCACACTCTCTCCAGGTTGAATAGATTTATTTAATGTTACTTCTAAAATCGTTCCAACAGTTTCGTGTTGTACAACTGATCCGTTTTGTTTTAAAGAGTTTACTTTAATATAACCTATTTCTGATGGTGATAATTTACTAATGCGATCTCCTACTCTTCTGTCTGGATCTTTAATGTTTCTTGAACGAACATCCATTTGAGAGTTTGGCTGGAATGCATTAAAGTATAAATGATAGAATACTTTGTTTAACACATCTGGTGAGTTGTTTGTGTATACTAGTTTTTGCGTTCCTTTGTATTGATATGTTTTAACATCCATATCAACATCCATCGTATAATCAACATGTTGTTGCCAATATGCTTGGTTCGATTGTTTGTGTACTTTTGTTTGTGTTACAGTCTTGTTTTTTGCGCTGTTTACCGTAGCACAAGAAATAATTGGTAACAATAAAAGACTTAAAATTATTTTCTTCATATTAAACTTGTTTGATTCCCATTGAGGTTAGTGTTTTCTTAAAATCTCTTAGTTCTTTTTCATTTTTTAATACTGGAAAACTACGTCTTTTTCCATTACGTAATTTTAGAAAAACTCGTTCTCTTCCGTAGGTTTTTCTAGTTTCTATTCCTTCAATTTCATTAAGTAGGTATTTAGATTTCCATGATCTTTTTACCACGTAATAAAATATTACTACTACAGAAACTACTGCAAGTAAAAACATAAAAACAAAAAGGGTTTCATTGTTTTTATAACTCATTAAATACAACTGAACTCCCATATTAATTCCATTAATTAACATCAAAGAGATAATTAACCATGAATGCATTGGTACTTCATCTTTAATTGTTAGTTCTTGTGTTTTTTTGTTGAATTCTAGTTGCATGTGTTTTCCTATAACAAAAAAAGAGCATCAAATAATAATGCTCTTTTCTAGCTTGTTTATAATAGCTTTATTTTCTTCCGTTTACCATTCTATCAGCCATTCTAACTGCATTGTATGCATTTACAACACGTCCTGATACTGATAATTCTGAGAAAGGAACTTTTACAGGCGCAGTACCATATCTAGCTCCTGTTCCTGGTTTAACAACTTCTAAATCTATTTTAGTTCCAGAGTTCATTAAAATGTGCTTTACTTGACTTGCTGTTAACTCAGGGTAGTAAGAACGCACTAATGCTGCAACTCCTGCTGTTGCTGGTGAAGCAAATGATGTTCCATCTAATTTCTTGTATTCATTATCCGGAGTTGTTGAATACACTTGTACTCCTGGTGCAAACACATCTACATTCTTTTTACCATAGTTTGAAAAAGGTGCTGGTAATTCTTTAGTATACTTTGCACTCATTGCTCCAATTGTTAATACATTGTCTGCAATTTCATTCTCTAAATCTGGAGTATCATTAGGAAAAGTTTTTTCTACATCGATATTTTTACCACTATTTCCTGCTGCAATAACAAACAAGACATCTTTTGATGCTGCGTACTTAATTGCATCGTAAACCCATTCTTTATTAGGTGAAAACCCTTTACCAAAACTACCATTTATTACTTTTGCTCCGTTATCAACTGCATAACGAATACCCAAAGCAACATCTTTATCGTACTCATCGCCATCAGAAACTGAACGCACTGCCATAATTTTTACATTATCAGCAACCCCATTCATTCCTTTTCCATTATTTCTTTTTGCTGCCACAATTCCTGAAACGTGAGAACCGTGTGCTTCATCTTTCACAGAGTGACCTGTATTACCGTTTCCATACCCTGGCTTATCATTAATATCGTATGCATTATCACCAACTACTGTACGATAATCTGTTTTTAAGTTGTCTCCATCAATAGTCTTTTGAGCATTTTTAATCCCTTTTTCAAAATACTCTTTAGCTTCTGTTAATGTTTCAAAGTATCCGAACATTTGAGTTGCAAAAGCCTTTGCTTTTCCTAACATTTCGTCACTTGTATTAATAGCAGCAACCTCATCTTTTGTATACGACGATTTTCCGAAATATTTCGTCAATGCTTTATCTGACTCAACAGCTCCTGTTTCTAAGTTTTTGTAACGACTAACTGTCATTTTAGCTTCTGCTATTTTCTCTGCTTGATAAGCTTTAACTTCTGCTAAGGTTTCAGCATCTGCAACTTCTGGTTTCATTAAAATACGCTCGTATTCTAAGTGCTCTTTGTATGAGTCTCCTAAGAAGTTCCATCCGTTGATATCATCAACATAACCATTTTTGTCATTGTCAATTCCATCTCCTGCTACTTCTTTGGTGTTTACCCAAGCAACATCCATTAAATCTTCATGTTTTAAATCGGTACCCGAATCAACTACCCCTACTACAACCTGAACACTTTTTTTCCCTTTTAAGAAATCATACGCTTTATTTACGCTCATTCCAGGGATTGTATCAGTAGCTAAATCTAAATGTTGCCAGTTTTTTTGTTCGTAATCGGTTAATTCCGCTTTTTTTGCTGGAATATTCACTACGATATTACTTCCTGCTGGCACAGGGATTTTGCTTACTGTTTTACAGCTAGCTAAGGTAGCCACTGCAACTGCCGAGTAAAATACGGGCTTTAAAACTCTCATAATCTCAATTCTTAATTAAAAATATCTGTAAATTTAAATGTCTCGTTTAAACGAACTCCTTTTTCTGTATGCTTTACTGTTATTACTTCGTTGTAAGCATCGTGTTCTAAAAACAGGTAAAATTCTTTATCGGCTGCTTCGTTTAAAAAGGCTTCTTTTTCTTTTAAGGTAAGTAATGGTCTTGTATCATAGCCCATCACATAGGGTAATGGAATATGACCTGCGGTAGGTAGTAAATCTGCCATAAAGACCAATGTTTTTTCTTGGTATTTTATTTTTGGTAGCATTTGCTTTTCTGTATGGCCATCTTTAAACAACACGTCAAACCCAACATAGTCTTTTGCATTTAAGTGCAAGAAGTTTAGTTGTCCGCTTTCTTCAATGGGTAAGATATTTTCTTTTAAAAAAGATGCTTTCTCTCGTGCGTTTGGGTGTACCGCCCAGTCCCAATGACGTTGGTTACTCCAAAAACGTGCATTTTTAAAGGCTGGTTCATAGCCTGTTCTATCTTTATTCCATTGAATTGCTCCTCCACAATGATCAAAATGTAGGTGTGTTAAAAACACATCGGTAATATCATCTCTATGGAAGCCATATTTTGCTAAAGAAGTATCTAATGAAAAGTCTCCATATAAATAATAATATCCAAAAAACTTATCGGATTGTTTGTTTCCGATACCCGTATCTATAAGTGTTAAACGATCACCATCTTCAATAAGCATACAACGCATACCCATTGAAATCATGTTTTTTTCATCGGCTGGGTTTGTCTTTTGCCAAATCGTTTTCGGAACTACGCCAAACATAGCGCCTCCGTCTAATTTAAAATTTCCTGTTTCTATCGGATAAATTCGCATAGCTACAAAGATGCAGAATTTTAACGAATTATTTTGTTAAGGAAAATAAAAAGTGTTTAGTTTCTAGAAATGCTATCTGCCATGATTAAAGCATTGTATGCGTTTAGACTTTCCAAGTGATTTTATAAAATCATAAAGGATTATTATCTCTTTTTTCTAATTCTTTTAAAAAATGCTTTAGAAAAGGATTCGGCATTATTAAATCCAGCTTCTATTGCAATCGCTTTTACTGTATACTTTCTTAAAACAACATCTTTTTTTAATCTCTCTATGATATACGAGATTCTTAAATCACTCAGGTATGCCGAAAAAGATTTATCCTTATAGTGATTGACTACCTTGGACAAGTATTGAGTATTGGTGTTTAAATCTTTTGCTAGAGAACTTAATGTAATGTTACTCGTGATAAATTTCTGTTCTTTTTCAAACTCATCTAACCCTTCTAAAATAAACTCTCTAATTTGTTTCGGTATGTTAATGTTTTCTTTTTTTGTTTTTACAACTTTTACAGTTTCCTTTTCCTTAAAATTAATTACTTCCTCAAATCTTTGTTTGTAAACTCTCTTCTTGTGATATTGATAAATAAATAGAATTAATAATAAAAATAATACTATCGAAATTCCTGCAATAATAGAATGAAAAAAAAAGTTGTTTTTCTTCATCTGTTTTATCACCATTTCTTTTTCGGATTTTAATTTTGGAATATCATACTCTCTATAAATTTTCCTATTCAAATACCTTTCATTATGATTAATAATACTATCATACTTAATAAGTTTATTAATATATAAGAGTTGGCTTTTTAAATCATTATCCTTTTTATATCATTTTAAATAAGAATACTAAAAACTATAATAGCAACAAATGCCTCAATTAAATTAAAATAAAAAAGCTCATCAATAATTGATGAGCTTTTTGAGGTGTCGAGCGGATTCGAACCGCTGTAGATGGTGTTGCAGACCACTGCCTAGCCACTCGGCCACGACACCTTATATTGATAAGGACTGCAAATTTACAGCTTTTATCGTTTTTTGCAAGCTTTTTTTACTTTTTACGTACATCTGATAAAACTATCACTACCTCAGCAACATTTCCTCCAATGGGTGGGTTAATTTTTGCTACGTTAATCTCCACTTCATCAACGAGTTGTATCTCTTTAAAAACTCTATCTAAAATTCGTTGAGCAACATGTTCTAATAATTTAGAACGAATCGCCATTTCTTCTTTTACAATTTGATTTAAGTGCACATAATCTACCGTATCAACTAACTCATCACTTTGTGCTGACTTTTTTAAATTGGCTTTTACCTCAATATCAACTCTATATTCCGAACCTATTCTAGCTTCTTCCTCTAAACATCCGTGGTTTGTAAAAACACGAATGTCGTTTACACGTATAATTCCCATGTCGCAAAAATAACAATGTTTACTTATTTAAAAACATACTTCGTATTTTTTCAATAACCGTAAAAGACCTTAACAATATTATTCATTTCTTAAGATAATAAGATTTCTCACTTCGTTCGAAATGACATGTTTATTAATTCGTGAAGAAATCGAAAATATTACTTAATGCACCTGTTTTAGCTTTATAAAACTCTGTGTAACTACATCTTTTGCAGGTTACACTTGTAAATTTTTTATTTTGAACATCAAAAATTTTAGACAATGTACCTCCTGTAGCTCTCATTTCTGCTACTTCGTAGGTTTTGTTGTTACATTTCGGACAAGTATAGTTTAATGCTTTATTCATAATGACTCTTTATTATTTACTTATAAGAGTCTGAAAACTAAAAAATGTTACAATTTACTTCACTTCAAATGTTTTACTTAATTCTTCAATCACTACTTTATAGGTTCCTTTAGGTAAATAATATATATCGTTTTTTGCTTTTTTTATTACAGCCTCTTTGTGTTTTTTTATATATTTTTTTCTTCCTTTCTTAGAAAAAGAAACATCGTAAGTCAATTCATTAAATCCTTTTTGAGCCTTTGCTTTTATAGTATTAACCAAAATATCATCAGAATAAATAGCAACAGTAAGCTCTTTATTACTGTTTACATAAAACGGAATCGTAAGTTTTGGGGTGTTTGGTTGTAGCCATTTACTCCAAGTACTTCCCCAAGAATTTCGTTTTTTAATATTTTTAATACTAAAGAGCATTTCTTTAGTATCAAACTCTTGTAGCGGAGCTATATTCGCTTTGTATAAACTTCTACCATGCGTACCTACAATTAAATGTTTCGCCTTTGGTTGAATTACTAAATCGTGTACAGCAACATTTGGTAATCCGTTTTTAAATGGCTCCCATGTTGAACCTTGATTAAAAGAAACATACAGTCCATTATCAGTTCCTACATATAAAATATTTTCTTTTAAAGGGTCTTCTTTGATTACATTTACAGGTGACATAGCAATGTTACTACTTATGTTGTTCCATGTTTTTCCATAATCATCAGACCTATACACATATGGTGTAAAATCATCAAAACGGTAACCGTTTAACGTAACATATACACGTTCTTTTTTATGTTTTGAAGCAATTACTCTGCTTACCCATAAATTCTGAGGCAATGAGTTTGAAATTTTCTCCCAGCTTCCACCGCCATTTTTAGTTACCTGTATCAATCCATCATCAGAACCCACATAAATCAACCCAAATTGGAACGGGCTTTCAGAAATAGTGGTTAAGGTTCCGTAAGCTACATTTCCTTTCTTTCCGCCTTTAGTTAAATCTTCTGAAATAGTTTCCCAATCATCTCCTTGGTTTAAAGAACGGTGTAATTTATTTCCTCCTAAATATAAAATGTCTTGATTATGTTTCGATAAATGAATAGGTGTTTGCCAATTAAACCTGTACGGGTTTTCACCTAATTCATGTTTTGGCTGGATATATTTATTTTGTTCTGTTTCTCTATTTATTCGATAATAGTTTCCAAATTGATACCCTGTATACACGATGTTTGGGTTTCTATCATCAACTGCTATCTGCATACCATCGCCTCCCATTAAGCTTTGGTATGGGTTTTTTCCTTTTTGTTGCCAACTTTTATCAATCTTAGCATTATGGTTTGCTACCCATACCCCATTGTCTTGCAAACCACCATACACCTTATAGTTTTCTTGATTATCAGCATACACTGTATAAAACTGCCCTACGGCTGGTTGATTTAATTTTGTCCAGCTTTCGCCATCATCATACGAAATATTTAACCCTCCATCGTTCCCATCAATTAAATGTCCCTGTTTTTTAGGATTTACCCATAAAGCTTGATGGTCGGCATGAACATTTTCTTTACTAATTGAGGTAAAAGTTTTTCCCCCGTCTTTCGATTTTAAAATAGGGACTCCCAACACATAAATTCCATTTTCATCTTGAGGGTCTACTCGAATTTCTCCAAAATAATATCCATATGAATAATATAAATCATCTAAATAACCTTGGTGTGTTTTTTTCCATGTTTTTCCTCCATTGGTAGTTTTAAAAACCTCAGCACCTACTACCGGAGTATCAAACAATAGCGTATTTGCATCTTCTAAATATTTTGCTAAATCGATAGGTTTTACCGAACCTGAACGTACCATTTGTTTTACATTTTCTGCGCGATATTTTTCCTGAAAACCATTCAGTTTTAAATAGCTGTTCAGTTTTTTGTCTTTTAATTTTAAAAACTCAGTAACCGACATCGTTTTAAAATCTTCCTTCGTTAATGCATTAGAATCTCCCTCTTTTTTGATGTCTTTTTTTCTTCGGAATTGACTATCGTGAAAAGCATACACTGTATTTTCATCATACACTGCTAACCCTATTCTACCTACACCATCTCCATTTGGAAAACCATTATTCTCAGAAATCTTTACCCATGTACTTCCTGCATCGGTAGATTTGTATATTGCTGAATTTTTTCCGTCTCCATCAAAATTCCAAGCTTTACGATTACGTTCCCAAGCAGCTGCGTACAACACCTTAAAATTATTTGGTGCTTGTTGTATATCTATTATTCCTGTATCTTTATTAATAAATAAGGTTTTTTTCCACGTTTTTCCTCCATCAGTAGTTTTAAAAATTCCTCTTTCTGTATTTGAAGAATACAAATGTCCCGCTACTCCAATTATTACCTCATCAGGGTTCTTAGGGTTGATTAATATTCGACCTATATGATGCGAATCTGATAATCCTACATTCATCCATGTTTTTCCTTTATCATTAGATTTTAAAATTCCAATTCCTGCATACGATGAACGCGAAGAGTTATTTTCTCCTGTTCCTACCCAAATCGTTCCATTTTTCCAGTCAACTGCAATGTCTCCTACATTTTGTGTTGGAGAGTTATCAAGAATAGTAGTAAATGTTGTTCCATTGTTATTGGTGTACCATACACCTCCTGAAGCATATCCTACATAAAATTCAGTTGAATTTTCAGGATTCACATCAACATCTACCACACGACCACTCATCACCGTAGGCCCCATACTTTCAAAAGCAATGTTTTTTACGGTTGAATTTTCTGTTAGAATTTCTTTTTGTTGTAGTGCTTGTTGAATTTTTTCTGAAGAAGTTGGCTCCTGAGCAACTATTGTAAGTGGAAATAAAGTTATAAAAATTCTTGTAAACGTTTTCATGATTAGTTTGATTTAGAAGAAGTGAAAATACTCCAAGTAAATACTATTTCAAAAAAATTAACAGAATATTGAGATACTTCTTTTTCTAGGAGTTTTTGTGAAGTAAAAAATTATTAGTTTTGTTTATCCTCAAATTTTTAGGTGATGACTATTTTTATTCTTTCTGTTAGCGACCAAATTTATTCAACACAAAGAATATACAAAGAAGCTCGTCGTCGTGGACATAAAGTTCATATTATAAACCATTTAAAATGTTCTATAAAACTAGGAAATGGTAAGCCTGCTATTATATATCAAGGAGAAAATATTATTGATATTCCCGATGTAATTATTCCTCGAATAGGTGTTTCTGCTATGAAACACGGAACAACAGTTGTTAAAGAGTTTGAAATGAATAATGTTTACAGTACCGCTAGTTATTTAGGTATTGTTCATGCACAAAATAAAGCTCGTACCTTACAAATAATGAGTCGAAATAAACTTCCTATTCCGCAAACTGTTTTTTCAGTAGATAGTGAGAATGTTAGTGAACAGATAGATTTACTAGGGGGGGCTCCTATCATTATTAAATTACAAGAAGGAACACACGGCTCTGGAGTAATTTTAGCTGAAAGTAAAAAGTCTGCTATGTCTATTATTGATACCATGCATGGAACCAACACAAGTATTTTATTACAAGAATTTATTAAAGAAAGTAATAGTGAAGATATTCGTGCTTTTGTTATAAATGGGGAAGTGGTATCTTCTATGAAACGTAAAGGATTGGAAGAAGATTTTCGCTCCAACATTCACAAAGGAGGAAGCGGGCGTAAGGTAACTTTAACTCCTGAAGAAGAAGAAATAGCTATCAAAGCAGCTCAATACTTAGAACTTCCTATTGCCGGAGTTGATATGATACGCTCTAAACGAGGTTCTTTATTAATTGAAGTGAACTCTACCCCTGGATTGCAGGGAATCGAAGCATATACCAAAGACAATATTGCTAAAACTATTGTTAAATTTTTAGAAAAAAATGTTTAAACAAAACTTTAAAAACAAAATCATAGAAATTCGTGGACAAAAAATTGGTTTAGGTGAATCTAAGCTAATTAAAATTCCGGTTGATCGATTACCTACTGGTACACTAATAGAAATTCCTATATATGTTTTTAATGGTGATGAATTAGGCCCTACTGTTTTATTACAAGGTGGTTTACACGGTGATGAAGTAAATAGCGTTGAATTGGTACGAAGAATGTTAATTGATAAATCGTATAAAATTTATCGTGGTTGTGTTATCGTAGTTCCTTTATTAAATGTTTTTGGCTTCTTAAATATGTCTAGAGACATGCATGGTAAAGACGTAAACCGCAGTTTTCCGGGTTCAAAAACTGGCTCTTTAGCAAGTAGAATGGCTCATTATTTAATGAAAGAAATTATTAATAACGTAGATTTTGCTATCGATTTTCATACGGGAGGAGAACAACGTAATAACTTTCCACAAATACGATATACTCCTGAAGATGAAAGAGGAGTTGCATTAGCTGCTATTTTTAACGCTCCATTTATGTTTAGCTCCAAACTTATTCCAAGGTCTTTTAGAAACCAGTGTTATAAAAACAATATCCCTGTAATTGTGTATGAAGGGGGAGAATCATTACGCCTTGAAGAAAAAGCCATTCAACAAGGAATCAACGGAACTCTTCGTGTTTTAAAACATTTTAAAATGATAAATGATAATGTAGAAATTGCTAAAAATACTACTTCAATACACATTAATAAGCGAAAATGGATTCGAGCTAAAGTTGCAGGATTATTTACGCCAGTGGTACACAATGGTAATGAAATAAAAAAAGGACAAACTTTAGGTCATATTATGGATACGTATGGAGAAACAAACTTTTCTGTAAAGTCCCCTTCTAATGGTTATATTATTGCTAAAAACAACTTTCCTATTGTGAATATGGGAGACGCATTATTTCATATTGGTAATTAGGATGTTGCGTATTTCTTATTCTTTTTTTCAATCTGAGCTTCCTTGGTATGTTAATAACTTTCTAACTTGCTTTCGTGTTTAGATAGTCTATAGAACATACTGTGGTAACTTTAACTACAGCTATTTCATCACTACTATCAAGAGTTTTTACTTTATGTATACTAAACTCATTTACTTTATCACCTTTGCGTCTCTTTTTTTTACTAAACTAATTAATTTATCAAAAAGACACTTTAGAAGTAGTAGAGTATTGCTTTTTTATATACAGCTTTCTGTTATTCTATGTTTCGGTGTATACTTATATATAGTATTTCTTTATTAAAAAAGTAAATTCAATTAATTTTATATAATTCTTTTTTCAATAAAATGATTATTTAATTTATTGATTTTATTAAACTTATACCAAACTCTTATTTGTATTATTCAATAATTTTCACTTTCTTTATGTTCTATTAACTATTCAAAAAATCAAATTATGGAATTAATTATTAGCTTATTAAGTGGTGCCCTTGGTGGTAACTTAGCTGGTGCATTGTTAAAAAAGTTTTCGTTAGGTACACTTTGGAATTCTGTTGTAGGAATTCTTGGTGGAGGTTTGGGAGCCCAATTGTTAGGAATGTTAAATATTGATATTGCTGGTATTATTGGTAACATTGTTGGTAGTGGTGTTGGCGGGGCTGTTTTACTGATTATTGTAGGCGTTATTAAAAGTGCCATGGGAAAAAGCTAAACACATAATATTTTAAAAAAAGACGCCTTAAATTAAGGCGTCTTTTTTATTTATAGGCGAAGCCCAATAAATAGCAGTACCTTTGTTGGCTCATAGTAGTGCATAATTTAGATACTACTGAAGAATTATATATGACATTTACATCGTTAGGTTTATCAAAAGCTTTAGTGAAAGCTGTAACCGAAAAAGGGTACGAAACCCCCTCTCCTATTCAAGAAAAAGCAATTCCAGTTATTTTAGAAGGCAAAGACGTATTAGCTTCTGCACAAACCGGAACAGGAAAAACTGCAGGGTTTACCTTGCCTATTTTACAAAACATATCAGAAAAAAAGAATCCTAAACATCGTCCAATCAAAGCATTAGTACTAACTCCTACAAGAGAATTAGCTGCTCAAGTATATGACAATGTACGCGAATATAGCACACATTTAAATATTAAATCTACCGCCATTTTTGGTGGTGTAAAACCAAGTTCTCAAATAGCCACTCTCAAAAACGGAATCGACGTTTTAGTAGCTACCCCTGGTAGGTTAATTGATTTGCATGAACAAAATCAACTATCGTTAAAACGTGTAGATGTTTTAGTTTTAGATGAAGCTGATAGAATGCTAGACATGGGGTTTTTACGAGATATTAAAAAAATAATCTCTTTTTTACCTCAAAAACGTCAAAACTTATTGTTTTCAGCAACTTTTTCGAAAGAAATAAAAAAATTGGCGCAAGGTATTTTACACAATCCTGTAATGGTTGAAGCTACTCCAGAAAATACTACTGCTGAAAAAGTGAATCAGAAACTATATAAAGTTCCTAAGAGTAAGAAAACTGAATTGGTAAGTCAGTTAATTTCTAAAGGAAACTGGAGTCAAGTCTTAATTTTTACTCGAACCAAACACGGTGCTAATAGATTAACTGAAAAGTTGGTTAAACGAGGAATTTCTGCTGCTGCTATTCACGGAAACAAAAGCCAAGGGGCAAGAACCAAAGCTTTAAAAGGGTTTAAAGACAACTCTATTAGAGTAATGGTAGCTACCGATATCGCTGCACGTGGATTAGACATTCCATTATTACCACATGTAATTAATTTTGAACTTCCAAATATTCCTGAAGATTATGTACACCGAATAGGTAGAACAGGAAGAGCTGGTGCTAGTGGAGAAGCAATCTCATTGGTATCGCAAGAAGAGGAAGCATACTTAAAAAGTATTGAGAAGTTATTAGGACAAAAAATAATTGCTTCTCAATTAGAAGGGTTTGATTTATCTACCATAAAAGATGAAGTTAAAACTGAACGACCAAAGCGTACTGAAAAAAAACCAGCAAAAAAATCGTTTAAAGCCTCTTCTGAATTAAAGAAAAAAGCAAAAAAAACTTCAGCAGAAAACACTAAAAAACAAACTCCTAAAAAACGAAATAGTCGTAATAGAAGAAATAATAACAAAACACCTCAATAACCATTTTATCTTATTAGTTATCAGTTTTTCAGAATTTTACTAGTTAAGCAAAGCAATATTTTGGTATAAATATTGTTATAATTACTGTGTATTACAAAAACCAATAATTATGAAAAAACATGTTTTATTACTAGTTGCATTGGCAACTTTTTTTACCGCATTTGTTAGCTGTTCTAGTGACGACCCAAAAACGTCTCAAGTGGCAGTTCGCTTAGTAGACGCTCCTGGAGATTACGATGAAGTAAACATCGACGTACAGGACATAATGATTAACGCTGGAGACAAAGAAAATGGTTGGCAAAGCCTTGGAAACCTTACTCCACAAGTATACAACTTACTTGAGTTAACTGGTGGAATTGACGCTTTATTAGTAGACACTGAAATTCCTGCTGGTAAAATTAGTCAAATTCGTTTAGTTTTAGGTGAAAACAATTCTGTTGTAGTAGATGGAGAAACGTATCCATTAGCAACCCCTAGCGCACAACAATCAGGATTAAAACTAAATGTACACCAAGATTTAGTAGGTGGTGTAAAGTACACCTTTATCTTAGACTTTATGGTTGACAAATCAATCGTAGTTCAGGGCAACGGTGATTATAGTTTAAAACCAACTATTAGAGTGACTACTGAAGCTGCTTCTGGAGCTATTTCTGGAGTGGTAAACCCGTTTGAGTATCAAGTAGAGGTTAGTGCTGTTTCTGGTACTGAAGAGGCTATAACTACCTTAACAAATGAAGAAGGTAAGTTTATGTTACACGGAGTACCTGCTGGTTCTTATAGCGTAACCTTTACTCCTGACGAAGCTTCTGGATTAACTGCTAAAACGGTTGAAGAAGTTACCGTAGTATTAGGTGAAAACACAAATATGGGGACAGTTGAGTTAGAATAACTCACCAACATAAATTATTTCAAAGGATGCTGTAAAAAGCATCTTTTTTTTTACTTTTAAGCTAAAATTTATTCCGTAAAATGGAAGCTTCAAAAAAAATAGTAGCACTACACCTTCAAGAAATTGTAAATGATGATATATTAAACGACCTCATTCCTGAGATTGTTAACCATTTTAAAGAATTTTCACTTTCAAAAAATCAATATTTTGTTGAAAAAGGAGAGGTTTGCTCCTATTTCTGCTTTGTAGAAAGCGGTATTTTACAACATGCTGTACCCGTTTCTGGAGAAGAAAAAACCACCTATTTAGCTTTAAAAAATAGCTTTACCACATCATTAAAAAGCTTTTTACAGCAAACCCCTTCCCCAAAAAACATCAAAGCACTCAGTACTTGCAAACTTTGGATTATGACAATAGATGATTTTAGGCGCCTAATAAAATACAATAAAGCTTTTCATCAATTTTACTATAACTTGGTTGAACACCAAATCTTTTTAATTGATGATTATCGTATTGATTTACTTACACTGACTCCTGAAGAACGCTACAAGAAATTATTGGAAAACGAACCTAAATTACTACAAGAAGTTCCACTACATTATTTAGCTTCTTTTTTAGGTATTTCTACCCGGCATATGAGTAGGATTCGTAAAAACATAAATTAGCGCCAAATGGCTAATATTTGCACAGTTTGTTTCCGTATTTTTGAGAAAATCTTATCAATTTAATTGAATCATTATGAAGTACGACGCAATAAACAGTCAGTTATTTATAAAAAATCGCAAAAACTTTATGGCACAAATGAAGCCTAATAGTTTAGCTGTTTTTAACTCAAACGATATTTATCCTGTAAGTGCAGATAGCACTCTACCTTTTGAACAACATCGTGATATCTTCTTTTTAAGTGGAGTTGATCAAGAAGAAAGTATATTAATTTTATTTCCTGATTGTCCGAAAGAAAGTTTACGTGAAGTATTGTTTTTACGTGAAACTAACGAACATATTGCTGTTTGGGAAGGAGAAAAGCTAACCAAAGAAAAAGCGTTAGAAACTAACGGTATTAAAAACGTACACTGGTTACAAGACTTAGAAAAAGTATTAGCTGAAATGATGGCTTTAGCCGATACTGTTTATATTAACACTAACGAACACTATCGTGCTAATGTTGAAACCGAAACTCGTGAAGCACGTTTTACTAAGTGGTTATTAAACAAATATCCTGCTCATTCAGTAGCAAAAAGTAATCCTATTTTACAACGTTTACGTTCAGTAAAAGATCCTATTGAAATTGATTTAATTCAAAAGGCTTGTGATATTACCGAAAAAGGGTTTAGACGTGTGTTAGACTTCGTAAAACCAGGTGTTTGGGAATACGAAATAGAGGCAGAGTACATTCACGAGTTCATCAGAAACCGATCTAAAAAATTTGCTTATACACCTATTATTGCTTCTGGTAATAATGCTAACGTGTTACACTACATTGAAAACAACCAACAATGTAAAGCAGGTGATTTAATTTTAATGGATGTTGGTGCTGAGTATGCTAATTATTCATCAGACATGTCTCGTACAATTCCTGTTTCTGGACGTTTTACTGACAGACAAAAAGAGGTATATAATGCTGTAAATCGTGTAAAAAATGACGCGACAAAAATGTTAGTTCCAGGAACTCTTTGGGCTGAGTATCATGTTGAAGTTGGTAAATTAATGACTTCAGAATTATTAGGTTTAGGGTTATTAGACAAAGCTGATGTTCAAAACGAAGACCCAAACTGGCCAGCATATAAAAAGTACTTTATGCATGGTACTTCTCACCACATGGGACTAGATACGCATGACTACGGATTATTACATGAGCCAATGCAAGCAAACCAGGTATTTACAGTAGAACCTGGTATTTATATTCCTAATGAAGGTTTTGGTATTCGTTTAGAAGACGATGTAGTAATTCAAGAAACAGGTGAGCCATTTAATTTAATGCGCAACATACCTATTGAAGCTGACGAAATAGAAGATATTATGAATAAATAGTATCATTCATATACTTTAAAAAAACGTCATTAAAACTCCTTTTTTTGGAAATTTTAATGGCGTTTTTATTTTTGTTATCCCAAGTAGAATTAGAAAGAAAATACTTTTACTTTATTTCTGTTATTTTTTAGTATTTAAAAATTGTTATTATGAAAAATTATTTATGAATGATTGGGCATGGCAACTACTGTTAATAGTTTTAACTGTACTTATTGGAATTGTACCTACAATTATTGCTCTTATTGATATTTTAAAAAGTGAATTCAAAGGAAACAATAAAATCATTTGGTTTTTTGTTGTCTTATTAGCTAATTTTTTAGGAGCAGTTTTATACTTTTTAATTGGAAGATAGCAAAAAATAAAAAAATAAACCCAAGCCCTTCCTCATAAAAAAACATAAGAAAGCCCTAATTAAAGGCTTTCTTATGTTATTAATCAATTATTTAATATACCAATTACTTAACAGTTAACGTATATTGTGGTGTTGGATTTAACGGACAAAAATATACGTACTCTCCTTTAGCTAAGGTTACTTTTTTAGAATTCGACTTACTATTGTTTTTTACCAAAGAAGTAACATATGCGTTTTTTATATGGTACTTTTCATCTGTTTTTCCTTTTGGTGCTAATACAAACCCTACATCGTGTCCTACATTGTTGTTTGAAATTTCAAAAACATAAGTTCCTTCAGAAAGGTTCAATGATTTTTGTGTAAACTTTCCTTTTGTTTGTTCTAAAGAAATAGTTTTTGCTTTTTGCGCATTTGCTGTAAATGCAAAGCCTACGAATAACACTAAAATAGCTACTACTTTTTTCATTTTTATTGATTTTTATGATTTTACTTTTTATAAATGAATAGCTCTGTAACCTAAAACCCCGTAATTACACTTTGTTAATAAGGCAACAAGAACTATTCATTTTTTATGCATTTTGTGTGAATTTTCCTGCTTCTACTTTTGGAAAATCAACTTCAGTTTCTGCAATATGGTTTACATAATTTGTTAAAGTGTTGGCTACAACATTTAATACGATTTCTAAAATATCTCCGTCGTTATATCCTGCTGCTTTTACCTCATCTATTTCTGCTGAACTTACATTTCCTTTGTTTTTTGTAACACTTTGTGCAAATTGTAAACCTGCTTTGGTTTTAGCATCAGAAGCCTCCGCTTGTCGGTTTTGTTCAATTTCTTCTTCTGATAAACCATTGCTCTTTCCTATTGCCGTGTGTGCTGATAAACAATAGTTACATTCATTTTCTTCTGCTATAACTAATGCTAATTGCTCTCTAAATTTGTTTGAAAAATTCCCGCTTCCGTTTAATTCTCCCAAGCTTAAATAACTTTGTAAAAGTGCTGGTGAATTTCCCATTACTTTAATTAGGTTTGGAATAAACCCTAACTTATTTTGAACTGCATCAAACAATTCTTTTGATTTTCCTGTTGTGGTTTCTGGATTTAAAGTTTCAATTCTTGTACTCATAATTTTACTATTTTAAAGTTGTCTTTTTAGTTTGTTTTTTCACAGTTACATAATTCTCTTTCAGGAAACTGCTCATCATATTCTTGATATCCCCAACAATTAGGGCATTGGTTAATTTCTGTTCTCATAATTCGTTGTTTTTGAATTCTGATACAAAGGTGCGACAGGAATAGGCCTTAAAAAATGGACAAAGGTTCTTAAAACTTGGACATGCTATTTTTGCTAACATTTTTCTTACAAAAAACTAGCTTTTTATTCATGGTATCGTAAAATACAGGTAACATAACAACACATTTATAGCAGTACTTTTAAGGCGTCGAAAAGGTTATTTGTATTAGTGTAACAAAAAACTTTATTAGTTGTGTTGTTTACCACGCGTTGCGTGGTTTTTTCTTTTATAAGCTATAGCTTCTTTTAAACTGTTTTGGCGATTGCCCAGTGGCTTTGGTAAAAAATCGAGAAAAATACGCAGGATCATTGAATCCTAAATCAAAAGCTACTTGTTTAATAGAATCATCTGTGTACAACAACAATCTTTTTGCTTCGGTAATAATTCTATTTTTTATAAAGTCGCTTGGAGTTTGCGTTCCTATTTTTTGAAGGTGTTTTGTTAGTGATTTTGGTGATAACCCTAACCGATAAGCATACCCTGTAACTTGGTGTATTTTTTTGAAGTTTTGTTCTACCAATAAGCTAAAATCTTTAAAAAGCTTGGTTTCTACACTCTCCTTTACAACATCTTTTTCTTTTTTTATACGTACAGAATATACAATAAACTGTTTTAAAAGAGATTGTAGCATATCGTATTGGGCTGTTTCTTCCAGCTCAAACTCTTCTGTTAGGTTTTGAAGGATAAAATCTAATTTTTGCGTTTCTTTTTCTGAAGGTACTACAAAAGGTGTTTCGTATATATTATTAAACAATACCCCGTTACATGACACCTCAGCATCGTGTGTTTGAATACAATAAAAATCTCTTGTAAAACTAAGTTGATAAGCTTCTTTAATTTTTTCGGAATCTACTGAAAATACTTGTCCTGGTGATAAAAAAAACAATACTCCATCTTCAAAAGAGTAACTTTTAAAATCAATATTATACCTACCTTTTCCTTCTTTTATCCAAAACACCTTGTATTGATCTATTTGCTGTGGTGAGTTTACTACACATAGCTCTTCGAACTGAACTGTTTGTAACGAAAAAATATTTTGATAGGAATAGTTTTGAATATCTTGTACCGCCATTTATACATAGTTTTATCGTTCGTCGAAAAAAACTGGAAGAGCTGACAAAAGCAATGTATCTTTGACTTAAAAATAATTTTTAATGCAAAAAACGTTTATCATAGTGTTTCTGTTTTTTTGTTTAACTACCACTGCCCAATCCAACTGGCAACAATTTAAAAAACTACAAGGAGCTCAAAAAACATGGGCACTACTCCACCCTTTTAAAGCAAAAAAAGCTTTTATTGTTTCACGTGAAGCATCAAGAGTAAGTGACTCTCTAAGAGTTTCTCCCCTACTAGATGGCGATCATGCAGGCGGACAAGTAGATGCATTTCGTCATGCTTTTTGGATGGCTTTATTACAACAATCGATTGGAGAAAACGCCGCTCGTTCACTTGGCAAAGCTCACGAAAAAGATAACTATAAAACATACAAAGAGCAAAAACTAGAAGACGGTGTTATTCCTGATAAAATTTCTTCTGAAATGGATTTATTTAACAACAAAGTTGGCTTAACACTTTCTATAAAAGGTGGTAATCTTCCTAAAAAAGGATTAATTTATAGAGTAATCAATGCTATACATCAAGGAAAGTTAAAAATTATCAAAAAAGATAAGAATGGTAATTTTCTAACATGTAGCAATGAGATTATTCCTAAAAAAACACTTACTGGTAAGTGGGAGAATAACAAATGTTTAGTGAACTCAAATTACAAAAGGTAAATGGAAAAAATATATGTAATTTCAGGCACTATGTGTACAATAGATTTATGGCAGTTTGTTTTTCCCAAATTTAAAGATATACAACCTGTTCATATCGATATTACTCCTGCTAATTCTTTTGAGGAAATCAACCAAATTATACTTAATTATATTGAAGAGCCTGCTACTATTCTCGGGTTTTCTTTAGGTGGATTTTCTGCTATGAACTTTACTATTCATTATCCAAAAAAAGTAAAAAAATTGGTGATAGTAGCCGCCAATTCTGATGGATTAAGCGATTCAGAAATTCAATTACGAAGAAGTACGATTGATTTTCTAGAAAAGCATAACTACAAAGGTATTTCACAAGCGAGAATTCAACAATTTCTACACCCTGATAATTACAATAATTCTGAGATTGTTTCTATCATAAAAAAAATGGATGCTGATTTAGGAAAAGATGTATTACTTCGTCAAGTAAAAGCAACTTCAACTAGACTAGGTATTTCACAAAAAGTTTTAAAACTAAACATTCCGATATTTTTTATTGGTGCTGAAAATGATGCGCTTGTCAATCCAAAAAAACTAAAAGAGTTTGCCAACAAAGCTCAAAAAGGAACATATGTAATGGTTAAAAATTGTGGTCATATGATTCCTCTTGAAAAACCTCAAGAATTGGCATCAATATTAAACTTAACCGTCAACTAACAATATAAAATGTCAACTAGCCTTAACAACGTTATTAGTTACAGTTCTAATTTTTTAACTAAAAAAGAAGCTACAGAATTATTTCAACAATTAACAAATTTGTCTGAACTAACAAATATGATGGAAATGAAACTTCCATCTGATGAGGTAATTAAATACAACTTTGGTAAAGTAATGTTTGTTGACTCTGACTTGCTGGAGAAAAATGTTTTTCCAAAATCGGCTTGGGGAAACGTTGTGGAATGGCCAAAATATATACTTCCATTAAAAAAACAAATTGAGAAACATACGGGCTATGAATTTCAAACATGTGTCTGTATTTATTATCCTGATGGTAACTCTGGTATCGATTATCATTCAGATAAAATGGCTTTTGGTAATACTAATATTATTCCTTCAGTTAGTTTAGGGGAAGAACGGGTATTTTATATCCGAGAAAACAACACAATGATTGAAAGTAAAGTGCTTCTAGAACATGGAAGCTTACTAGTTATGAAAGATGGATGTCAAGAACATTATGAGCATAGTTTACCTGAGAACCCTAAGTACTTTAAACCAAGAGTCAACTTAACCTTTAGAAGATATGGTTTTTAAAACATGAGATAACCTAAAAATAATAGAAGTTGAAAGTTATTCTTTTTTAGGTTATCTCAATGATTTTAAAATTAGCACATGCTAATTTTTAGAGTGTAATCTACTAATAGCTATTTTTCGTTATCATTAGAACCCACTTCTACATTAACTGTTTTACAAGCTTTTGGGTCGTTAAAAATATGGCATTTCGCAAACTTAGTAATGGCATCACCAATATTGGTTCCGCTTCTTTCTTTATCAGAACATTTAAACATCCCTTCTCTATACCCTTCTTTATACTCTGCAGAAACTGACGAGCTTAACACAGTATTTAAAGAATGAGTAAATGAAGTAGAGTTGTAGGCTGTTCTAGTTCCTTCACTACAACCATTTTGGTAACCTAATTTCCATGTTTGCCCAGTCGGTGAAGTTTGTCCAAAACTGTTAATAGCTAAACAAAACCCTAATAAAAACAATACTTTTTTCATATAAATGATTTTTTAATAATTATATCACAAAACTATTGACTTATTACTTTTATTATTTCACCCATTAAGGGTGATTTTATTCAAAAATCAGATAACTTAACTAACTTAATGCATTAACTTACATCTAAATCTCAAACTTAATTCTAACACCAAAACACACCTCTATTTAAACCCATTCTAAATATTTAAGAAAACAATTCGTAAAGTTTGTTCAAGTACTGTCTTCCCCTTAAATTTGTGTTATTATTTAATCAATAAACAAAATAATGAGCGGATTACTAAAATCTTCTATCGGAAGAAAGTTTGCCATGGCACTTTCGGCATTCTTCTTGATGTTTTTCTTATTACAACATTTTGCAATTAACATAACTTCGATTTTTCCAGATAACGGAGCTACATTTAACAAACTGTCGCACTTTATGGGTACAAATCCGTTAATTCAATTCGTAATGCAACCCATTTTAATTTTTGGTGTAGTATTTCACTTTGTAATGGGATTCATCTTAGAAATTAAAAACAAGAGTGCTCGAGAAGTTAGCTATGCTAAAAATAATGGAGCTGCAAACTCTACTTGGATGAGTAGAAACATGATTTACAGTGGAGCTGCTATTTTAGCTTTTATTGTATTACATTTTATTGATTTTTGGTTTCCAGAAATCAACACTAAGTTTATTCAAGGAGATTGGAGTGGGTTACACGATGGTGAGTTTAGATACTTCCATGAATTACAACATAAGTTCTTAAGCCCAATTAGGGTTGCTGTCTATATAATTGCTTTTGGGTTCTTAGCACTACACCTATTACATGGGTTTAATTCTGCATTCCAATCAGTTGGTGCAAACAATAAATACACTAAAGGATTGAAAACTTTTGGTAAGCTTTACGCAATCTTAATCCCGTTAGGGTTCGTAATTATTGCATTATTTCATCATTTCAATCATTAATACGCAACAAGTATGGCAACTTTAGATTCAAAAATTCCAAAAGGTCCATTAAAGGATAAATGGACAACTTATAAAGATAAAATTGACTTGGTAAACCCTGCTAACAAGCGTTTAATTGACGTAATTGTAGTAGGAACTGGTTTAGCAGGTGGTTCTGCTTCTGCAACATTAGCAGAATTAGGCTACAATGTTAAGGCATTTGCTTATCAAGATTCTCCTCGACGTGCACACTCTATTGCTGCGCAAGGAGGTATTAACGCAGCAAAGAACTATCAAGGAGATGGTGATTCTTTTTACCGTTTATTTTACGATACAGTAAAAGGTGGAGATTATCGTTCTCGTGAAGCAAACGTATATCGTTTAGCTGAGGTTTCTGCAAATATTATCGACCAATGTGTGGCACAAGGGGTACCTTTTGCACGTGATTATGGTGGACAACTAGATAACCGTTCGTTTGGTGGGGTATTAGTATCTCGTACCTTCTATGCGAAAGGGCAAACAGGTCAACAGTTATTATTAGGAGCTTACTCAGCAATGAACCGTCAAATTGCTCGTGGTAAGATTGAAATGTTCAATCGTCATGAAATGCTAGATTTAGTTATTGTTGATGGAAAAGCTCGTGGTATTATTGCTCGTAACTTAGTTACTGGTGAAATCGAACGTCACTCAGCACATGCCGTAGTAATTGCTTCTGGTGGATACGGAAATGTATATTTCTTATCTACTAACGCAATGGGATCTAACGCAACTGCAGCATGGAAAATTCATAAAAAGGGAGCTTTCTTTGCGAACCCTTGTTATACACAAATTCACCCAACATGTATTCCGCGTTCAGGAGACTATCAGTCTAAATTAACCTTAATGTCTGAATCGTTACGTAATGATGGTCGTATTTGGGTTCCGAAGAAAATGGAAGATGTATTGGCAATTAGAGAAGGAAAATTAAAACCAACTCAAATTGCTGAAGAAGATAGAGATTATTACTTAGAAAGAAGATATCCTGCCTTTGGTAACTTAGTACCGCGTGATGTAGCATCTCGTGCTGCAAAAGAACGTTGTGATGCTGGTTACGGTGTAAATGCTACTGGTGAAGCTGTATATTTAGATTTTAAATCAGCAATTGAGCGTTACGGTAAAGAGCAATGTAAATTACACGGAATTAAAAACCCTTCACATGAGAAAATTATTGCTGAAGGAGAAAAAATAGTAGAGGCTAAATACGGAAACTTATTCCAAATGTATGAGAAGATTGTTGATAACAATCCTTACAAAACCCCTATGATGATTTATCCTGCAACTCATTATACAATGGGTGGAATTTGGGTAGATTATAACTTAATGACTACCATTGATGGTTGTTATGCTATTGGTGAAGCAAACTTCTCTGATCACGGTGCTAACCGTTTAGGTGCTTCTGCATTAATGCAAGGCTTAGCTGACGGATACTTCGTGTTACCTTATACAATTGGTAATTATTTGTCTAACGACATCCGTACAGGTAAAATTTCAACGGACACTAAAGAGTTTGAAGAAGCTGAAAAATCGGTTAAAGATCGCATCGATTTCTTTATCAACAATAAAGGAGAACATTCTGTAGATTACTACCACAAAAAATTAGGAAAAATCATGTGGGAAAAATGTGGAATGGCACGTAACGAACAAGGTTTAAAAGAAGCTATGGCTGAAATTAAAGCTTTACGTAAAGACTTCTGGAAGAACGTAACCGTTCCTGGAGCTGCAAATGAAATGAATCCAGAGCTAGAAAAAGCAGGTAGAGTTGCTGACTTCTTAGAACTAGGGGAGTTATTTGCTAAGGATGCTTTAGACAGAACTGAATCTTGTGGTGGTCACTTTAGAGAAGAGTCTGTTGAATTAGACGGCCCTCAAAAAGGAGAAGCAAAACGTAATGATAAAGATTATGCTTATGTTGCTGCCTGGGAATATAAAGGTGAACCGGCTGATGCTGTTTTACATAAAGAAGAATTAGAGTTTAACGATATTGAATTAAAACAACGTTCATACAAATAAGAGAAAATGATGAATTTAACACTTAAAATTTGGCGTCAAAAAAATGCAAGTGATAAAGGAAAAATGGTCGAATATAAGGTGACCGATATTTCTGAGCACATGTCTTTCTTAGAAATGATGGACGTATTAAACGAACAATTAGTAAACACTGGTGAAGAACCTGTAGCATTTGACCATGACTGTCGTGAAGGGATTTGCGGTATGTGTTCAATGTATATTAATGGGGAAGCACACGGACCAGACCGTGGAGTAACTACTTGTCAGTTACATATGCGTATGTTTAACGATGGTGATACTATTACAATTGAGCCATTTAGGGCTGCTGCATTCCCAGTAATTAAAGATTTAGTTGTTGATAGAGGTTCTTTTGAAAGAATTCAACAAGCTGGAGGTTATATTTCAGTAAATACTTCTGGAAATACTACAGATGCAAATGCTATTTTAGTTCCTAAGGAAAATGCTGATAAAGCAATGGATGCAGCAACTTGTATTGGTTGTGGTGCTTGTGTTGCTACTTGTAAAAACTCATCTGCAATGCTATTTGTAGGAGCTAAAGTATCTCAATATGCATTATTACCTCAAGGGCAAGTAGAAGCTACTGAACGTGTTAAAAATATGGTTGCTCAAATGGACTTAGAAGGTTTTGGTAACTGTACAAACACCGGAGCTTGTGAAGTTGAATGTCCTAAGGGAATTTCTTTAGAAAACATTGCTCGTATGAACTCTGAGTTCTTAAAGGCAAGTTTTAAAGGATAAAAATAAAATATTATACGAATAAAAAAACCGAAGCAAATGCTTCGGTTTTTTACTTTTTCTATACTTTATTTCCAAGTATTTTCAGCTTCTGTACCATTCCATATTACAGTTGCTAAATAAGGGTTATCAATAAAAGGGTTTCTGTTTCCTTGTTCGTTAGCAACAACATTATTACGTTGCTTTTCTAAGTTAGATACTGGGTCTTCTGCATTCCATTCTAGTAAAATAGTAACCATATTACTATCATAATCTGTAACTGATCCTATAGCAACATTTTTTGGCAAACATTGATTACCATAGCGAAGGTACATATACATCATCATACGAGCTACATCTCCTTTCCATTCATCTCCTGGGTACCAGTTTCCTGAAACATCCCCTGCATTTCCTAATCCAGATGCAAATAATTTACTTCCTCTTTGAGAATTAAACGTAATATCACATGGTCTTAGGTGATGTGCGTCTGCTCCTGGTCCAGATGTTCCTAAATTAGGGCTTCCTAATGATTTTGGGTATACATGTTCTCTATTCCATTGTGTCCCAGCAGTACCACCATTGGCATCTTTACTACGAGTTCTATCTGTTACATAGTTAGCGTCATTATCATCATAACCATAGATTAAAACAACTTTACTATCATTGGTAAGGTCTAAATCTGATTGTTTTAAAACATTCCAAACACCTGGTGTATAATCTAAAAAAGTATTATGACTATCAATAATTTCAGTGGCTAAATCATCTTTTAAAGATGTTCCTGTTAATGTAAAATCAACATTTTTATAATATTCTAATAATTCAGAAGGAATATTAAAACTTCCTGTATTGCCATTTGTTGAAGCACTAACATTTATTATTACTGTAGCAGTAGAGCAACTACTCGGAGTAATTGTGCTACAAATAGTATATTTAAAAGAATCTGTACCAACAAAATCTTGTGCTGGAGTATATTTAAAAACATTGTTGCTCTCAACAATAGCACCATTTCTCGCTGAGGTAGTTTCAAACGTTACTTTTACGTTTCCTGATGTATAGGTGTCATTAGTTAAAAAACTAGGTAATAAAGTCTCTTTATTCTCTTCTGCTTGAAAAGAATCGTCAACAGCAACTACTTTATCCTCTTCTGATGGCTTCACCACCTCACTATCATTACCTCCACAATTAATAAACAATGTTAGAATTGTTATTATTCCTACTACTTTCCTCATGACTCTCTCTATTGATAATTACTCTTTTTTATATTTATCATGTACTTTAGTTGGTACATTATCATTCCATATAGTTAAAATATCTGTAGCTACACTTGCACCGCTTCCTGCCGCAATTGCAAACTGACTTCTCCATCCAGCCAAAGTTCCACAAACGTATAACCCTTCTTTAATTAAATGATTAAAATTACGTAATTGGATTCTATCTTTTACTGCATTTGCTCTAATATGTCGTTCTACATATTGTTCTAAGCCAACAATTTCAAAGGGTTTAGAATAGTTTAGTGCTATGACGACATTTTTACTATAGTATTCCTTTTTATTTGTTACAACTTTATAACTACCCTCTTCTTCTGTAACCATCATAACTTTTTCATTTTCTATTTGTGCTACTTCAGGGTAAAGTTCCTTTAGTTGTTTTTTACCTTCTTCTAAAATATCTTTTCCTAGTGTTTCTGGAGACAACCCTAAAACATTATTAAATAATGCCTCTTGTAAATGAGAGGAACGTTGATGTGTTATTATAGCTACTTTTTTACCTTTTGCATAATCTTTGGTAAGTGCCGAACCTAAAACTAATGCACATTGCATACCAGAAACACCTGCTCCAACAATAAATACGTCAAAGATCATTCTTATGCTATTAACATTTTAAAATTTGCTGCAAATAACTTAACTGCGATTGCTAATAGAATTACACCAAATATTTTTCTAATAATTTTAATTCCGTTAGGTCCAATTACTTTTTCAATTTTAGAAGATGTTTTTAACACAATGTAAATTACAATCACATTTAACAAAACAGCTACAATAATATTTTCAAGGTTAAATTCAGCACGTATTGATAGTAATGTAGTTAAACTACCTGGACCAGCTATTAACGGGAAAGCTAGTGGAAAAACTGTGGCACTTAAAGCTTCTTCATCATCTTCTTTATATAATGTTATTCCTAAAATCATCTCTAAGGCTAGAAAAAATAAGATAAAAGCACCAGCTACCGCAAAGGAATGTACATCAATTCCTATTAAGTTTAGTAAACGTTGCCCTAAAAACAAAAATAAAATCATTATAAACCCTGCTATTACAGAGGCTTTTTCTGATTGAATGTGTCCTACTTTTTTTCGTAAATCAATAATGATAGGGATATTACCAACAATATCGATTACCGCAAACAATACCATAAAGGCTGTAAAAATTTCTTTGAAGTTAAAGTCCATAATTGCTATATTTTTCGCATGCAAAATTATGTAAGTAATGTTACAATCTAGTATTTTTGCCCTTAAATTTACGTGAAGTTACAGTAAACTTCCAATTTTAAATATAATTTATGTTTCAATTAGGAAAAACCATAGTTTCTGAAGAGCTTATAGAAAAAGAGTTTGTTTGTAATTTATCGGCTTGTAAAGGTGCTTGCTGTATTGATGGAGATGCGGGTGCTCCTCTTGAAAAAGAGGAAACAAAGATTTTAGAAGATATTTATCCAAAAATTAAACCTTTTTTAAGAAAGGAAGGTATAAAGGCTATTGAGAAACAAGGCACTTGGGTTACTAGTGATTTTGGTGAATTAGAAACTCCTTTAATTCATGATGCTGATTGTGCCTATGTTATTTTTGATGATAAAGGAACTGCTTTATGTGCTATTGAAGAAGCTTATAACAAAGGGATTATTGATTGGAAAAAGCCTATTTCTTGTCACCTATACCCTGTTCGTGTGAAAGATTATAGTGAGTTCGCTGCTGTAAACTATCATAAATGGGAAATTTGCGACGATGCTTGTTCTTTAGGTAAAGAATTACAAGTTCCTGTTTTTAAGTTTGTTAAACATGCTTTAATTAGGAGATTTGGTCAAAATTGGTATGATGAACTTGAGAAAGTGGCTGAAAAACATTTAAACGAATAGAGTATCATAAAAACAAAAAAAACGCTTTAAAAGCGTTTTTTTTGTTTTTATGATACTGAAGTTTAATTTACGGTAAAACTCCAAATTTGACCTATTGATTTAGCCCCAGAGTTGTCTTTGGTGTTAACCTTCCAGTAATAAGTTTTACCACTTTCAATACTTACTTCAAGTTTACTAGTACTTAAGTTTTCTTCTTTTAAAGTGGTTGGATTAGCATCTTCACCAAAATACACATCGTAAGTCAACGTATCAGCTGCATTTGAGTCAGCTCCTTTCCATTCAAGAGTTGCTATAGTTCCAGATACAGCTCCTTCATCTTCAGGCTTCAATAATTCAGCTGTAAATGGTGCTGTATTTGTTTCTCCTTCTCCTTTAGTATAAAAAGCAAATACATCTGACGGTTCACCTTCTTTACCTTTACTATCTACAGAGGTAACTCTCCAGTAGTGAGCTACTCCTTTATCTAAAGCAATGGTTATATTCGATACAACTGTTGTTTGAGTTTTAATGATATTCGTTAATTCTCTATTAGTAGCTATCTCAATTTTATAATTTATATTATCGCTATTAGGGTCTGTAGCATCACTCCAATCAAAAGGAATACTATTATCAATGCATAATAAATTTTGTGTAGGGTATGTTAAACTAACCTTAGTTGGTGGTTCATTAACAACTTCATCACCGCCTCCACTACTGCTTCCTCCTCCACAACTAAATAAAAGTAATGTCGTTGAAAACAATCCTAGTGTTTTTAGTACTCTTTTCATTATTTTATTATTTTAAAGGTGTTTGTTTGATCTGTTCCTAATTTCAAGATATAAATTCCTGATTTGAATTTACTAAAAGGAATAGATAACTCATTACCTTGTTTGTTAATCTTATCTTTTATTATAACTTTTCCTGTAAGGTCATACACCATAACATCTATACTTGATGCCGCATCATCAGGAACCAATAGGTCAATAGATTCTGAAACAGGGTTATTCTTAAGGAAAATATTATCAATAACCGTTTTGAATTTTCCTTCACATTCTTTAGCTGTTTTAACCTCTAAAATACCACTTCCTTGAACATTGATATCAAATGTTGAGCTATTAAACGTATTAATAAGGTTTCCATTTAAATATACGTTATAAGGTGCTGTACCTGAGGTAACATTTACTGTATATCCTTTAGATGAATTATTTTTAGCAACTTTTAATGAAACTGGACTTGTTTCTTCAATAGTAACTTCGAAACATTGTACATAATCGTCTCTGTCATTAACTTTAACACATACTTCATATGCCCCTGGTACTAAATCTGAGAATGTTGTTGATTCTGTTGTTAATTCTTTTGATAAATCTGTTGAAGTTCCTTTTACTGTAACTGTGTAGCTTACAAAAGTTTGTTTAACATTAACTGTTATTTTTCCATCATTTTCATCTGCACAAGTTTCTGATGTAGTTTTGATAGAAATATTATCTGGGTTTTCGTAGCTAGTATCACAAACGTCACCTACTCCATCATTGTTTCCATCTGCTTGGTTTGCATTTGCGATATTTGGACAGTTGTCTACATTATCCATTACACCGTCTCCATCAATATCTTGACAAGCATCTCCTATTCCATTATTATCAGCATCTGTTTGGTTTGCATTTGCAGTGTTTGGACAGTTATCATTAATATCTAAAATACCATCTCCATCAGTATCTTGACAAACATCTCCTATTCCATTATTATCAGCATCTGCTTGGTCTGCATTTGCAGTGTTTGGGCAGTTATCTACTCCATTTAAAACACCATCTCCATCTTCGTCTCCGTCTGAATCAAATGTAAATTTTCCAGAGAAAACACCTCTTCCATAGGTAGCAGCAAATACAGTATTATCATCTCTTAAGTCTAAATCTAATACAGGTACATTGCTCATACCATTATAAGACTGAGTCCAAGTAGGTGAGGCATCAGTAAAATTACTTGTCTTCCAAACACCTAAATCTGTTCCTACAATTACTTCATTTTTACTCAATGGATTTTGTAATATTGCTTTTACTGGGATATCAGGTAAATCTCCTTCTTTGGTTACCCAATTTGCTCCTCCATCAGTAGAATACCAAACATTATTTACACCGTAATTATGCATGGTAACAAAAATTTGATTTTCTGTTTCTCCAAACTCAATATCAGATATCGAACCAATAAAATCAGGTCCTGTAATATTAGACCATACTCCTGTTCCAGCTTCAGCATTTTCTACTTTAAGTAGTCTCCCGTTTTTTAACCCTACAAATAATTTACTTGATTCAGTTGTATAAGGTGAGACTTTTAATGCTGATGGATCAGCATCCATTAATACATTTGTTAATAATGCTTTTTCTACTAAACCATCTATTAAAATGTTTGAATACCTTCTAATTGCTGAACTAAAAGATGAAGATGAGTAGTTTGAGTATAAA
Organism: Tenacibaculum sediminilitoris; assembly: GCF_964513795.1. Classification (NCBI taxonomy): domain Bacteria; kingdom Pseudomonadati; phylum Bacteroidota; class Flavobacteriia; order Flavobacteriales; family Flavobacteriaceae; genus Tenacibaculum; species Tenacibaculum sediminilitoris. Next base: position 60,274 of record NZ_CAZEQR010000049.1, on the reverse strand, counting down.
ATATTAAGGTTTGAATCTAATTCTTCTTGGTTAATAAAATCTCCATTAGATGAGTTCTCATCATTAATAGTAATCCATTTATCAGTTGTATAGTTGTACAATGAAATTGATCGATTATAAACATAGTTTGTTATAAAATATTTATCGGTTCCATCTGTATCAAAAAAGCTTGCTGCTCCGTCTCCTCCTGATGCTCTAACTGAGCTATTAATTCCTTCTATAGCTTCTTCTACTAACTGAGTACCGTTGTCTTGTGCTCCTGCTATAAAATATTCTTTTCCTCCAAAAGCTGTTGTTGGAGCAACTCCTAAAGTATAAAATTGTAATGTATTATAATTATTGTTTCTTGCATCAATATTTCCTCCCGAGTTATTAGAAAAATAAACCCCTCCATCATTACCAAACACCATTCTGCTAGAAGAAGCAAATGCTAAACCATGTTGATCTGCATGAACGTTTTGATACCCAAAACCTCCATACCAATGAGATAATTGATTCCAGCTAGCTGCCCCATCAGTTGATTTAAATAAATCTATCCCACCTACATATAACGTGTTTTCATCATTTGGATCTACCTTAATCAGCAGGTCATAAAAAGCTTGTCCTCTTGTAAAGTCATTAGCATCTGTACCTGTATCTGCATCGTTTGGTAATGCCATTTCATTCACTGTAGTAAAACTATTGGTTGTTTTCAAAATCTTAACTGGTGTATCTGAATCATTTATTTCAGCCAAAACATATACAGTTTCTGCATTAGTAGGTGATACTGCAATTTCTGTTCTACTTCCATTTACAATTGAATGAACTAAGTTAAAGTCATTACCGTCTGTAGATTTAAAAATAGCTCCTCCTCCATCTGAAAAAGTGTAGCTACTTGATGTACTTAAATAAATAGAATTGTCTGAAGCAACTTCTAAATTATTTGGTTCATATGGATTTCCTCCTGAAGTTTTTGGAAGGTTTATTTTGGTGAAATTTGTACCATCAATAGATTTATAAACACCTAAACTATCTCCTCCTAATGAAACTCCTCCTGTATATCCTGCTTCTCCAACTGCAACATACACCTCTGAAACACCAGCATTATTTCTTATCACTATATCATTTATATGTTGTATACCTGGAACTATAGTTGAGTTAGTAGCCTCATCGTTTAATTTTGTTAGTGTTCCATTAACAGATGTTGAAGATAATTTATCAATAATAGTATCTCCTATGTCTTGGTTTATCATTAATGAAGGAATAGTAACTGCATCTGCTCCGTCACCTGCTGCCATATTAAAAGGAGGTGTGCTTTGATTATTTACTATAATAACAGCAACAGCTCCTGCATCTTGAGCATTTTTAGCCTTTGCTGAGAAGTTACAAGTTCCTCTTCTGATAACTGCTATTTTTCCATTTAGTTCAGCTGCATTTGTAATAGCTTCACAACCGTCTTCGGTTGGAACTGTTCCATCATTAACTAAAACTAAATCTTTTGTAATTGGTGTTGTAATATCACCCCCAAAAGCAGTTGTTAATACAGAAATGTAATCTCCAGCTATTTCTGCAGGTAAATTAATTGTTAATTTAGAATTTGTATCTAAAAAGCTTTCTCCTGTAACTCCCCCTAGTATTTTCGTCCATGAATTACCTCCATCAGTAGATTTCCATAAACCATTTCCGTTTACATCTCCATTTACATAAGACTCTCCTGTTCCTACATAAAAAGTTTTTGAATTATTTGGGTCTACTGCTATACAAGATACTGCTAAATTCTCAGGGATTCCTATACGAACCCATTTAGAATCTGAGTTTGATATGTTTGTGTTCTTCCATAAACCACCACTAACACCTCCTGCAAAAACAGTTTCATTGGTAGCATCGTTTGGGTCAAATAAAAGTGCTCTTGTTCTACCTCCAACATTATCAGGTCCTCTTTCTACCCATGCATTATCTGCATCTCCAGGCACTTTTTGTCCTGCTTTTCGTTTGTTTAAATCCTCTTGAAGCTTATAAACATTTTCTTTGTGTGTTCTTCCCGTACTAGGATTAATTTCACTCAGGTACTTTTGTTCAAAATAAGCATTTGGTGGTAACCCTAGTGCCTTCCTATTTTTCTTAGGAAGTTTTCCTGTTTTCTGAAAAGGGTGTTCTTGTAAAAATGTTACATGCTGTTTTCTTAAGTTATCAGTATTTGTTTCATTACTAACTGAAATCTTAAAAATAACACTGCAAATAGCTATAATTAAAAAGCTAAAAAAAAGTATTTTTTTATTCATAATAAAAACTGGTTGATGAATACTATAACAGATAATTTGTATTTTACCCTAATTATTGTATTAGCAAAAATACACCAAGCAACTTGTTTTTTAATAAAAATAACAGCTATTTAACACTTTCTAACTAATATTTCCCATAATTTTTTTATGTAAACGAATAGCATACCCATCTGATAAACCAGCTATGTAACTACATATTTGCATAATTCTATTATATAATTTGTCTCTTTCTTGTTGAAATTCTTCTGGAATTAAATTTAATACTAACTTATCGTAATTAGACTGCTTTCCTTCAAACTTATTATTTAATGCTATTACAAAAGCATCTAGTAAATCAGCTATAATCTTATATCCAGCAACTTCTTTTTCTACAACCTCTTTACTCTTGTAAATTTTATCTACACTTATTTTTATTATATCATTAATTTGTGCTTCATACTGGCACTTATCTAATAATCCTTTATCAAATGTTCCATTTAAAATAGCTTCTTCATTATCTAAAAATATAGCTACTGCTTCATTAATTAACACTCCTATAGCTAATGCGCGTAAATAACTTACTCTATCTTTTGTGTGCTTTAATGAGTGATATTTTTTACTATCAATTACATCTTTTACTAATTTAATCATATACTCTAACGCATAATCTTCATCTATTAATCCCAGATTAATACCATCTTCAAAATCAATAATTGTATAACAAATATCATCTGCTGCTTCTACCAAATAAGCTAAGGGGTGGCGATAAAACGATATTCCTTCACTTTCTTTTTTACACAACCCTAAATCTTTAACAAGATCTAAAAAAGCTTCTTTTTCTGATTGAAAAAAGCCGTATTTTTTATCAACTATATGGTTGGTTGGTTTTTTGGGAAGACTTTCTTTAGGATATTTTAAAAAAGCACCTAGAGTTGCATACGACAAACGTAAACCTCCTTGAATTCCTTCTCTATTTTCTGTGAGAATTCTAAACCCATTTGCATTTCCTTCAAAATCGATTATATCTTGATACTCTAAATCGGTTAATTGACTTTTATACTGAAGCCCTTTTCCTGTTTTAAAGTATTCTCCAATAGCTTTCTCTCCTGAATGTCCAAATGGTGGGTTTCCAATATCGTGCATTACTGATGCCGAAGCGACAATAGCTCCAAAATCATTAAAAGTGTAGCCCAAGTCTTGTAACTTCGGATGACGCTCTAACAATACTTTACCTACACGTCTTCCTAGGGTTCTACCAACTACTGATACTTCTAAACTATGTGTTAAACGCGTGTGAACAAAATCGGTTTTTGACAACGGAATTACTTGTGTTTTATCTTGTAAACTTCGAAAAGCTGATGAAAATATAATTCTATCAAAATCTACCTCAAAACCCAAACGAGTTTCGTCTTGTTGTGCACGTAAACGCTTTTGGGCATCGCCGAAACGTTTTAAAGAAAGGAGTTGTTCCCAGTTCATCATCCGTAAATAAAATTTTGTCGAAAATACAAAAAAGAGAAGCCTATCGGCCTCTCTTTTATCACTTTTAATTTAATTGGTAATTATTCATTGTGAGCAAAAAAATGAAAGTTTTCTCTTGTAAAGATTGCTTCACTTTGTTCGCAATAACATTTTTTTTAAGATCCACACATTAAACAATCGTCTGGACCAGCATCTTTAGAAGCTTCTACCATAGCCTTAAATTCTTCTGGGCTCATTGGTTTATCTTCTTCTTTCTTTTCTACGTTTAATGTGAATTGCTTCGCATTTACGGCAGATTTTGTACGTAAATAATACATCCCTGTCTTTAATCCAGACTTCCAGGCATAAAAATGCATAGAAGTTAGCTTCCCATAGTCAGGATCTTTCATAAATAAATTTAACGATTGAGATTGATCAATAAAGTACCCTCTATGGCGTGCCATATCAATAATATCTTTCATACTCATTTCCCAAACCGTTTTGTATAAGTCTTTTAACTCTTGTGGAATTGCTTCAATATGTTGGATAGATCCGTTAGCACGCATAATATCTTCTTTCATATTGTTGTCCCATAAGTTTAATTCAACTAAATCTTCTAGTAAATGTTTGTTTACTACAATAAACTCTCCTGATAATACTCTACGTGTATAAATATTAGAAGTATATGGTTCAAATGCTTCATTATTTCCTAAAATTTGAGACGTAGATGCTGTAGGCATTGGTGCTACTAATAGTGAGTTACGGACTCCATGTTTTTTAACATTTTTACGTAGTTTATCCCAGTCCCAACGACCACTTAATTCATCATCTTTAATCCCCCACATATTGTATTGAAACTCTCCTTCTGACATTGGTGAACCTTTAAAGGTTGAATATGCCCCTTTTACTTTAGCAACTTCCATTGATGAGGTTACAGCAGCAAAATACAGCGTTTCAAAAATCTCTTGATTTAGTTTTTTTGCTTCTTCTGATGTAAATGGTAAGCGTAACATAATAAAAGCATCTGCCAACCCTTGAATTCCTAACCCTACTGGACGGTGACGGAAATTTGAGTTCTCTGCTTCTTTTACTGGATAATAGTTACGGTCAATTACCGTATCTAAGTTTCTAATAACCTTTTTAGTTACTTTAAATAGTTTTTTATGATCAAAAAACTTATTTCCATTTTCATCTTCGCCAACAAACATTGGTATTGCAATAGAGGCTAAGTTACATACTGCTACTTCATCTTCAGCAGTATACTCCATAATTTCAGTGCATAAGTTTGAAGAACGAATGGTTCCTAAGTTTTTTTGGTTTGATTTACGGTTTGCTGCATCTTTATATAACATGTACGGAGTACCTGTTTCTATTTGTGATTCTAAGATTTTCTCCCATAAATCACGTGCTTTAATGGTTTTTCTTCCTTTACCAGCAGCTTCATAGCTTGTATATAAACGCTCAAATTCTTCACCATATGTATCGTATAAATGAGGACACTCGTGTGGGCACATCAAAGTCCAGTCAGCATCTTCTTGTACCCGTTTCATGAATAAGTCTGAAATCCACATAGCATAAAATAAATCACGCGCACGCATTTCTTCTTTACCATGGTTTTTCTTCAAGTCTAAAAAATCATAAATATCAGCATGCCATGGCTCTAAATACATAGCAAAAGAACCTTTACGTTTTCCTCCTCCTTGATCTACGTAACGTGCTGTATCGTTGAATACACGTAACATAGGCACAATTCCGTTTGATGTTCCATTAGTGCCTGCAATATAACTACCTGTAGCACGAATATTATGAATAGACAAACCGATACCTCCTGCTGACTGTGAAATTTTAGCTGTTTGTTTTAACGTATCATAAATACCATCAATACTATCGTCTTGCATTTGTAGTAAGAAGCAAGATGACATTTGCGGTTTTGGCGTACCTGAATTAAATAACGTTGGTGTAGCATGTGTAAAGTATTTCTTACTCATTAACTCGTATGTAGCAATTGCCTCGTCAATATCTTCTTTATGAATCCCTATAGCAACACGCATTAACATTTGTTGTGGACGCTCAACAATGTTTCCATTTAGCTTTAGTAAATAAGAGCGTTCTAATGTTTTAAAACCAAAATAATCATAGTTAAAATCACGACTATAAATAATAGTTGAATCTAGTTTATCAGCATTATCCATGATAATTTTATATACATCATCTGCTAATAATGGTGATTTTTTTTCTGTTCTTGGGTTAACATACTCATATAAATCAATCATCGTTTCAGAAAACGATTTTTTGGTGTTTTTATGTAGGTTAGACACGGCAATTCTTGCTGCTAATTTCGCATAGTCAGGGTGTGCTGTTGTCATTGTTGCAGCTATTTCTGCAGCTAAATTATCTAATTCAGAAGTTGTTACTCCATCGTATAACCCTTCAATAACACGCATTGCTACTTTTACTGGATCAACAATATTGTTTAATCCATAGCACATTTTTCTAACCCTTGCTGTGATTTTATCGAACATCACAGGCTCTTTTCTACCGTCTCTTTTTACTACATACATATTGATATTGGTTTTTATTGGTTGACAGCATTGTTAAAACATAACTTTTTATAACAACACAAAAATGTTAATACTTTTTTTGCTTCCTTTTGAAACGTTTTATAACAGTAAAACACTACAAAGTGCTCTAGTTGAAATACTGCATGTAGGGGGAGTAGCAGTTTTTAGGTTTAAAAATCAGCATCGAAGCTTATGCTTCCTGTACCACCAGATTTAACTCCAGCTTTTTGGTACTCTGATACTCTTTTTTCAAAGAAGTTAGTTTTCCCTTCCAATGATATCATTTCCATAAAATCAAATGGATTGGTAGACCCATACTCTTTTTCACATCCGAATTCTAAAAGTAGTCTATCGGTAACATATTCTAAATATTGGGTCATCAATATCGCATTCATACCTATTAAACTTACAGGTAACGACTCAGTAATAAACTCTCTTTCAATATTTAAAGCTGAAATAATAATTTCTTTTATTCTTTCTTTTGGCACTTTATTTACCAAGTGGTTATTATGTAAATGTACTGCAAAATCACAGTGCATTCCTTCATCACGAGAAATTAACTCATTAGAAAAAGTTAACCCAGGTAATAATCCACGCTTCTTTAACCAGAAAATTGAACAGAAAGAACCTGAAAAGAAAATTCCTTCTACTGCTGCAAAAGCAATTAAACGCTCTGCAAACGAGTCAGATTCAATCCACTTTAATGCCCAATCTGCTTTCTTTTTTATAGCAGGAAAATTATCAATTGCTTGAAACAGTCTTGACTTCTCCTCTTCGTTCTTAATATAAGTATCTATTAATAAAGAATACGTTTCAGAATGAATATTCTCCATCATTATTTGAAAACCGTAAAAAAATTTTGCTTCTGAGTACTGAACTTCATTTACAAAATTTTCTGCTAGATTTTCATTTACAATTCCATCAGATGCAGCAAAAAATGCTAAAATATGCTTTATAAAATAACGTTCATCATCTGTTAACTTAGAATTCCAATCTATTAGGTCTGAATGCAAATCAATTTCTTCAGCAGTCCAAAAACAAGCTTGTTGTTTTTTATACCATTCCCACAAGTCATTATGTTGGATTGGAAAAATTACAAATCTGTCTTTATTTTCTTGTAAAATTGGTTCAATTGATGCCATGCTTTTAAAGCTATTTTAGTCTGTTATTTTTTCTTACTCGAGGGAGAAACAAAGATTGGAAAATTTGCTAAATTCTGAAAGCTATACTTATTCACAAATCCCTTGAAGTTTTTAACAAATTTCTTTTTATTCTTCAATTTACAACATTTTTAAGTTTTTACAAAAACTTAAAAATCAATACTTTAAAAATAAAAAAAACGCTTGATAAGTGATACTCACTGAGTTTCTTATTTTGTGTTTCAACAAAAAAAAAGTGACACAAAATGTATCACTTTTTAAAAATTTATTTTCTTATTCTGTAGAGTTATTTTTGAACCTTCAAGACATCTAAAATTATTTGTTCAATCTGTTTTTTTGGTAAAGCTCCATGAGCCATTTGAGGGTCTTCATTGGCAGGACAAAATAACATAGAAGGTATACTTCTAATTCCAAAAGCTGCTGATAATTCTTGTTCTGCTTCTGTATCTATTTTATAAATATTAATTTTTCCTTTATACTCTTGGCTCAATTCTTCTAAAACAGGAGCAAGTGCTTTGCAAGGCCCACACCAATCAGCATAAAAATCGATTAATGCTGGTAACTCTCCTTCAAACTTCCATTCTTTATTTTCTTCATAGTTAAAAACCTTTTTTAAAAAAATTTCTTTGTTTAAATTCTCAGTCATCTTTATCTAAATATATTATAATTATGCAAAGGTAGTCGTTTTTATTTCATTTGATTTACACGGTGTTTTTGTTAAATTCATCTTAAAATAAATAGTTATGATCGTTTTTCTTCTAACTTTGGGCTTAATTAACCAATTTTTTAATCATGAGAAAAATCCTTCTTCCTATTATCTGTGCAGGAACTATTTTTGTTTCTTGTAAAGAAGAAAAACAACCTAAAAATAATATTAGTGTGAACTATCCTGAAACAACTAAAAAACCTGTTGTAGACGACTATTTTGGTACAAAAGTAACCGATAATTATCGTTGGTTAGAAGACGATAAAAGTGACGAAACTGGAGCTTGGGTAAAAGCTGAAAACGAAGTTACTTTTAATTATTTAGACAAAATTCCATATCGTGAACAATTAAAAGAACGTTTATCAGAATTATGGAATTATGAAAAAGTAGGAACTCCTTTTAAAGAAGGAGATTATACTTATTTTTATAAAAACAACGGGTTACAAAATCAGTATCTTTTATATAGAAAAGACAAAGATGGTAAAAAAGAGGTTTTTTTAGATCCAAATACATTTGCTGAAGACGGAACCACCTCATTAGGTTCTGTAAACTTTACTAAAGATGGAAAAACAGTTGCTTATACTATTTCTGAAGGAGGAAGTGATTGGAGAAAGGTTATTATTATGGATGCAGAAACTAAAGAAATTAAAGAAGATACTTTAGTAGATGTAAAATTCTCAGGAATTGCTTGGAAAGGAAACGAAGGTTTTTATTACTCTAGTTATGACAAACCTAAAGGAAGTCAATTATCGGCAAAGACAGATCAACATAAGTTATACTTTCATAAACTAGGAACCTCACAAAGTTCTGATGAAATTATTTTTGGCGCTACTCCAGAAGAAAAACATCGTTATGTAGGTGGATATTTAACTGAAGATAATAACTACTTATTAGTATCTGCTTCTACATCTACTTCTGGAAACAAATTATTTATAAAAGACTTAACCAATGCTAATAGTAAATTAATGCCTATTATCGATAATTTCGATAGTGATACCTATGTAATTGATAATAGAGATAGTAAGTTGTACTTAGTTACAAACTTAAATGCACCAAACAAAAAAGTAGTTACAGTAGACGCTTCTAATCCAACTCCAGAAAATTGGGTAGATTTTATTCCTGAAACAGAAAATGTACTATCTCCTTCAACAGGAGCTGGATATTTCTTTGCTAAATACATGGTTGATGCAGTATCAAAAGTAGTACAATACGATTTTGACGGAAAATTAATCCGTGAAGTAAAGTTGCCAGGTGTAGGTTCTGCAAGTGGTTTTGGAGGGAAAACTGATGCTAAAGATTTGTATTTCTCTTTTACCAACTACAACACACCGAGTTCTTCATACAAGTTCAATCCGGAAGATGGAACCTATGAGTTATACTGGAAACCGGCTATTTCATTTAATGCAGATGATTACGAAAGTAAACAAGTATTTTATACTTCAAAAGACGGAACTAAAGTTCCTATGATTATCACTTATAAAAAAGGGTTAGAGTTAAACGGTAAAAACCCAACTATTTTATATGGTTATGGAGGATTCAATGTAAGTTTAACCCCTAATTTTAGTATTGCTAATGCAGTTTGGATGGAGCAAGGTGGTGTTTATGCTGTACCTAACCTACGTGGTGGTGGAGAATATGGTAAAAAGTGGCACAATGCAGGTACACAATTAAAAAAACAAAATGTATTTGACGATTTTATTGCTGCTGCTGAATACTTGATTAAAGAAAACTATACTTCATCAGATTATTTAGCAATTAGAGGAGGTTCTAACGGTGGTTTATTAGTAGGAGCTACGATGACTCAACGTCCTGATTTAATGAAGGTAGCTTTACCAGCTGTTGGAGTACTAGATATGTTACGTTACCACACCTTTACAGCAGGAGCTGGTTGGGCATACGATTATGGAACTTCAGAACAAAGCAAAGAAATGTTTGAATATTTAAAAGGATATTCACCTGTGCATAATGTAAAAGAAGGTACTCTATACCCCGCAACCATGGTAACAACAGGAGATCATGATGATCGTGTTGTACCAGCACATAGTTTTAAATTTGCAGCTGAGTTGCAAGACAAACAACAAGGAAATAATCCTGTTTTAATTAGAATTGAAACAAACGCTGGTCACGGAGCAGGAACTCCTGTAGCAAAAACTATTGAGCAATACGCTGATATTTTCGGTTTCACGCTGTTTAATATGGGTTTTGAAACATTACCAAATGCTCCAAAATCAAAAATTAAAAGTTAAAAACTGTAACATTTTTATAAAAACAGACTCTTATTTAAAGTAAATTTACTACCTCGGGGACAAAATCTCGAGGTAGTTTGTTAAAATTAAAACTTATTCAAAAAACATTAAAAATGAAAACCATTCACAAAATGCTGTTTACTACTGCCGTTGCTTCTTTAGGAGTTATTGCATGTAAAACAGACAAAAAGCCTGAAGAAAAAGTACAGGCAATTGTTTTAGAAAATATGGATACTTCGGTTAAACCTACCGATGATTTCTTTAGATATGTTAACGGTTCTTGGATTGATAATACTGATATTCCTGCTGATGAAACTTCTTGGGGGGGGTTTAATCAATTAAGAAAAACAACAACAGCTGATGTATTAAATATCTTAAACAAAGCTATTGAAGAAGGTAATTTTCCAAAAATAAAAGATGCTGAAGGAAATGAAATAGACTCTGACCAAAAAAAGGCTGTAAACTACTACGAAACTATTATGGATACCGTAGCTAGAAATAAAACTGGTAAAGCGCCTATACAACCATTCCTTCAAAAAATTGAAGAAATTAAAGACTTAAACGACGTACAAACTTTTATTACCAACATGGCTCCTTATGGAGGTGCTGGGTTTTATGATTTTGGTGTATTTAACGATCTTAAAAACAGCAGTATGAATGCTGGTTACATGGGAGCTGGTGGACTTGGTTTGTCAAGAGACTACTATGTAGATGAAAAGGTAAAAGATAAGCTAGAAAAATACGAAGTGTTTGTCGCTAAAATGTTCCAAGAGTTTGGTGACGATGAAGCTACAGCTAAAAAGAACGCTGCTACAATTGTTGCTTTTGAAAGAAGTTTAGCTGAACCTAAGATGACAAAAGAAGAGCGTAGAGATACTCGTAAAATTTACAATCCAATGACGGTTGCTGAATTAACTGAATTAGCTCCAATAATTGATTGGGAGTCTCATTTAAAAGGAATTGGTGTTGATAGTATTGATAAGATTATTGTTACAGACCCTGGGTATTTCAAAGCAATGAATGACGTACTTAAAAATAGTCCTATCGAAACTATTAAATTATCATTACGTTGGAATTCTATTAATAACTCGTTAGGTTTATTATCTACTGACTTAGAAAAAGCTGCTTGGGAGTTTTACAGCAAAGAAATGCGTGGAGCTAAGCAACAACGCCCAAGAGATGAACGTGCTTTAGCAAGCTTAAACGGAGCTATTGGTGAAGCCTTAGGTAAATTGTATGTAGATGAGAAGTTTCCTCCTGAAGCAAAGAAAAAGGCTAAGGAAATGATTGACAATGTAATGTTAGGTTTTGAAAAGCGTATTGCACAATTACCTTGGATGAGTGCTGAAACCAAAGAAAAAGCTTTAGAAAAGTTACACAAATTAACTGTGAAGATTGCATACCCTGATAAATGGAAAGATTATTCAACTCTATTAGTTAATGGGTTAGATCAAGGAGGTACATACTATGATAATGCTGTAAATATTCGTAAATGGAATTTTGAAAAAGATATGGCTAAATTAGGTAAGGAAGTAGATAGAACTGAGTGGGGAATGTCTCCTCAAACGGTAAATGCTTACTTTAACCCTGTAAATAATGAAATTGTATTCCCAGCAGCAATTTTACAACCTCCTTTCTATAACTATAAAGCAGATGAAGCTGTAAATTATGGAGGAATTGGAGCTGTTATTGGTCACGAAATTTCACATAGTTTTGATGACTCTGGTGCTCGTTTCGACGGTGATGGAAATCTTAAAAACTGGTGGACTGAGGAAGATTCTAAAAAATTCAAAGAAGCAGGTGCTAAATTAATAAAACAATACAGTGATATTGTTGCTATTGATAGCATGCACTTAAACGGGGAGTTTACATTAGGTGAAAACATTGGTGATTTAGGCGGTGTACAAGCTGCTTATGAAGGATTACAAATTTTCTTAGAAAAGAATGGTCGTCCAGAAAAAATTGACGGATTTACACCAGAACAACGTTTTTTCCTTTCTTGGGGAACTATATGGAGAACTAAAATGCGTGATGAAGCATTGAAAAACCGCATTATGACAGATACACACGCTCCTGGAATGTACAGAGCTTACATGCCTCTTAAAAATGTAGATGCTTTCTATGAAGCATTTGAGGTTAAAGAAGGTGATCAAATGTACTTAAAGCCAGAAGATCGCGTTAGAATTTGGTAAATTCAATAAAAAACAAGTACCTTTAAACCAGTGTATATACACTGGTTTTTTTATTTTTAATGTAGGTGTTGTATATTTCAAAAAATAGTAAGTAATTCGTCCTCCTTAACTTTTTAAGTAAAAATGAAATTAATTGGAAGAGTTGAAAAAATATCCTTTATAAAATGGGATATTGAAGATTTACCTGCAAAAATAGATACTGGGGCATATACTTCTGCAATACATTGTAAGCATATTGAAGAAAAAGATGGACTATTGAAATTTATACTCCTATGCCCTAAAACAGAAAAGTACAACAATAAATTGCTGCAAACGACCAAGTATCAGGTAAAAAACATAAGAAGTTCTAACGGTAAAAAACAAAAAAGGTATGTTGTATCTACCTCAGCCGTTTTTTACGGGAAAAAATACAAAATAAAACTATCTCTATCTAATAGGGGTAAAATGAATTATCCAGTTTTAATTGGTAGAAAATTTTTAAACAAGAAATTTATAGTTGATGTTTCACAGAAAAACATTGCATCAAAAGAAATATAAAAAATGAAAATCGTTATCCTTTCTAGAAATTCAAAATTATATTCAACAAAACGTTTAGTAGAAGCAGGCGAAAAAAGAGGCCATGAAATACTAGTGTTAGATCATACCAAATGTGATTTAATTATCGAAAAAAGAAAGCCTGCTATAGTATATAACCATGAACTTGTAACTGATGTTGATGCTATTATACCTCGTATTGGGGCTTCAGTTACTTTTTACGGTACTGCTGTGGTACGTCAATTTGAAATGATGAAAGTATTTTCTGCTGTAGAATCTCAAGCTTTGGTTAGGTCTAGAGACAAATTGAGTAGCTTACAAGTGCTTTCAAGAGCAAATTTAGGGCTACCTAAAACCGTTTTTACGAACTACTCAAAAGACACTTCTGAAATTATTAAAAAAGTAGGTGGAGCACCTTTAATTGTTAAACTTTTAGAAGGAACACAAGGTTTAGGTGTAGTTTTAGCTGAAACCAAAAAAGCCGCAGAATCTGTTATAGAAGCATTTAATGGCTTACAAGCTCGTGTAATTGTTCAAGAGTATATTAAAGAAGCTAAAGGGGCAGATATTCGTGTTTTTGTGGTTGATGGTGTTGTTGTTGGAGCCATGAAACGTCAAGGAAAAGAAGGTGAATTTAGATCAAACCTACATAGAGGAGGAACTTCAGAAATTATAGAGTTAACAGATGAAGAAGAAAATGCTGCTTTAAAAGCTGTTAAGGTAATGAAGTTAGGTGTTGCTGGTGTAGATATGTTACAATCAGATAGAGGTCCGTTAATTTTAGAAGTGAATTCTTCACCTGGTTTAGAAGGTATAGAAAAGGCCACAGGAAAAGATGTGGCTAAAAGCATTATTCGCTACGTAGAAAGAAGCGCTTAAAACAAAACCGATGCATAGAGTATCGGTTTTTTGTTTGTAACTAAACAGTTACATTTGTTGCCATGCTACAAGTAAATAATATTTCTTTTACTTATTCGTCAAAAGAAAAAACCTTAGAAAACATCCATTTTACACTTCAAAAAGGTGAACATCTATGCGTTATGGGTGAAAGTGGTTGTGGAAAATCTACACTTTTAAAAATAGTTTATGGTTTGCTTGATGTTGACAACGGTAATTTGTACTGGGATAAGACACAAATTTTAGGCCCCAAACACTACCTTGTTCCTGGTATGGATTTTTTTAAATATGTAGCACAAGATTTCGATTTAATGCCGTTTACTTCAGTAAGTGAGAATATAAAAAAGTTCTTGTCACGATTCTATCCAGAAGAAGCAGAAAATAGAACTCAAGAATTACTTGAGGTTATTGAAATGACTAAATTAGCTGGCGAAAAAGTTAAAAACTTAAGCGGAGGACAGCAACAACGAGTAGCTATTGCTAGAGCATTAGCCAAAGAACCTGAGTTACTATTATTAGATGAGCCTTTTAGCCAAATAGATAATTTTAAAAAGAACTCATTAAGAAGACGATTATTTACCTATTTGAAAAAGAAAAATATTGCTTGTATCGTTGCAACACACGACGGAAATGATACTCTTTCTTTTGCTGATACAATGATGGTAATTCGAAACTGTCAAATTATTGCGTACGATAGTCCATCAAACCTATATAAATACCCAAAAGAAAAATACGTTGCATCTTTGTTTGATGATGTAAATGAGCTTATTATTAACAAACAAACTCTATTATTATACCCTAATCAACTAAAAATTATTGAAGCACCTTCAAACTTAGAAGGAAATGTCTTAAACACTTATTTTAAAGGAGAATATTGGTTAATCGAAGTTGCTTATAATAACCAATCAATTTTTATAAATCACTTTGAAAATATTGAGCATAAAAAAACAGTCAATTTTAAATTAAAAAAAGACTGTTTAAACCAATAATAACTATCTCAATAATTATTACTACAACTATCTTAAAATAAATTATTTTCTAAAAAAAATACACCCTTATCGTCTAAACACCAAAAGATAAAAGTGTATTGTAGGTTCTTTTTCTAAATGGTTATAACAACCTTTCCTGCATGTAAAACAAATAACTTTTATTTTACCCTACCTTTTTTAAAAAATTTCTTTAATCGTGTTTTTTACTCCATTAAACTCGAAAAAATCTCCTTCTTTTTTACCCAAAATTAACTTTCCAATGGGTGAAGATGAAGAAATAGCAAAATACTTTTTATTATCAACAGTTAATAGCCCCACACTTACACTTATAAAATAACTAATTGTTGAGGTAGTTACTATACTTCCTAAGTGAGCAATAGTTGAAACTGTTTCTGTGTTAATTTTAGCAAGAGTTTCTTTCATTTGAGAAATTCCACTAAGCTGCTGACTTGCTTTTTCCATTTCTAACTGTAGCATTGCTCTACCCGTTTCATGCTTATCTCCAGCAGAGCTTTTTGTTTCTGATTGCAAATCTTTTTGATGAGAAATAATGATTTCTTCTACTGTTTTTAAACGCTTGCTTATATACAACTCACATAGTTTATATAATTCTTCTTTTATATTCATATTTCTCTTTACACTGTAAAAGGACGTTAATTAATAAGTTCTGCTAACTCTTTTCCTACTAAACTTCCTATAGCGACTCCCATTCCACCTAGCCGTACACCACAAAACACATTATTTGAAAGCTGTTTTAAGATCGCTTTTTTTCGATTTCCAACACCCATAATTCCACTCCAACAGTGGTCTATTTCTATTTCTGAGTTTGGTAAAATTGTAGTTTTCAAAATTTCTTCTAATTTGTTTTGAATAAGTGCTGTCTCTCCAAAATTAGTGGTTTCTTCACCTTTAAAGTCTAGATTTCTTCCTCCTCCAAACAAAATTCTATCATCAATATTTCTAAAGTAATAATAGCCTTTATCTAAATGAAAGGTTCCTTTGATGTGTAGGTTTCTTATTGGTTTGGTAATTAAAACTTGTGCTCTTGCTGGTTGTACTTTTTCATTTAATAACTGGTTTGCAAAACCATTGGTAGCCATAAATAACTTTTTAGTCTTAAATGTTATTTGATTTGTTTGTATGGCTACATGTTCATTATTTTCAGAAAACTCTTTAACTTGAATATTATTGATGATTTTTATTCCTGAAGACAAGACTTTTTCTAGCAATTTTGCTGCCATTTTACCTGTATCTATCTGTCCTTCAAATAGATTAGTAATATAGTTTTGATGGATGCTTTTAAAATGAAACTTGTTATCATCAACGGTAAAAACATCTGAAGAAAATAATGGTTCTAGAAGCTTATTTATAGCATTCTTTTTATCTAAACACAATTCGTAGAATTCTGTTGTTAAAAAGAGTTCATACCCTTTGTTTTGTTGAAAATCAATATTTTTATCACCCAATGTTGTTCTTAAAAGTTGTAAACCTTGCCATCGTTTTTTTACCAAGTTAAAAACCTCCTCTTCGGTATGTGTTTGTAAATCATCAATTAATTCTGATAAGCTTCCGAAACAGGCAAATCCTGCATTCTTAGTACTTGCTCCTTGTGGTAACATTCCTTTTTCTAAAACTAGAATTTTTGCTTTTGGATACTTTTCTCGTAATTGTAACGCACAGTTTAATCCTACAATTCCACTTCCTACTATAGTAAAATCAATATTTGTAAACCATTCTTTTAATTCCCAATAACTGAAACTCAACTTCATATAAATCTTTTTATATTTGCTACTTGGTACACTCCTTGAGTGTTTAAAAATAAACAATAAAAAAGTAATTCTATGAAACTATTAGGAATCTTAATACTGTCTTTAAGTTTTACACAATGTGCAAGTGTAAAAATGGAAAACAATCCACCTTTTAAAATAGGGTCTGCAAACTATTCTTATATAACTGGTGGTGTAAAAGGTAGCTATAACTCTACTAACTTAATTATTAATTTTACTACAAAAGAGTCTGTTAATTTCAAAAACGTATATTTTCAAAGTAGAATTACCAAAGCTGTTGTTGAGCAACATGGTGATAAACAATATATTGCTGCGCGCTATAAGACTTCGTCTAGTAAAGCTCAAAAAGACCTTGTCTTACATGCTAACTCTAAAGAGGAATACGGAAACACTTCTAAAGAAAACTTTCCTTTCGAATTAAAAGAAAATGAAGCAGTTATTTCTTATTCCATAGGAGAAAAAATACACTATGTAAAAGTAGAAAATATAAAAAAAGAAAAGAAGGTTTTTATGCAATAAAGCCTCCTATATAAAAATAAAAAACACCTCTTAAGAGGTGTTTTTTATTTTTGGCACGTAATTTGAAAACTTTTAAACATAACCATAAAACGAGTGCTTATGAAACGTATAAAATTACTCTTATTACTACTTATTAGTGGTGCAACACTTATGTCGTGTGTTGTAAGAAATGATATTATAGATAATGGTTCTTCATTACACCAATACATTTCAAGTTATGACTTATGGTATATAGATTATCACAAAACAACAGGTAGTGGCGAAGTTCCTTTTTTATCTAGAGCTTTTACTATTTCTTTTTTAAACGGAACTATGTATGCAAATAACAATATCGTAGATATTGGTAAAACAGGAAATGGTTTAGGAATTGCTGTTGGAAGTTATGGTACTTATGGAACCATTTTAGAAACTCGCCATGATGTTGATGGTTATTATGAATTTGATGTAGTGCAACTTTCTAGTAACGAAATTAGAATTGATGATTTATCGCAAAATGTAAGCTATTATTTAATTGGTTATCAAAGAAATAATTTTGATTATGACATGTTGTTTTATGACAATATTGAGTATTTTTTACAAGAGTTTGTTGCTTGGGAAAGAACTGATGCTTCTGGAGGTAACCCTAATGCTTTTGATGATGAGCATTACTTACAATTTACTCCTGAAAATGATGTAACTTTCTACTCTTCACACGATCCTTTTGGCACAGATATTGATTATATTAAATGGGATTATGTGGGAGGCTATATAGTTCGTAACGTTCAAGGTGTTGAAAACCTAAAATATTTAACACTTAATTATGATAATGGAGATACTGAAGAGTTCGATTTAACCGTTATAAATGACGAGACGATAGAGTTATTTCATGTTAGTTCTCAAACAACATATGTTTTTTCAGGAAGAGGATTTATACAATATTTAAAAGGAGAAAAAACAAGTACTACAAAACCAGCTGTAAGAAATAGCAGTAGAAAACGTACTAAAATAGAAAGAGAAACAGTTCCGAAAAGGAAATAAAAATAAAGTTTGGTTAGTTGATTTTTGGTTGGTGTAGTAGCCAACTAAAAGAAACCGCTCCGTAAGGGGCGGTTTTTCATTTTATAATAGTGGCTTAACGTAAAAAATTATACCTTTATACAAAACAGAAAACCATGCAACAAACTGCTTTAATTACTGGAGCAACCTCAGGTATTGGTAAGGCAACCGCTCAACTTTTTGCTAAGAACAACATCAACTTAATTATTTGTGGTAGGCGTATTGAAAAGCTACAAAAACTACAACAAGAACTAGTACAGTTTACCAAAGTACACATACTTCAGTTTGACGTTCGTTACAATAAAGAAGTTCAAACAGCAATTAATAGCTTGCCTAACAACTTTAAACATATCGACATTCTTATTAACAATGCTGGAAATGCTCATGGGTTAGATAGCATTCAAAACGGAAATATTGATGATTGGGATGCTATGATAGATGGAAATGTTAAAGGACTCTTATACGTTTCAAAAGCAATTATTCCTCAAATGGTACAGCGTAACAATGGATTTATCTTAAATATCGGTTCTATTGCAGGAAAAGATGTATATCCTAACGGAAATGTGTATTGTGCATCAAAGTTTGCTGTAAACGCTTTAAATAAAGGAATGCGTATTGATTTGAATCAACATAACATTCGTGTATGTGCTATTCATCCAGGATTGGTAGAAACAGAATTCTCTGATGTTCGTTTTAAAGGAGATTCTGAAAGAGCTAAAACCATATATCAAGGCTATAAAGCACTACAACCTGAAGATATTGCAGATATCATTCATTTTGTAGTTACACGCCCATACCATGTAAATATTGAAGATTTAATTGTATACCCTACAGCGCAAGCCAGTGCAACTATTGTGAATAAAAATGCTTAAGTTGTGATTAACAAACGTCTTTTAATTAAAAACTTACTATCTCATAATGATGAGAATAGTTTTTATGATAAAAAACAAAAGCTATCTTTAGGTTCAAAAGAAGGAAAAGCTAAGTTTATAAAACACGTTTGTGCACTTTCTAATTCAAACCCTAACAACAATTCATATATCGTTATTGGTATTGAAGATGAAGAAAATAAAATTATTGGAGTCGACTTTTATGATGATAGTAAAATCCAAAACCTGGTAAATGCTTACCTGAAAAACCCTCCAAAAATAGAGTATGAGAATGTTCCTTTTCCGCGTTTACAACGTCATAAAGTAATTGGTTTAGTAACTATTTACCCTACAAAATTAATTACTTCTTTAGCTAAAAATATGTGGAAGTACCGTAGGGGAACTATGTTTTATCGCAGAGGTAGTAACTCTATGCCTACCGAAGAAAGTTTTATTATTAAAAACAACAACAAAGCGATTGTTGAAGCTATTGAAAAAAATGCTCGTAACAATATTCAGCTTACTCTTGATGGAGTCTTTGATTTTATTGAAAAACACAAACCAGAATACAATCCGCAGTACAAGGTGTTTAACGAACAATTTGTGCTTTGTTGGGCTGGAAAAAAGAAGATTATAAATAACGAAGAGTTTTTTACGCGAGTTGACATTGAATTGATAAACGAGCAAGTTCGTTTATTTTTCTCCTCATTAGATGATGTACAAATTAATCATAACGAACAATCGTTTATTATTACTGAATATATCGTTTTAGGAATTGATAAGAGTGAAAAACGTTATCCGTTAGAAAAAACCATTATCAATTTTAAAGATAACGGAAAGCATGACATTGTTACGGAGTTTTTATTTGAAGCTCCTCAATATCATAACGATATTTTACAACTCATTTATGACAACAACAATAGTATTGTTTCTAAGATTGTGAGAAAAAAGTCGCTTTCGGTTATTGAACACGAAGATGTGTATCGATTACCTACCTCCTACTTAATCTGTTATTTAAACGGTTTTGAAAGTGCTCCTCTGCAACTAAAAAAAGCAAAAAACTATATTAAAAACCTCGAAGATAAAACTACCTATATTAAATATAAAGAAGCGATGCGAGTAATACGTAAGGTGAAGTATAATTAAACAATCTAGAAGGTTTATTTTTTCTACCTCAACACTAATTGTATAATTGTAACGATCCCAATTAACAGAATAAAGGATAAAGACAGTTTTCTAAATTTAGACTGTGGTATGTATGCTAATATTTTTTTTCCTATAAATGATCCTACTAACCCTATTACGAATAAAAAAGGTACATATTTCAAGTCGTGATCGTGGATATAACCATTGCTATAATAGACAAATGTTCTTGAAAAATCTATCATAAAGTCTATAAAAGCAGAGGTTGCTATAAACACACTCTTTTCTAAATTAAAAGCTGCCATAGTTAAACCTCTTATGGCTCCTCCTGTTCCTAGCAACCCAGCAGAAAACCCAGAGAAAGAACCTCCAACAATAGCATTTTTTCTGTTTGGAGAAATTGTAAATTTACTTTTAATTAAAAAGAAAGCACTAAAAGCAACTAAAAAGACTCCTAAAAATATTTCTAAATAGGCACTGTTCACATATTTTGATAATACACCTCCTAAAATCACAAAAACAACAGAAGGAACTCCGATGTTTATCAGCAATTTTTTATCCAAGCCTTTTTTAAATAAGAAGATTTTACTCATATTACTAGACAAATGAAAAATAGCTGTAAGCCCTAAAACAGAATAAAAATCAAAGTAAAAATTTCCTAGAGGCACAAAGAAAACAGATGATCCAAAACCACCTATTGTACCAATAACTTCAGCAATAAAAGCTAATAGTAAAAATATGAAGTTAATATCTTTCATCTTTTTTATTTTAACAAAGCAACCACTCTTGCTGGTGCAGCTGATGCTCCTACAATTTTTAACGGAAATACCGCTACTTTAAACCCTGTTAATGGTAATGCATCTAGATTTACTAATTGCTCCATATGGCAATATTCCTTGTTTTGTCCCACCAAATGTCCCTCCCAAAACAATTCAGAATTGTTGGTTTCTTTTGCTTTTTTAATCATGTACGGAAGTGGTAGATCCCAACCCCAAGCATCAATTCCCATCACTTTAATTCCTTGGTCAATCAACCACTCAGTAGCTTTTGCACTTACTCCTGTACCTTTTTTATGAAAATCTTTTGTTCCATTCAATTTATCGCGTCCCGTTTTAATCAACACAATCATATTAGGTTGAATTTCTAACTGGTTTTCTTTTAAAAACTGTTGAATATCTTCTACAGTAATCGGGTCAAAATCTACCTTATGTTTCATATCAATCACAATACCTTCTCCAAAACACCAATTTAACGGAACCTCATCTATTGTTTTTGCCTTTTCTCCATTTACAGTAGGTGAATAATGCCAAGGGGCATCGATATGAGTTGTAGAATGCACGCCCATTTTTTGAATCGTATCATCTGCCCAACCTGTAAAGTTTTTAGGAAAAAGTTTGAATGGCAATCCCAATATTCGAATTAACCATTTTGCCTTATGGTGTGGTTTATGTTTTATTTTAACTTTCATAAACCATGGATCTTGTTTATTGTATTGAATAGGTTTAGATAGGTCTATAATTTTCATAGTAGGTTCGTTATTGCAAACAAAGATAAAAGAAAACCCCTTATTTTTTGTAAGGGACTTATATTGTTTACAAATTACTCATTATCAAAAATAACTCCATCTCTGTTAGCTATATCTTATTACTGATAGATGCATTTGTTGTCTATTTTAGTAGCAAGTAACTTATCTAATTTTTTGCTGATATTTTCTACCTCCCATCATCAGTCATCATATCAATATATTGAGGCACGTACAACCCATAGTTCTACGCATCCTCTTCAATAAATACTAGATCGTGGGTATTCTATAATTGATATGCACTAATTCATAACTCTTTTATTCTAGTTAATATGTTATTAAATAATTGATTTTAAATTCATTGAAAAACTACTTAATCAATTAAGATATTTTTAAGAGCTTGTCTTAAATAACTGTTAAGTATGTGTGTTTCTTGAAACATTTCGTTTTGGCTAACGTCTTTTAACTGTAACCTAATCTAAAATATTAAACTTAACATCATGAAAAAACTTGTATTAACTGCTTTAGCAATCGCATTATCTTTTGGAACTATTACCGCTGCCTCAACATCATACGAAGCCCTAATTAAAACCAACCTAGAATATTCTAAAATAAGTACTTTTTGTAAGTTAATTAGAGCTGGTAACTATGAAGCTGTAAAAGCTATGGCTGAAAACGGAACGGATATAAATAGAAAATCTACAGGACTAACTCCATTAATGTTTGCTGCTAGACATAACAAAACGGATATCGTTAAACTTTTAATTGAGAAAGGAGCTAAGTTAAAAGTTAAATCAGATAGAGGATATACAGCATTAGACTATGCTAAAATGTCAAAAGCAAATGACGCATATGTAGTATTAAAAGAAGCTCTCAACAAAAAATAAAACCTCTATTAAAAATTATTACAAATAAAAAAGGTGAGTGCCGCATACACTCACCTTTTTTATTTGTAATAATTCTATTAATTAATTGTTACTTTAGAACGTCTATTTTTTGCTCTTCCTTCCTTTGTATTATTACTTGCAATTGGCTCTGTTTCTCCTTTAGAAAGAGTATTTACCCTAGTACTTAAAATTCCACTTTTTATAAAATATTCTTTTATAAATTCTGCTCTTTGTTTTCCTATAATCATGTTTCTCTGCTCACTTCCAGTATTATCTGTATGACCAGTAACTAAACAAAAAGTCTTTTCTACTTTGTCTAGATATGTTGATATATTTACGATTTTTCTTCGTTGATCGTGAGTAAAGTTAAGTTCTGTTTTTCCTGTATCAAAATTCAGAATTAATGGATTAGATTCTATATCTTTTATAATACTTTCTAATAATTTTGAGTAATTTTTTAACTTACCAACGTTTAACTTCATTGGCTTCTTTATGTTATTTTCCTCATCTACCTCAATATTATCATTTAATTCTCCTTTAATATCAATTAATTTTGTTGGTATTCCTTTGTTAGAAACAAAATTTTTAAATGAAACAGCTCTAGCATACCCTATATTTGGGAATACAGAACTATTCTTTTCATCACTCATATAATATGATGTAATTGATAATGATTTTTCTTCTTCTGAAGTTAAATATTCTTTTAATTGATTTATTTTTTTATCCAATTCTTCTGATACAGGAGAAGAAAAGTTTATACTCGATTTTTGAAATTTTAGCCCCCCATTTAATGGTACAGAAATATTTCCATCTGCATCTATTACTCCAAAATTTATCGTTGGTTTTGTTTCCTCCTTTGAGATTATTTTAATTTCTTTTTTCTCAATATTTTCAACTACTTTTTGATTATAACAAAATTTCCAGTATAAATAGGTCCCTATGAGTATAATTAAAAAAATAGCTAATAAATAAATTATTCTTTTCATTTTTAAGAAGTTAAATAGTTACAGCTATTTTGAAACCAAAACAAAAAAAAAGTCACATTTTGATAATGTGACTCTCTTTTTTTTTGAAGACTTTCCTTCTTATAAATCAAATTTAATTCCTTGTGCTAAAGGTAGCTCATCAGAATAGTTTACTGTATTTGTTTGACGGCGCATGTATACTTTCCAAGCATCAGATCCAGACTCACGTCCACCACCTGTTTCTTTTTCACCACCAAAAGCTCCACCAATTTCAGCACCAGAAGTACCAATGTTTACGTTAGCTATACCACAATCAGACCCTGCATATGATAAGAATTTTTCAGCTTCTTTCATTTCATTTGTCATAATTGAAGAAGATAATCCTTGTGCAACTCCGTTTTGTAATTCAATAGCGTTTTCAACACCACCTGAATACTTCATTAAGTATAAAATTGGAGCAAATGTTTCATGTTGAACGATTTCAAAATGGTTTTCAGCTTCAATAATTGCTGGCTTCACATAGCAACCACTTTCATAGCCTTCTCCTTCTAAAACGCCTCCTTCAACTAATACGTTTCCTCCTTCAGCTTTTGCTTTTTCAATAGCAGCTAAATAAGTATTCACTGAATCTTTATCAATTAATGGTCCAACGTGATTATTTTCATCTAATGGGTTACCAATTTTAATTTGACCATAAGCACCAACAATAGCATCTCGTACTGTATCATACACAGATTCATGGATGATTAAACGACGTGTTGAAGTACAGCGTTGACCACATGTGCCTACCGCTCCAAATACAGCTCCAGGAACTACTACCTTTAAATCAGCAGTTGGAGTAATGATAATTGCATTGTTTCCTCCTAATTCTAATAAAGATTTACCAAAACGCTCAGCAACTTTAGCACCAACAATACGTCCCATTCTTGTAGAACCAGTAGCCGAAACTAAAGGAATACGTGTATCTTCAGTAATGTATTCACCTACTTTATAATCACCATTAACAATACAAGAAATACCTTCTGGTAAATTATTATCTTTTAATACTTCAGCAATAATATTCTGACATGCTACTGAACATAAAGGAGCTTTTTCTGAACCTTTCCATACACATACATCTCCACAAATCCAAGCTAAAGCAGTATTCCAAGCCCAAACTGCCACAGGAAAGTTAAATGCTGATATAATACCAACAACACCAATTGGGTGCCACTGCTCTCTCATTACATGTTCTGGTCTTTCTGATGGAATTACTTGTCCGTTTAACTGACGAGATAAACCTACAGCAAAATCACAGATATCAATCATTTCTTGAACCTCACCTAAACCTTCTTGGTAAGATTTACCCATTTCATAAGAAACTAATTTACCTAACGGTTCTTTTAATTCTCTTAATTTGTTTCCAAATTGACGAACAATTTCTCCACGTTGGGGCGCAGGCATTGTTCTCCATGTTTTAAATGCTAAGGTAGCAGCATCCATTACCTTCTCGTAATCTTCTTTGGTAGAAGCTTTTACTTTTCCTATTAACTTTCCATCTACTGGTGAGTATGATTCAATAATTTCACCATTTGAAAAGTTTATTGAACCTGTTGAAGTTCCTTCATTTATCTCTTTTAATCCTAAAGTAGCTAATGCTTCTTTGATACCAAAATCTGCCATATTTTATATTCTAATTTTAGTTGTTTAAATTTAAAGCTCAAAACTACGAATAATTTTACAAATTAATAAATTAAACAAAAACAACCTTCTTTGTTTAAAAATTAACAAAAAATGAAAAACATCTATTACGTACTTTCTCTGATATTAGTTCTATCAGCCTGTAATTCGCCTAAAACATCATTAAATAAACAAAATGATACTACTATAAATGAGTTCGCTATTATTATTCATGGAGGAGCTGGGACTATTCTAAAAAAGAACATGACTCCTGAAAAAGAGATTGCTTATAAAACTAAACTAGAAGAAGCAATAAAAACAGGATATGAAATTTTAAAAAATGGTGGTTCTAGTGGTGATGCGGTTGTAAAAACTATTCAAGTAATGGAAGAGTCTCCTTTATTTAATGCCGGAAAAGGAGCTGTGTTTACTCATGATGAAACTAATGAGCTAGATGCTTCTTTTATGGATGGAAAAACATTGAATGCAGGAGCAGTAGCAGGTGTAAGTAATATCAAAAGTCCTATTGAAGCTGCTAGAACAGTAATGACTAACTCTAACCATGTAATGTTATCTGGAAATGGAGCTTCTCAATTTGCTAAAGAACAAGGGTTAGAAATTGTAGACCCAAGTTATTTTTATACTGAAAACCGTTTCAACTCTTTACAAAGAATAAAAAATAAAGAAAAAGCAGTATTAGATCATAATGATAAAGAAGCTGCTTTTTATGATGCTGATATTAAAAATAATAAGTTTGGTACTGTAGGTTGTGTTGCTTTAGATAAAGAAGGAAATATTACTGCTGGAACCTCTACTGGTGGTATGACTAATAAACGTTGGGGACGTATTGGAGACTCTCCTATTATTGGCTCTGGTACGTATGCAAATAACAAAACTTGTGGTGTTTCTTCCACTGGTTGGGGTGAATATTTTATACGATTACAGGTAGCTTACGATATTTCTGCACAGATGGAGTACCAACAAAAATCATTAAAAGAAGCTACTAAAGATGTTATTCAAAACAAATTAACCAAACTTGGTGGAACTGGTGGTGTTGTAGCACTTGATAAAAATGGTAATATGTCTTTTGAATTTAATACTGCTGGAATGTACAGAGCTTCAATGAATAACAAAGCTCATTTAATAATAAAAATTTACAAATAAGTAGCAGAGTAGGTTAATTTGTAGGAAAAAAACTATTATTTACCAAAATCTTGTAAAAAAAAACATTATATTGTCGTAACAAACGTACTTAATTTTAAAATGTTTATGAATTTAGAAGAACTTTACAAGCTTATTAAAGCTAAGGCTTTGGTATTAATTAATAGTAATGGTGATATTGTTGACTCTTTTCATGAAGACAACATATATGACTTAAAAAATTTTTCTGCTTTAACTAAAATTATGGTTGACATGGTAGATGATTTTTTTACTCAAATACTTGATTTAGATTATTCTAATGAAATCATTGTTAAGTCTGGCAATCATTTTTTTTATGTTTTAAAATATAATCAAGAGCATGTATTATGTGTGCTAGCCGAAGGATTAGTTAATATAAGCTTAATATCATTATCGCTAAAGAAAAAAATGAAAAACGAATAATTTAACCCATTTATTAATATTTAAAACCTCCAAAAATGACAGAAATCCTTAATGACTTAGTATCAAATGTAAGTAAAAACATCCCTGGTTACATTGCTATATGTGTTACAGAAATAGAAACTGGTGAAGCACTTGCTTCTGATACTTCAGACTCAAGTTTCGATCCTGTATTAGCTTCTGCTTACAATCTAGAAGTTGTAAAAGCTAAATTAAATGCAATTAATGCCTTAGATTTAAAAGAAGAAATTAAAGATATTACAATTACTTTATCTTCTCAAGTTCACATTATTAATGTTGCCCCTAGTGGTGGATATTTTATTTACCTTGCTGTAGATTCAGACAAAGCTAATTTAGGTGTTACTAAAGCTTTATTAAATAAGTATAAATTAGAGTTAAATAATGCCATATAAGTCAAATATTTCTCATAAAGACTTTGTGAAAAAATTAGAAGGTTATCAAAATGAGTATAAATCACTTGTTAACAATGATTTTCATATTATTAACAATAATGATTTAGAACGTACGGATTCAAATGAAGAACCTAAACGTTCTTTTTATGATATATTATTTGAACCTAAATATGACAGTATTTTAGATTTTTTTAAGGAAAATGGAAATAAAAAAAAGAGCTAAATGTTAAAAGTATTTAGATTTTTTAAAAATTAAATTTTCTTAACTAAAATTGATGATAGTATCTCAACAAGTGTGTAAAGTTTAAAATATCGAGGGTTTCAACCCTCGATATTTTTTTTATTAATTTTAAGTTTTATACATAATGAACGAAGAAGGTTTTTAAAACATTTCAAGACAGGTGAAGAACTCACCTCTTTTTTGAATGGTTTTCAAAAAAGAGGCGTTGAAAAGAGGCTCGAAGGAGAGCTGGATGCATATCTAGGTTATGATAAAAAACCAACCATCTAATAAGAGTAATCATCATAACGGCTACGGATTTAAAAAGATAAAAACAGTTTTAGGAGAAACCACATAAAAGTTCCCAGAAATTGAGAGGTCTCCTTTAACCCTATGCTGGTTCATAAGCGCACCTATAACCTGAGTTAGATTATTAAAACTGACATATTTGGTTTGAAATTTAATTTGTGTTTTTTTAGGCCGGAAACTATATGCAATTAATCCTGATATTATATTACTAAGAAAATTATATATCTAAAATGTTCTATTTGATAAATATTTTTTAGCTCATCGTTTACAGTTTCAATAACAAATCGTTTTCTCAATAGAGTCTTATCAGATACAGTCATTAAACAGTTTTTCATATTGTTTTTAATATGTGCGATAAGTTGTACACTACCTATAAACAGCTTTTTTGCTAAATCTTTTCCAACATAGCCGTTATGATGATTACACTTAATACGTTTGTTCATGCAAACCCCTTATAGGAGTAAATCCACAAAAGAAATCTCAGTACATTCACCCAAACAGAAACTCTTTAAAAATGATATCTAGGCATCAGATTACTTTGCATAAGTTCTGTAAGCCTATTATAAGAGCCTGTTTAAGGAAATTCTTCCTGTATCTGCCCTGAACATAATAAAGGTGTTTAAAGGCTCTAAAACTGCCTAAACAGTACTACGATAGTCATAATTTACTCTTAGACATCTTTGGTGGACGCTTGGGGAGTTGCCTAAAAGAGCTTTATCAACTATTTGGTCAGCTTCTTTGCAAAATTCATCAATAACACAAAGCATTTCGATAATTTTAGAGCAGAATATCATAGATATATTTTTGTTGCAACAAAATATTAATCAAACTCAGGTCATTTATATACTAGATAAAAAAAATTAAAAAGGTTGCCTTCAATACTCTTACTTTTGTAAAAGTTTATGAAAAACAACATTTTTAACATACAGTCAACAGAAGATTTCAATAAAACTGCCTTACATGTTTTCAAACACCAGTTTTTAAACAATAAGGTTTATCGTTCTTTTTGCGATTTAATATACGTTCATCCATCTGATGTAAACACTATTGAACAAATACCGTTTTTACCAATTCAGTTTTTTAAAACTCGAGAAGTACTTTCTTCTACAGATAAAATTCAAGAAATTTTTACGAGTTCTGGAACTACTGGAAGTACAACTAGTAAGCATTTAGTTACCGATTTATCTTGGTATGAAACCAGTTATTTAAAAGGTTTTGAATATTTTTATGGAAATATAGAAGATTATGTAGTACTAGCTTTGTTACCTAATTATCTTGAACGTAAAGGATCTTCTTTAGTTTATATGGTTGACGATCTAATTAAACGTTCCCAACATCCAGAAAGTGGATTTTACCTCAACAATCTTAGTGAACTGGCTGAAAAACTCATACAATTAGATAGACAAAACAAAAAAGTATTATTAATTGGTGTTTCTTTTGCTTTGCTAAATTTAGTGGAACAATATGAGTTCAACCTATCCAACACCATCATAATGGAAACTGGTGGAATGAAAGGAAGGAGAAAAGAGCTTATACGTAACGAATTACATGCGATTTTACACAATGGTTTTGGAGTAAATGAAATTCATTCTGAATATGGAATGACGGAGTTGTTAAGTCAAGGGTATTCAAAAGGAAATGGTGTTTTTAACTGCCCGCCTTGGATGAAAATCTTAACCCGTGATACTGATGATGCCTTAACTATCTTACCTAAAGGAAAATTAGGCGGAATTAATGTAATTGACTTAGCAAACTATAACTCTTGCTCTTTTATCGCTACACAAGATTTAGGAAAAGTACACCAAGACAATAGTTTTGAAATTATGGGTCGTTTTGATAATTCTGATATTAGAGGTTGTAATTTAATGGTTTTGTAATCATTTTTTATTTTTTACTATCTTTCCCTGTTATTAATTCCTATTACTTCAAGGTATTATGAAAAACTGGGCAGAAAATGTACAATGGAATCCATCAACTGTTGCATTTCCTCATTCGGAAAAAGACATTCAGCAACTTGTTTTAAAAGCCATTCGTTTTAACCAAAAAATTAGGGTTATTGGTTCTGGGCATTCTTTTACTTCTTTATGTAGTACTGGTGAAATATTGGTAACTCTCGATAATTTTCAAGGACTCATTTCAATTGATAAAGAAAAAAATCAAGCTACCATAAAAGCAGGAACAAAACTTTCTTTATTAGGAGACTTATTATTTAATGAAGGTCTTGCTATGGAAAATATGGGTGATATTAACGTTCAATCAATTGCAGGAGCAATAAGTACAGGAACCCATGGAACAGGTGTCGGGCTTAAATCTATCAGTAACCAGGTAATCGGATTAAGGTTTGTGAATGGAAAAGGTGAAATAATTGAGTGTTCCACCATAAAAAATACTGAACTATTCAAAGCTGCTCAAGTATCTTTGGGGTGCTTAGGAATTATTACAGAAATTACCTTGCAATGTGTACCAACTTACAAACTAAAACTTCAAAACAAAAAAGAGAAATTAAGCGATGTATTAGCAACTTTAAATGAAAGAAACTCTCAAAATAGGAATTTTGAATTTTACTGGATTCCTTATACCAATGCTGCTTGGACAAAAACTTCAAACATTGTAGAAAATTCTGAGCCAGATAAAGTTAATTTTTTCAATTATTGGACTGAATATGTACTCGAAAACTATGTTTTTAAACTGATGTGTGAATTTGCTAAAGTTTTTCCTTCGCAAAACAAAACGGTTGCTAATATTACAGCCGCAAGTATTAGTAATGTAAAAAAAGTATATCATAGTCATAAAGTATATGCAACACAACGAATGGTAAAGTTTTATGAAATGGAATACAATATTCCTGCTGAAACTTATCAGGATGTATTTAAAGATGTGCAAAAAATTGTCAATTCTAAAAAATTCAATATTCATTTTCCTGTTGAAAATCGCTGGGTAAAAGGAGATGACGTTTTTATGAGTCCTGCCTACGGAAGGGATTCGGCATATATTGCTTGTCACGTATATAATAAAAAAGATAGTAGTGCTTATTTTACTGCTTTAGAAGAGGTTTTTAAAGCCTATGACGGAAGACCTCATTGGGGAAAAATGAACACGTTTAACACAGAAGAAATTACAAAGGCATATCCAAAATTTATCAATTTTATGGCTTTCAGAAAAGAACATGATCCAGAAAATAAATTTGTGAATCCGTATCTTCAAAAACTGTTAAGTGTTTAATCATATGGATGCTTATTTTAAAACCCTAAATAAAGAACTAAAAAACTACCAACGAGCGATTCCTTGTTTGTTAGTAGATTTGGATATTTTAGATGAAAATATTACAGAAGCAATTTCTAATTTTAGAAGAGATGCTTCACTCAGAATTGTAGTAAAATCATTACCTTCTGTTCAA
Organism: Tenacibaculum sediminilitoris; assembly: GCF_964513795.1. NCBI lineage: Bacteria > Pseudomonadati > Bacteroidota > Flavobacteriia > Flavobacteriales > Flavobacteriaceae > Tenacibaculum > Tenacibaculum sediminilitoris. The sequence continues at coordinate 28,964 of NZ_CAZEQR010000049.1, read as the reverse complement.
TTAATTGAATATATTTTACAACAAACCAACTCAAATAAGTTGATGATATTTCATCAACCTTTTTTAACTGATTTAGCTTCTCTATTAGATAACAAAGCTGATGTTTTATTGGGTAAACCCATGCCAATAAAAACTGCGGACTATTTTTATAAAAACTTACCTCAGCAACACAACGAATTTAATTCGTTTACTCAAATTCAATGGTTGGTAGATACCGAAAAAAGAGTTGAGGAATACATTAATTTAGCCAAACAACTAAATCAAAAATTACGATTAAACATTGAAATTGATGTAGGATTACATCGTGGTGGGTTTGCTTCTCTAGAAAACTTAAGAAAAGGATTATTATTGATTGAAAACAATCAAGAGTTTGTTGAGTTTTCAGGATTTATGGGCTACGATCCACATGTGGTAAAGCTTCCATGGGTTATTCGTTCAGAAAAAAAAGCTATGCAATTAGCTAATCAGTTTTATGAGAAGTGTAAAAATTTGCTTCAAAAGGAGTTCTCTGTATTATGGAATGAACGTTTAACTTTTAACGGTGCCGGAAGCCCCACCTTAAACTTACATAAAAAACAAAATTCTCCAATAAACGATATTGCTATTGGCTCATGTTTTGTAAAGCCTGCAGCTTTTGACATACCTTCTTTAAAAAATTATAAACCTGCTACCTTTATTGCCACACCTGTTTTAAAAACCTTTTTAAACTCTACACTACCAGGCTTAGAAGCTTTAAAGAGTATATTCACTAAAAAATCAGCCTTTATTTATGGTGGTTTTTGGAAAGCTAATTATTACTATCCAAAAGGAATAAAACAGAATAATTTGTTTGGAGCATCTACCAATCAAACCATGATTAGTATTCCAAAAAATGAAACTTTGAAAGTAGATGATTTTATCTTTTTAAGACCACACCAAAGCGAGTTTGTTTTTTTACAATTCGGAGAAATTTTACCTATTAGAAAAGGTAAAATTCAACAGCCTTGGCAATTATTAAATAATTCTTAACTAGAATTGTAATGTTCATTGCTTTTTATCGACTATTATCAAAATCTACAAACAATGAAAAGCTTTTTTACACTACTTTTAATAGTATTTTCTACTGCATTATGTGCTCAAAAAACAGATTATAATACCAAAAAAGGCTACGTAGCCGAAGGTTATGACGTTGTTTCTTACTTTACAAATAATGAACCTGTAGAAGGAAAAAAGAAGTTTCAAACAACATATGACGGAGCAAAATTCAAGTTTTCCTCAGAAAAAAACTTATCTCTTTTTAAAGAAAATCCAACAAAATACATTCCTCAATATGGAGGATATTGCGCTTACGCTGTGGCTGCCAAAAAAACAAAAATGTACATTGACGCTGAAGCTTATGAAATTAGAGATGGTAAACTATACCTTTTTTATAGTTCTTGGATTTCTAGTAAACTTGATGATTGGAAAAATGGAGATACTAAAAAGTTACAAGCTCAGGGTGATGTAAACTGGGAAGAATTAAAACATAAAAAAGATTAAAATGAAACATGTATTCATCTTCTTTCTATTTTTTTCAACTATTACCTTTTCACAAGAATACAATACTAAAAACGGAGTCGTTGCCAAAGGATATGATGTGGTAAGTTATTTTTATAATAAAGCTGAAAAAGGAAATAAAAAATTTACGACTAAATACAACGGTGTTTCCTTTCGTTTTTCATCAAAGGAAAACCTTGCTGCTTTTATTAAAGCCCCTCAAAAATATAATCCACAATATGGTGGTTATTGCGCCTATGCTATTGGAAAAACTGGAGAGAAAGTTGATATTAATCCAAAAACTTTTGAAATACGAGATGGTAAACTCTATTTATTTTATAACTCATGGGGAACCAATACTTTAAAAATGTGGGTAAAAGAAAATCCTGAAAATCTTAAAAAAAAGGCAGACATAAATTGGAAAAAATTAAATCAATAGTTTTGATATAAAAGTTGTGGGAGCGACTTCAAAAAAGAGCTGAAAATTTTTCAGCTCTTTTTTTATACCTAGCATTTCTTTTTATTCTTATTTTTGGTAAATAAAATAGCCCTATGAATAATTTCTCTTCTTTCAATAGAAAAAACATTCAACAAGAATTACAAACTACCGAATTTGATATTCTGGTAATTGGCGGAGGTATTACTGGTGCAGGCATCGCTTTGGATGCTGCCTCACGTGGAATGAAAGTCGCTTTAATAGAAAAAAATGATTTTGCTTCGGGGACTTCAAGTAAATCTACCAAACTAATTCACGGAGGGTTACGTTATTTAAAACAATTTGATTTTTGGTTGGTAAAAGAAGTAGGTACCGAACGTGCCATTGTTCATAAACTAGCTCCACACTTGGTAGTTCCTGAAAAAATGATTCTACCATTAATTGAGGGTGGTACTTACGGTTCGTGGTTAACATCTATCGGGTTAAAAGTATACGATGTATTAGCTTCTGTTGAAGGAGATGATAAACGTAAAATGCTTGATAAAAAAGAAGCGTTAGAAAAAGAACCTTTGTTACCAAAAAATATTTTAAATGGTGCTGGTTTTTATGCTGAATATCGTACTGATGATGCTCGTTTAACGATAGAAGTTTTAAAAACAGCTAGCCAATATGATGCACAAATACTTAACTATACACGTGCAGACGAATTTATTTACGAAAATAAGCGTGTCGTAGGTGCTAAAGTAACTGATGCTTTTACTAATGAAAATTATGACATTAAAGCTAAATATGTAGTAAACGCAGCAGGTCCTTGGGTAGATGAGTTACGTCAAATTAACAATTCGAAAATTGGAAAGCGTTTGCATTTAACCAAAGGAGTTCATTTAGTTGTTCCGTATGAAAAATTACCTGTAAAACAATCGGTATATTTTGATATTCCTGATGGTCGTATGATGTTTGCTATTCCTCGTGGTAAAGTAACCTATTTTGGAACTACAGATACCAATTATCAACAAGATAAAAACGCTGTTGAAACCTCAATGGTAGACGCTTTGTATTTAATTGAAGCGGTAAATAACATGTTTCCAACCATTCAATTAACTATAGATGACATTCAATCATCTTGGGCAGGATTACGTCCGTTAATTCATGAAGAAGGAAAATTGGCTTCAGAATTATCTCGTAAAGATGAAATTTTTGTGTCTGATACCAAGTTAATTTCTATTGCAGGAGGTAAACTAACAGGTTATCGAAAAATGGCTGAACGTATCGTGGATATTGTTGCTAAAAAAATGAAACGTCGTTTTGAGGTAGAGTTTGATTCTATTCAAACTGAAGAAATTATTTTAGCAGGAGGTCCTTTTCAAAACTATAAATCTGTAAAATTATATAGTAATCAGGTTTATAAACGTATAAAATCATTCGGTTTTTCTGAAAAAGATGCTAACTATTTAGTACATAACTATGGTAAGCAAACTGAACTTATTTTAGATAAGTTTGATGAGCTAAATGAAGAAAATATAGAAAAGCGTTTGTTAAAAGCTGAGGTATGGTTTACTGTAAAACATGAAATGACATGTACTCCTACCGATTTTTTTATGCGAAGAACAGGTCGTTTATTTTTTGATAAGCCTAGCGTTGACCTTTATAAAGACTTTGTTATACAAGAGTTTGCTAATCGTTTTAGTTGGAATGATGAAATTACCTTAAACCAAAAAAGGGCGTTAAATGAGAAAATTAACTTAACAGTAAATTTTAACTAGTTTTTTAAGAAATAAAAACTGTTATATTATATCTTTACCACTTTATAAAAAGTTAGCTACTAAAGGTTTGTACAATTAATTTTTAAGTAATATGAAACAACTAGTAATCGTTTTTTTTCTGTTAACCACTCTTATAGCTAAAAGTCAAACTAACATTATATCTAATTCTGATTTTGATAATATTAAAATAAATAATGTTGCTTTAGCTGAGATAAAAAAGACCTTTGGAAAACAAGCAAAAGTAGAATCTTTATTAGGTACTACTACCTCTTTTGAAGATAATGGTTTTTATTATTATTTTAAGTTTAATGGTTTAAAGCTTGATTTTTCAACTTCTGGTAGTAAGCCTTATATTGAATCTTTAGACGTTTTAAGTAATCAAGCTACTTTTACAATTAAAGGAGTTACAATTTCCGTAGGAGACCCTATTAGTAAATTAGGTAACGTTACCTTTAGTAAAGGTAGAAATGGTTCTGAAAGTGTTTTATTTGCTGAATGTGATGAGTGTAATGTATTTATTAACATAGACTTTGATCAAACAACAAAAATTATTACAAAAATTAATTATTTTGATATGTCTTAGATTTACTTTTTAGTTAATTTATTATTCTTCGTTTTCATGCTCTTCCAAGTCTTTTGTTAAATCTAACTTTCTAAGTGTTGGATTTATAATTCCCGTAGTAACAACGGTAATTAAAGTCATAGTGCCTCCGAAAACAACTGCGGTTACCGTTCCCATTAATTTTGCAGTAACACCACTTTCAAAAGCACCTAATTCGTTAGAAGAACCAACAAACATTGAGTTTACCGAGGCTACTCTGCCACGCATATGATCAGGTGTTTTTAATTGCAAAATTGTTTGACGAATTACCATAGAAACTCCATCGGTAACACCACTAAAAAATAAAGCTACAATCGAAATCCAAAAAATAGTAGACAATCCAAACACTATAATACATATTCCAAACCCAAAAATGGCCGCCATAAGCTTGATTCCAGCATTTCTACTAATAGGTATATAGGCTGTTACCAACATCGTTAAAAAAGCTCCTATAGCAGGTGCTGCACGTAAAGCACCAAAACCTTCTGGTCCCACTTTTAATATATCTTGAGCATATATTGGTAGTAATGCTACAGCTCCTCCAAATAATACCGAAATCATGTCTAATGTAAGCGCTCCTAAAATAGCTTTAGTTTTATAAACAAAGTTCACTCCTTCTTTTAAACTTTTCATTACTGGTTCACCTATTTTCGGATTTAAAATTGGTTTCTTCTTAATAAAAAATACTGTAAAAAATGATATAAATACTAGGCCAAATACTATGCATAAAGACCAGTGTACTCCAATCCATGAAATAGTTAATCCTGCAAAAGCTGGTCCTAACACTGAGGCTATTTGCCATGTTGAACTGCTCCATGTTGCTGCATTTGGATATAATTTTTTGGGTACAATTAAAGCAATTAAAGAAAATATAGTGGGTCCAAAAAACGAACGTAATAAACCACCAAAAAATACCAGCACATAAATAGCATATAATACAGTATTCTTATTCCATCCCATAATAAGACTTGGTAATGTTAAAAAGAATAATCCTAAACTAATAAGTGAAAATAGTCCTATACATAGGGCTAATAAGTTTCTTTTTTCTTTTTGATCTACAATATGACCTGCAAACAATGCCATTGACACTGCTGGAATAACTTCCATTAAACCTATAATTCCTAATAATAAAGGATTTTTTGTAATACTATATACCTGCCATTCAATAATAATAAACTGCATTGACCATGCAAAAACTAAAGCAAAACGAACTAAAAGAAAAATATTAAACTCTTTGATTCTAAGAGAAGCGTAAGGGTCTTTTTTCTTCATAAATTAATTTAGTTTCAAATCCATTAGAATAGCAAACGTTTCATTAACATCTCTTTCTTTTACTACTATAGTCATTTCATGTGTAGTAGAAATAACTTCTTGTACCGCAATATTTGCCCAAGCAAATTGTTTTAAAATGAAATAGTATATACCTGATTGATCTAAATTCCCTTTTGGTAGTTTTATCGTTATAGACGCTAAATCATTGACATTGTTAATTAATGCTTCCTTTTTAAAAATTTCTTCTACAAATGGTTGTAAATTTTTACTGGTTACAATATTTGTTTCGAATATACCTTGAGAAACTGTTAGAAAATAATCTTTACTATCAGCAGATTTACTTAAAATTTTTGCTATTTCTTTTAGTAAAGATGTTGTATTCTTAAAAGTGAAGTCACACAAATCTGAACGTACAATTACATCTCCTAGGTTTAAAGCAAGTCGCTTAATATTTTTACGAACTCTTAGTTCATTAGCTGGAGATAACCTATTAATTGCCATCATAACTGCACCTACTTTTACATCCTTTTTTAACAATTTAGAAACTTCCGGTAAAATTTCTCTTGCTAAAGATGATACATTAATTAGCTTCTCATTTAAAGCTTCTTCTATAAAAGGAGTTTTTCTGATGGTAATTTCAACAGCTTCTTGAATTGTTTTCATATTTGTTTAGTTTTAAACTAAAAGTAACAAAAATACAACTAAAAGTAAAATTATACTGTTTTTATAAATATATAATATATTTAATTAAAAACTTTGTTAATCAGATTTTTAAATTAAATTTGTCACTATTGTATCTTGTTACAAGACCTAAACACAACCTAAATCTAGAAGCGATTGATGGGGCTTCTTAATTTTTATTAAGAAGGATTATTTGTACAAATGCAAACAACTAATCTAATCTATTTGTTAACTTTAAAAACTCATCTTTCGCTTCTTTTTTGTCGTATAAAATGTTGTAAACAGTGTCAATAATTGGAGTTTTAGCTTTGTTTTTTTGATTAATCTTATAGGCACTCTTTGTTGCGTAGTATCCTTCTGCAACCATACTCATTTCTAACATTGCAGATTTCACGGTATAGCCTTTTCCTATCATGTTTCCAAACATTCTGTTTCTACTAAATGTAGAATATCCAGTAACTAATAAATCACCTAGGTATGCTGAATTATTAATATTACGCTTCATTTTATGTATTTTTTTAATAAAGCGTTTCATTTCACGTATTCCATTACTCATTAATACTGCTTGAAAATTATCTCCATATCCTAAACCATGAGCAATTCCAGCTGCTATAGCATAAATATTTTTTAACATGGCTGCATATTCAGTACCAATAATATCATCAGAAATTTTTGTTTTAATGTAGCGACCCTCAATGGCTTTACTTAATTCTTTTGCTTTTGCTTCATCTTGACAAGCCAACGTTAAATATGATAAGCGTTCCATGGCTACTTCTTCTGCATGACAAGGTCCAGAAATTACCCCTATATTTTCATAAGGTACATTATAAGATGTATGAAAATGTTCACCAACAATTAATCCTGACTCAGGAACAATTCCTTTAATGGCTGAAAAAATAATTTTTCCTTCTAAAGAAGTTTTTAGTTTTTCTAATTCAGTACTTAAGAATGCCGATGGTATTGCAAAAATTAATATATCGTAGTTTTTAACAATATAATTTATATTATCAGATAAATCTAATTGTTCTGAGTGTAGTTCAGCAGAACTTAAATAACTAGGATTATGTTTATTACGTTTAATATGTTCTATAACATATATACTACGCATATACCAACCTATGGTTTCTAAATTTTCAGACAACATTTTAACAATAGCAGTTGCCCAACTTCCACCTCCTAAAACTGCTATTTTGGTTTGATTACTCATAAATAATATTTGTTTGTGTTACAAAATTAAGAAATCTATAAATGACTCTCTAAACTTAAAGCTTATTATATTTGAAAATTGAAAACCTAAAATTATGAATGTACAAATCATAAACAAATCAAAACATCAAACTCCTGCTTATGAAACCGAAGGTTCAGCAGGTATGGACTTACGTGCAAATATAAATACTGCTATAACTTTAAAGCCTTTAGAAAGAGCTATTATAAAAACTGGGTTATTTATTGCACTTCCAGTTGGGTATGAAGCTCAAGTTAGACCACGAAGTGGACTTGCAGCCAAAAAAGGAATTACCGTACTAAATTCTCCTGGTACTGTGGATGCTGATTACCGTGGTGAAATTGGAGTTATTCTAGTAAACTTATCTAATGAAGAGTTTATTGTAAATGATGGAGAACGTATTGCTCAATTAATAATTGCTAAACACGAACGTGTACAATGGAAAGAGGTAGAGCTATTAGATGAAACTGCACGTGGTGCTGGTGGGTTTGGAAGTACTGGAGTTTAAGTAAGTTTTTTATATATTTGACTTATTTTTCTTTTTTTAATAAACATTAATTCAAAATCTAAAAAACAATGTGAATGATACTGGTAGCCTATTTTTTTATAAAATTCAAAGGCTTGCAGTTGCTCATTCATAGTATCTAACCATATCAATTCATATTGTTTTTTTCTTGCTTTGTTTTCTAACCAAGCTACTATTTTTTTACCAACTCCCTTACCTTGAGTATCTTCATGTAAATATATTCGATGAATTTTTAACGATTTTTTATTTTCAAACCCTAATATTTTTTTATTCCAAAGTATTCTGAAGATTCCTACTATTTCTCTCTTATAAAAAATAAAATAGTAGCTTGTTTTATCTTCTAATAATTCTTTTTCTAAATTACTTTTACAGAATTGAGTTTGTATATACCATGCTCCTTCATCTTTCCAAAAATGACTGTATGCTGCTTTGTATATTTCATCCATTAAGGTTCTAAGAATTTTAAAATCTTCAACCTTAATTTCTTTAAGTTGTATGAATTTTGAGATTTTAATCATATCTAAACTTTCTTATAAAAAAAAGCTGTTCTAATAATCAGAACAGCTTTTAAAATAGTAATAGTTTGAACTTTAATTTAAATTACTTATTCTTGATTTTCAATAGCTTCTTTTATTTTATTTTCAAGTTCTTCCATTAATTCAGGATTGTCTTTAATAACACCTTTAACAGCGTCTCTACCCTGACCTAATTTGGTATCTCCGTAGCTAAACCACGAACCACTTTTCTTTATAATTCCATAATCTACACCAATATCTAATACCTCACCTACTTTTGATATTCCTGCTCCATACATAATATCAAACTCAGCCATTTGAAATGGTGGTGCTACTTTATTTTTTACAATCTTAACTTTGGTACTATTACCAATTACTTTATCACCGTCTTTAATTTGTGTTCTACGACGAATATCTAAACGAACTGATGCATAGAATTTTAAGGCATTACCACCAGTCGTTGTTTCAGGGTTACCAAACATAACTCCAATCTTTTCACGTAACTGATTAATAAAAAATACTGTACAGTTTGTTTTACTAATAGTACCAGTTAATTTACGTAAAGCTTGCGACATTAAGCGTGCATGAAGTCCCATTTTAGAATCTCCCATTTCACCTTCAATCTCAGATTTTGGTGTTAAGGCTGCAACCGAGTCAATTACCACAATATCAATAGCTCCAGAACGAATTAAATTATCAGTAATTTCTAAAGCTTGTTCTCCGTGGTCTGGTTGAGAAATAATTAAATTATCAACATCAACGCCTAAGCTTTCAGCATAAAAACGATCAAAAGCATGCTCAGCATCAATAAAAGCTGCAATTCCTCCTGCTTTTTGTGCTTCTGCAATAGCATGTATAGTTAAGGTAGTTTTACCTGATGATTCTGGTCCATAAATTTCTATAATTCTTCCACGAGGGTATCCTCCTACTCCTAAGGCTAAATCTAATCCTAAAGAACCCGACGATATTGCATCTACATCTTCTACTTGGCTATCTCCTAACTTCATTACGGTTCCTTTACCGTACGTTTTATCTAACTTATCTAGTGTAAGTTGAAGCGCTTTTAATTTCGCTTCTTTTTCTTTATCTGCTGCCATAAATCGTGCTAATTATTTTAAGTAATAAGAACGGCTAAGTTATGAAAAACTAGCTTTAATATCCTATCTTTTTATGTTACATTTTGTAATATTGTGCTTCTTAAAAAAGAAAAGATGCCAACCCATCGTCACTTCATGATTTATAAACCTTATGGTTTTTTATCACAATTTATTACTAATCAAAAAAAAGGTGGTAAACATAAATTGTTAGGAGAGTTATTTAACTTTCCTGAAGGAACTATGGCTGTGGGTAGATTGGATGTAAAATCGGAAGGTTTATTATTATTAACAACTGATGGAAAAATAAGTGATTTTATTACTACAAGAGGTGGTGTTGAAAAAGAGTATTATGTTCAATTAGATGGAGCAATCACATCTAAAGCTATTGAACAATTACAAAACGGAGTTGAAATTGGTTTTGATGGAAAAAAATACATGACAAAACCTTGTAAAGTTGAATTAATTGATACTCCTGATTTACCTGAACGTTCTAAAAAAATTCGTGATGCTCGTCATGGTCCTACTCCTTGGATATCAGTTACCTTAACGGAAGGTAAATTTAGACAGGTTCGTAAAATGACTTCTGCTGTTGGTTTTCCTACACTTCGTTTAGTACGTGTTCGGGTAGGTGATATTTTATTAGGTAATATGCAAGTTGGTGAAGTTAAAGAAGTTAAGGAATTTATTTAGTTTTTAATATTAACTGATAATAGAAACATAATAAATCCAAAAAAACTAAATATAATTCCTCCAAAAAATAGTACTGTATTTATTATACTTCCATATTTAGAAGTATAACCTATACCTATCATTAACCAACTTATTATAATAATTAATAAAGAAATAAATATTTTATAATTTCTTTTTAATTTCATTAATTTCTAACCATTCTTATATGTGGAATACCATCTTCTAAATAGTCTTCTCCTACTTGTTTAAAGTCGTGAGATTCATAAAATTTTTGCAAATAGGTTTGTGCAGAAATCGTTATAGTAGTTTCATTGTAGTTATCAACAATAGCTTTTATAGATGCTTTAATTAAATCGTGTCCGTAACCATATTTACGCTCATCATACCTAACTACTACTCTACCAATACTGGGTGTATCAAAATATTCACCACTATTAAACAAACGAGTGTACGCAATTATTTCACCTTCTTTTTCTCCTATAACATGTAACGCTTTTTGATCTTTACCGTCAATATCTTGATATACACAATCTTGTTCAACAACAAAAACTTCAGAACGTAATTGAAGTAACTTATATAATTCAGAAGTTGTTAATTCTTGAAATTTTTTTACTATAAATTTCATTAACTACAAGCTATTTTTTCTACTCTGTTAGCATGACGTCCACCTTCAAATTTAGTAGATAAAAAAATCTTAACAAAACCTAAAGCTTGTTGTAACGACACGAAACGAGCAGGAATCGTTAAAATATTAGCATCATTATGTTGACGTGTTAATTCTACCAATTCGTTATTCCAACATAAAGCTGCACGAATTCCTTGATGTTTATTAGCAGTCATTTGTGCTCCGTTACCACTTCCACACAAAATGATACCCATTTCTGCTTGACCTGTTTCTACTGCTTCAGCTGTGGGGTGAATGGTGTCTGGGTAATCCATACTGTCGGTTTCATTTGTACCAAAGTTTATAACCTTATGTCCTAATTCTTCTAAAAGGTTAACTATTTCAAATTTGTATTCGGTACCTGCGTGATCATTTCCTACAGCAATTGTCATAATATGTTGATTTTAATTCAGTTGTGAATTACAAAAATACATTTATTCACGGTTATCAACAGTAATTAACAATGCTTTTTTTAGTATTCTTAATAACCTCTTTAAAATTAACGACTTAAATGATGTTACCTAAATGTTAAGAACTAATTGTATATTCTGAAAAGAAAATTTGATTTTCTACATAATTTTTACAATACAAGAACATAAACTAATTACACAACTTTTTTTTTAAGATTTTAATGAACATTTATCAACATAAAATTAACTCTTTTTTTACATTGTAATTTAAATAAACTATTCATAATTCTTAGTGAACTACTGTTTATAATTTTTGTTAATAACTCTATTTTATAGTTGATTTTTAATATTTTATTTAGCTAATAACTTGTTTATTCATTTTAATAAGTCAGACTACCAAAAATTAAACCTCTTTTTTATGCTATATGTTAACACACTATTATAACAATCATTTCTTTTTTAAAATTTAAAAATCTTTTTTAGTAATAATATAATATGTTAATAACTGTTTTTTTTATTTCCTTTCTAAATTTTTAGAAGTTCAATTATTGTAACTTTAATAAGGTTCTTTATTAAATTAGTAACGTAAAAAAATAGATAAACAAAAAAGAAGATTTTAGATAAGTGTAACTTTCTAAAAATTAGCTAAAAAAAGCTATTCTTGTTGAAGCTGCTAATAAGTGAAGAAAAACAGGTTTATACTGTTTTTTTTGCTGCTCTAATGAGATAAACAGAATCTTTAGCTTTCACTACATCAGATTGTGTTTTTTTGTTCAAAGTCATGTTTATACTTACCACAGTTACAATTATTCCCGTAATAAATATAAAAATAAATAAAGCTATTATCTTTCGTAAGTTTTTCATTATTAACGACTTTATAATAAAGACGTATGATTTTATGAAATGTTACAATTAAATTAAGATTTTTTTAACTTTTTATGGAATTACTATTTTAAGAGCACTCTCTATAATACTCACTCTCACTCGTCCTCTACCTATTAACTCTCCATCTGCCTGTATGTAAGGAAGATATTTATTGTTTTGTGGAGTTATTAACAATGAGTTAGCCAAATGTGTTTCTACTTTTCTATGCTTAAGAATTTCACCGTTATATAATTTCCTTATTGAAAATAATAAATCCCAAAAAGATAGATTTTTAGCTATTGTTATATCAAATAAACCATTGTTAGAATCTTTAAAATCAGTTAATTGCATTCCACCACCAGAATACTTGCAAATACCAAACAAAGTCATTAAACACTTAGTTTTAATAAATTTATTGTTAATAGCTATATTAAAAGTTGTCTTTTTATAGAGTAACAAACCTGCTATACCACTCAATAAGTATGCAATAGATCCAAATCTTTTTAATGTATTCAACTTACTAACCACATATCCGTCATAGCCAATACCAGCAACATTATTAAAATAAGAAGTGGTATTAGCCAATTCTAAACAGCCAATATCTTGAAAAATAGTATTTTCATTTTTTATTAAATTAACAGCTCTTTTTTTATTTTTAGGTATATTATAAGTTTTAATCCAATCATTACCAGTACCTAAAGGAATAACTGCAACAGTAATTTCTTTTGAATTAACAACATCTTGAAACATAATTCCATTAACAACGTGATGCAAAGTTCCATCACCGCCAACAGAAATTATTTTTCTATAACCTTTGTTAATAGCTTGCCTAACAAGTGTACTTTCATGATTTGAATATTCTGTCTTAGTATATTTATAAATAATATTATTTAGCTTTAATTCCTGTTGAATTTCACTCCAATGTTTATTAAAATTACCATTACCAGCTATAGGATTAACAATCAAAAACCATGTATTATTCATAGTAAATACTTTTGAATCAAGAAGTGAAAAGTACAAAATGAATTTATAATAGTTATTTAAAATAAGTAACATTAAATTTATTCGTACTTTGGTTGAAAATTAAATAAGACGAAAGATTAATGACTAGAAAGAAAAAAATCTACAAAAAAAAGGGAAAAATTATTAAAGATCTTACCCGAAATATTTTCAAAATACTTAACGAAGACAGTAATAAAAACTATAATTACAAGCAAATTGCTGCTAAATTGAAAGTTTCTGATACAGATGGAAAAAACCAAATTATTAAGAAATTAGCAGAACTTACTGTAAATAAAAAAATTAAAGAAGTAGATAGAGGTAAATACCAAATTAATGAAGATAGAAAGTACCATACTGGTACACTAGATGCTACCTCTAACGGAAACGCTTATTTTATTTGTGACGATTTTGAACACGATATTTTTGTACCTTCAGTAAATTTAGGAAAGGGATTACATAATGATATAGTGAAAGCTTATGTTTATAAAAAACGAAGAAGTAATAAATCTGAAGCCGATGTAGTTGAAATTATAAAAAGAGCTAAAACAGAATTTGTTGGTGTTTTACAAATGAATAAAAATTTCGGATTTGTAATACCTGATAATAATAAAATGTATGCCGATATTTTTATTTCACAAAGCAAACTTAACGGTGCTAAAGATGGAGACAAAGTCGTTGCTGAAATGACTGATTGGCCAGAAAATTCTAAAAACCCATTTGGTAAAATTACTCAAGTCTTAGGAAGACCAGGAGATCACGATACAGAAATTCACTCTATTTTATTAGAATATGGTTTGCCGTATGAATTTCCTAAAGAAGTAGAAAAAGAAGCATCAGAATTACCCATAGAAATTACCAAAGAAGAGATTGCTAAACGTAGAGATATGCGAAGTGATTTAACTTTCACTATAGACCCTAAAGATGCTAAAGATTTTGATGATGCCCTCTCATTTACCAAACTAGAAAATGGTAATTATGAAATAGGAATACATATTGCTGATGTTTCTCATTATTTACAACCAAAAACAGTTTTAGATAACGAAGCTTACGATCGAGCAACTTCTGTATATTTAGTTGACAGAGTAGTACCAATGCTACCAGAAATGTTAAGTAATGGAGTTTGTTCTTTAAGGCCAAATGAAGAAAAACTAACTTTTTCTGCTGTATTTGAAATGAATGAGAAAGCACAAGTTATTAACCAATGGTTTGGTAGAACGGTTACTTATTCTGACAAACGTTTTGCATATGAAGAAGCACAAGTAATTATTGAAAGTAAAAACAACATAATTCCTACTGATATTTCTTTAACAGGCGAAGCTTATGAAGTTGATGAACGAATCGTAGAAGCTACTTTAAAATTAGATGAATTAGCTAAAAAAATGCGAAAAAAACGCATGAAATCAGGAGCAATTTCTTTCGATAGAGTTGAAGTAAAGTTTGATTTAGATGAAAATGCAAATCCAACAGGAGTTTTCTTTAAAGAAGCCAAAGATGCTAATAAGTTGATTGAAGAATTTATGTTATTAGCTAATAAAAAAGTAGCTGAATTTATAGGTTCATCTGGTGGAAAACCTAGCAATAAGACCTTTGTATATCGTGTACATGACGAACCAGATGTTGAAAAGCTAGCATCATTACAAAATATTGTTAGTAAATTTGGGTATAAAATAAATACCGAAACACGTCAAAAAACATCAGACAGTTTAAATAAATTATTATCAGATGTACATGGAAAAGGAGAAGCTAATATGGTAGAAACCTTAGCGATACGTTCTATGAGTAAAGCTGAATATACAACACAAAATATTGGTCACTACGGATTAGCATTTGATTATTACAGTCACTTTACCTCACCAATCCGTCGCTATCCTGATGTTATGACACATCGTCTATTACAACATTATTTAGATGGAGGAAACTCACCAAAAGCAGATGTGTATGAAGAGAAGTGTAAACACTCATCTAAGATGGAAGAATTGGCTTCGAAAGCGGAAAGAGATTCTATTAAGTATATGCAGGTAAAATATATGCAAGATCATAAAGATGAAGAGTTTGAAGGTGTTATATCTGGAGTTACAGAATGGGGAATTTATGTAGAAATAATATCTAATAAATGTGAAGGAATGGTTCGTATTAAAGATATAAAAGATGATTATTATATATTTGACGAAAAACAATATGCTGTGATTGGACAATCAACCAAGAATATGATTCAATTAGGTGATGAAGTAGTAGTAAAAGTAAAACACACCGATTTGGAACGCAAACACCTTGATTTTAATTTAATTTCACACTAATTTGTATAGTTTTAAACAATAAAAATTAAGATTTTGCTTTATAGTATTGGTATAATTATTGGTTATACTCAATTAACTAATGGAATTTATTATGAAGAAGTTAGCAATATTAAGTTTGTTTTTGATGACCGTTTTAGCATCAGCTCAAACAACCATAACTAAAAATTTAGGAGACTTTTCAATTGTAAAAGTGTATAACGGTATAGATTTAAAACTCGTAAAATCTGATGATTCTAAAATTATAGTTACAGGTGAAAAAACAGATAAAGTTAAAATTAAGTTGGATGGAACTACTCTAAAAATATTATTGAGATTTCCAGAAACTACTGCCGATGGTAAAGTTAAAGCAACATTATATTACAATAAAACTTTATCAATTATTGATGCAAATGAAGGAGCAACAATTACAGGTAAAGATATTAATCAACAAAAAGTTGAAATAAGAGCTCAAGAAGGAGCTTTTATTAATATTGTAGTTAATGTTAAGTATTTGGAGGTAAAAAGCTCTTCAGGAGCTGTTATTAGGCTTTCAGGTGTAACTAAGAATCAAAATATAAATGCTGATTTAGGAGGAATGTATCACGGATACAAATTATCAGTAAAAGAAATGACTACTGTAAAAGCTGGATCTGGATCTAAAGTAGAGGTTCAGTCTGGGAAAACATTAGATGCTAAGGTATCGTTTGGCGGCTCTATATTTTACAAAGGAAAACCAGAAGTTTTTAAAGATAAAAAAGTAATTGGTGGAGTAATTGAACACCGAAGTTAATTTTGTATCTTTGTAGCGCAAAATTTAATTAAAAATGAATTTACTTACTATATTTTTAGGAATGGTTGGACCATGGCAAATAGCTATCGTAGTTGCCTTAGTATTATTATTATTTGGAGGTAGAAAAATTCCAGAATTAATGAGAGGTTTAGGAACCGGTATTAAAGAATTCAAAGATGCTACTAAGAATGAAGACGAAGAAAGTGAAAATGATAGCAAAGTAGAAGAAAAAAAATAGTTACACATTATAATAAAAAAACCGAAACTTATAAGTTTCGGTTTTTTTTTACTAAAGTTTTATTGCTGTCCCAGATGCGGTTACCATCAGCATTCCACCTTTAGCACCTACAGTTTCATAATCTAAATCTATACCTACAACAGCACTTGCTCCTATTTTTTTAGCTTCTTCGGTCATTTCCTTAATAGCTATATCTTTAGCCTCTCTAAGCACCCTTTCATACGAGCCAGATCTTCCCCCAACAATATCTCTTATACCTGCAAAAAAGTCTTTAAACATATTTGCTCCTATAATAGTTTCACCCGTAACAATTCCTAAATATTCTTTAGCTGGTTTACCTTCTAAAGAGGGTGTAGTTGATAATATCATAATTATTGGTTCTCTTTATTTTCCTTATCCTCTTTAGCCTTTTTCATAGCCTCCCCTATCTGATTACTAGCAGCAAAACTTGCAACCATATCATTTAGCATATTACTTCCTGCTTGAGGTGAGTTAGGTAATAAAATTAAGTTACTGTTTGTTTCTTCACCAATAGACTGTAGCGTATCGTAATGTTGTGTAACCACAATCAAAGCTGAAGCTTCTTGACTGTTAATACCTACTTTATTTAAAACTTCTACTGATTCTTCTAAACCACGAGCAATCTCACGACGCTGATCAGCAATACCTTGTCCTTGTAAGCGCTTACTTTCTGCTTCTGCCTTAGCTTTTTCAACAATTAAAATACGTTGTGCATCCCCTTCATATTGAGCTGCTGTTTTTTCTCTATCTGCCGCATTAATACGGTTCATTGCTGCTTTTACTTGGGCATCAGGATCAATATCAGTAACTAACGTTTTTATAATATCATACCCATAATCCATCATAGCATCATTTAACTCAGTCTTTACGGCAATAGCAATATCATCCTTTTTAACAAAAACATCGTCTAAACGCATTTTAGGAACTTCTGCACGTACTACATCAAACACATAAGAAGTAATTTGATCGTGCGGATAATCTAGCTTATAAAATGCGTCATACACCTTTTCACGAATTACTTTGTATTGTACAGAAACTTTTAATTTCACAAATACATCATCTAATGTTTTTGTTTCCACAATTACATCTAACTGTTGAATCTTTAAGCTTAGTTTACCTGCTATTCTATCAACAATAGGAATTTTTAATTGTAAACCTGAGTGACGTATACTCTGAAAACGACCAAAACGTTCAACAATTGCAGCAGTTTGTTGCTTAACAATAAAGAACAATGATAAGAATACTAAAATACCGATAACAATTACCGGATACATGTAAATTGACATAGTTTTTAATTTTTAAAATGTTAGTAATTTTTTTTGATAAAGATACTATTTATTAACAGTAGATATTTATAAGACGAATTTTATTTGAATTGTTACAATTCTTTTTTAAAATTTATATTTGTAAAAAATCAATTACATGGAACTTATACAACAAAGCATAACAGAAATTTTAATCTTACTTTTTTTAATCGTTACTTTTTTACAATCTGGAATTGATAAAGTGAGTGATTGGAAAGGAAACCTATCTTTTATTAAAGGACATTTTGAAAATTCACCTTTAAAAAATTCAGTACCTGTTTTATTAGCAATTATTTTAGTACTTGAGCTTTTAGCTGGTGCTTTAATGTTTGTTGGAATATTTCATTTATCAACAACAGGAAATCATAACATTGCTTTAATAGGAGCAGAATTATCTGCACTTACATTAATTTTTTTATTAATTGGACAGCGATTAGCAAAAGACTATGCAGGGGCAATGACATTAGCAGTTTACTTTATTGTTGCTATTTTAGGTGTATATTTATTAAATAGATAAAAATTATTAATTTTATTATAGTTAATAGTTTTTAATAATTTTAAAACCTCTTAAAAGATAGATTTTAAGAGGTTTTTTTTATTCTTTTAGGTATTTGTATGCTTTTTATTTAAAACTAACCATAATACTATTTAAATTTGATTTTAGTAATTTTTTAAGATATAAGTCAGAGAAGAATACTCACCAGATCGTTTTGCTTTTATATTTGATTTTAATCCTATGTAAAAAGCATGAATAGGTTTCTTCTTTTTGTTTTTGTTTTGTTCTGATAACAAAGAAACATAAAACGAATCAAATTTCATTGGAATAGTTTTTTCAACTTTCATTTCAACCAAAGAAAATATTTTTGAAATCGCTGTTCTTGAAAAATGCCATAAATGTCTTGGCACATCATAAGCAGCCCAAAACTCTTTGTAGTGTTTTGCATCAAAACTTTTATAGTTAGGAACAGCAATAACCAAAACACCATTTGGTTTTAAAAGCAATTTTAATTGTTGTATATAATTAACCAAGTTTGGTATGTGTTCTAATACATGCCATAAAGTGATAACATCAAATCTTTTATTTTCAATTTCAGATAAATCTTCTAAAAGGTTAATGTTTTTATTCTTGGCAAACTCACGAGCTTTTGATGATGGTTCTACACCATTAATATCCCAACCACCCTTTTGGCACACTTTTAAAAAATCTCCTGTACCAGCACCTATATCTAAAATTGTTTTTTCTTCCGTATTAAAAGAGTTAATCAACTTTAATTTTCTTTTTAAAGTAAAACTTTTTACAAGTTGGTAAATTCTATCAAATATAGAAGAGTTACTATCTGTATGTGAAATATAATTTGCACTTAAATAATATTTTTCCAAATTACTTGGTACTGGTGAAGTTACTAACATATCATATTCTTCATTCCTCATTACCTCATAACTCTCTTTCGACACTGTATAGTCAATACAATTTAAAAATGGATTCAGATCTATATAGAATTCTCTTTCTGTAGTCAAACTAATAAATTAAGTTCATTGTTCCACGAGGAACATTGGTTTTGGTTGAACAATTATACATAAAAAAATAAAACGTTCCACATGGAACGTTTTATTTTTTTATGTATAAATTATATTTTATCTTCCCATGTAAACAAGTAAGACAGATATATCACTTGGTGAAACACCACTTATTCTGCTTGCTTGTGAAATTGAGGTAGGTTGTATTTTAGATAATTTTTCCCTTGCTTCATATGATAACGACTTTACCTTGCTATAATCAAATGTAGATGGAATAGGAACATTTTCTAACCTATTCAATTTATCGGCATTATTCTTTTCTTTTTCTATATAACCAGCATATTTTAAATGTATTTCAACTTGTTCTATTACCTCGTGATCAATAGTGTTTTCTTGAATGTAACTTTCAACCTTTTCTATAGATCTAAAATCAGAAAAAGATAATTGTGGTCTAGCAGCAATCTTATATAATTTCATAGATTGATTAATTGTTGCTAAACTCTTATGCTCTAAAATAGGATTAACTTCTTCTTTAGTAACACTTAGTTTAGTAATGAAATCTATTAAATTTTGAGTTTTGTTTTGTTTCTCTAGTACTCTATCCATTCTTTCTTGAGAAGCTAACCCTAATTTATAAGATCTTTCAGTAAGGCGTAAATCAGCATTATCTTGTCGCAATAATGTTCTATACTCTGCACGAGAAGTAAACATACGATAGGGTTCTTCTGTTCCTTTTGTAATTAAATCATCAATTAAAACACCTATATAAGCTTCACTCCTTTTTAAAATAAATGGTTCTTTTTTTTGAGTTTTTAAGGCTGCATTTATACCTGCCATTAAACCTTGTGCAGCTGCTTCTTCATAACCTGTTGTACCATTTATTTGTCCAGCGAAAAATAGGTTATTAATTAATTTAGTTTCTAAGTTGTGTTTTAATTGTGTTGGCGGAAAATAATCATATTCGATAGCATAACCATATCTAAAAAATTTTACATTTTCAAAACCAGCGATAGAACGAATAGCTTTGTCTTGAATATCTTCAGGAAGCGAAGTTGAAAAACCATTCACATAAATTTCAACGGTATTCCACCCTTCTGGTTCTACAAAAATTTGATGACGTTCTTTTTCAGCAAAACGATTAATTTTATCTTCTACTGAAGGACAATAACGAGGCCCTGTAGATTTAATTCTACCATTAAACATGGGTGAACGCTCAAAACCCTCACGAAGTATATCATGTACTTCAGGGTTGGTATATGTAAGGTAGCAAGAACGTTGTTTAGTTAATGGTTTAGTAATGGGTAAATACGAGAATTTTTCAGGATAATCATCTCCAGGCTGTTCAGTCATTTTTGAATAATCTAATGATCTTCCATCAACGCGAGGAGGAGTTCCAGTTTTCATTCTACCAGCTTCAAAACCTTTTTCAACTAAACCTTCAGTAATACCAGTTGAAGCTCCTTCACCTGCTCTACCTCCACCAAAAGTTTTTTCACCAATATGTATTAATCCATTTAAAAAAGTACCTGCTGTTATAATTACTGTCTTAGCTTTTATTTCTAAACCTAAAGCAGTTTTAACGCCAGTAATGGTATTCTCATCAAACAACAATCCATTTACAGCATCTTGATAAAAATCTAAGTTTTCAGTTTGCTCTAACATTGTTCTCCAGCATTCTGCAAATTGCATTCTATCCGATTGTGCTCTTGGACTCCACATAGCAGGTCCTTTAGATTTATTTAGCATTTTAAACTGAATAGCGGTCTTATCTGTTACAATAGCGCTATAACCTCCTAAAGCATCAATCTCTCGAACTATTTGCCCCTTTGCAATTCCACCCATGGCAGGATTACAACTCATTTGAGCAATATTTTGTAAGTTCATTGTAATTAACAAAGTATGTGCTCCTATGTTTGCACTAGCTGCAGCTGCTTCGCTTCCAGCATGTCCACCTCCTACTACAATTACATCGTATGTTGTATTAACTAAACTCATTTTTTATAGTCAGTTCCACGTGGAACCCTTTTATTTTTTATCTAAAAATTTTAAATATTCATTTTCCTTAGAACGCATAATTTGCTTCTCTTCATCTGTTTTATCTTTGTACTTCATATAATGTAAAACACCGTGGATAATTACTCTGTGTAACTCATTTTCAAATGAAGTAGTAAACTCTTTCGCATTGTCTTCTACTCTTTGTACAGATATAAAAATATCTCCTCCAACTAATTTACCTAAAGTATAGTCAAAACTAATAATGTCGGTTAAAGTATTGTGTTGTAGAAACTCAATATTGAGTTTGTGTAAATATTCATCATCACAAAAAATATAGTTGATTTCACCTAGTTCAAAGCCTTCTTTTTTAATACACTCTTGTATCCATTTAGAAGTGTTTTCTTCATTCTTTAATTGAAACTCGGTTTCGTAATTAAATGCAATCATTTCTTTATATCAAATACTGTTGTTAACATCTTAAAAAAACTCAATTAAAAAGCGATTGTATTTGTATAATCTAAAGGCTTTTTAATGTGTTATTTTTTATCCTTCGGAAGGGTAAAATACTCTTGTACCTTCTTTTTGTAATTTTGGCGCAAAGGTAGTGATTGTCTATTTAATATCTCCGTTTGGTTATAAAACAACTTTTTAAACTTCAATTCTTTAGAACTATTGTTATTGAATTCTTGTAAATTGGTATTCGATTTACGTTGTTTATCTTTATTTTGTTCAAAAGTTGCTTTGTCTAATTTTAGTAATTCATAGTTTAACTGTTGCATTCTATTTATACTTTTTTGTGTAAACCCTTTTTCTAAAATTTCATTTTCTAGTTGCTCCATTTCCTTTAATGCTTTTTGAGCATCTCCACTCCTCTCTTTACCTTCTTTAATAGAATTTTTTAACTGTTCTCTTAATTGCGATTGTTCTTTATAAATTTGATACAACTCGCCATCTAAATCATCACTTTGCTCACCATTTTGACCTTCTTTTTCACCTTTCTTTTCACCATCTTTTCCATCCTTTGGTTTTCCTTGGTTTTTCTTTTGCATGCCTTGTTTCATCTTTTCCATTAATTCATTTTGTTTTTGAATAATGTCTGGCAAGCTAAACGACTTTCCTTTCCCCTTACCTTTCCCGTTGCCAGGTTTAGGATTTTGCATAGCATCTAAAGTATTGCTTAACATATCTGCTAAGGTATTTGCAGAGGTCATAACGTATTGCTGATTAGAAATACCGTTTTGAAAATAATTATCAGCAAAATTTTCTAAAGACTGATTTAAATTATAATGTGCCTGTGCAAGATGATCTTGAACTTTTGAAGATATCTTAGGAACTCTCATAGAAAGCACAAATAAACTATCATCAATGTGTTCAAAATAGGTTTTAAGTTGATGTTGTTTTTGTAGATTTTTACCAAAATCAGGATGTGATGAATTAGATGAAGAAAACTCATCCATTAAGGCTTCTTGGTCGAAAGAAAACGTAATAAGATTTTCTAAAATTTGACGCAACCCTTCCATATTTTCCTCTTCCATTTCGGCACTCATCGATTGCATGGCTTGTTGCATTTGCTGACTCATTTGCTGCATCTTTTTAGCAGCTTCTTTCTGATTTTTTTTAGTATCAGAAGTGTTATTCTTTTCTAAGTTTTCTTCAGCTTTATTTAGTTCTTCTTGAGTTTCTTTTTCTAATTTATCCATAGAAGGTATTTCCATGGGTTGTTTTAACTCTTTGTTCTCTTTTTGTAATTCGTCTAATTCTTTCTTTGCTTTTTTAAACTCTTCATTAATCTGTTGTTGCTCTTCTTTGTTAGTTTCTTTGTTACTTAACTCTTCTTGTTTTTTTGATAAATCATCAAGTTTATTAGCAACCTGATTCATTTTTTGTTCAACATAAAAACGTTTGGTCATTTCTAAAATGCGTTCTAAACTACGTTCTTGTTGTTTGTTTTGTTCTGCAAGTTCCTTAGTCTTTTTAATTAAACCTTCTTTGTTTAGCTTATCAGCCAACTTCTTTAATTCATCTAACAATTTTTGTTGCTTTTCTAACTTTTTGAGCTCTTCAATACGCTTTTTTAAGTTTTCTTTTTTCTCTTCAAGCGTTTCATTTTCTTCTTTCTTTTCAGAAAAATTCTCTTGTAATTTTTGTGTTTGACGTTGCATCATTTGCTTATATTGCTCTTGACGCTTTATTAAATTCTGAATTTTCTTCTGATCATTCCAGTTAATGTTCTTTTTGTTTTGTAAATTGAACTGAATTTTTTCTAAATCTTTTTTACTTTTTTGTTGTTGATCTAACGAATTTGTAATGTTTTCAATGTAGTTTTTTTGCTCTTGTAATAACTCCTCCTCTATTTCCTCTTCTGTTTTTTGACGATAGCTAAATTTTCTACTCGTGGCTTTTTTATTACCATTTACAATATCATTATCGTATACCTGAAAGTACATTTCGTAGTCTACACCTTTATTTAAATTTAAACTTCCTGGAAACTCAAAATAAAAGGTTTGAATAGTCTCTTTATTAATTTTAATTGATTGATAATTAGTGTTTTGATTATTGTTTTTATCATAATAAACTAATTGTAACTTTTTAAAACCATAATCATCAGCGATTTGACCTATAAATTGAGCATTCCCACGTGAAATACTATCAATGTTAGAATTTACATTAATCGTTGGGTATTCATCCTTAATTACACTTATATAAAACTGTAATTGTTCGTAATCTGTTAGATTTTTGTTAGATGTAGTTATTTGATAATTTGTATTGTTTAAGAGCTGTTTTGTAAACTCAAATTCGTTGTTTTCTTTTTGTTTAAAAATTGTTCTCTTTTCTTTTTCAACGAAGGTAACTGTATCGGTTTCAGAAGTTTTAATGTCCCATTTTATAATTGTTCCTTGTGGAACATTTAGGTTTCCAGTATTGTTTATCGTTTCAGAAGCTTTTTGTATGTATGACGGATATGTTAAGTTTAATGCAATATTTTGAATAGAAGGAGTTTTAATAATAGTAATATTATACTCTTTAGATTCTATACCGTTAGCACTAGCATAAAAAGTAATGGGGTTTTGAACTTCAGAAAACGTATATGAAAACAAACCATTTCCTTCATTCTCCATAAAATATTGTTGCTTATTAAAATGAATTTTGGTTTCTTCAGGTACCACCTCCCCTTCTGTTTGCATATATATGGTTATATCTTTTCCTTTAATAACACCTAAATCTTTTGCAGTTAAATTAAAATAAAAAGGAGCTGGAGGATTGTAAGCTACCGAATAATTCACTACGCGGTTAAAACTTTGCGAAAGTTTATTTGAAGTTCCAGTAAGCATAGAAATACCCCAAATAAGTAAAGGAACAAAAGTATATTTTATATATTTTTTATTTCCCTTAAAATCGATAGCCTTGTTAAAAGAAACAGGCTGTAATTCTTTTGATTTTTGCTCAATACTAGCAGATAATAAATCAGATTGCTGGTTGTTTTGTTGTAATTGTAAAACGTTTAATAATTTATCTTTTACCTCCGGAAAATGACTCCCGATGATTTTAGAAGATTCTTCAAAAGAAATCCCTTTTTGTAAGCCAACAATTTTAAAAATAGGAAAGCAAATAAAACGAAATAACAAGAAGATTTCCACAACAATAAACAACCAAAACAAAATAGTTCTAGCTGTGGGTTGTAACCATAAAAAATATTCAATAAACAGCGTAAAAAATAAATAGATTAATCCTAATGAAACAAATAAGATGCTTCCTTTGATAAGTTCATTAGTATAAAATTTCTTACTAAACTGCTTTAATTTTTGTTGTATTCTATTAAAATCTTCCATATCTAAGTATAAAAATACGTGTTTTATGAAGAAATATTAGTTAAAGATTTATTTAAACGTTTATATTTTCTTAATTCTTACTATATTTTTAAAAAAATAAAGATCATCGAAAGAAAAAATACGTGTTTTCCTTACCTATTGTAAGGTAAAAAAGGGTATGAGTTTTTAAAGTTAAATTAAATTGCTAGTACTAATTTTAAAAACTTTAATGATGATAAAAAACATTTCAAATTTAGGCACACTACTTAATAAGGTAGATCAAAAACACATTAACGGAGGTTTTTTCTTAGGAAATAACGAATGTGATATAACAGGATGTCATGAAAGTTATCCTGGAGGAAGTGGATATATTGGTCGTGGTGAAGGAAACCCATGTGCATTCGATACACCTTATGGTATGAGTTGTTCAGGAATTATACAAGATGGTTTATGTTGTATAAGTTAAGACCCAAGAAATGTATTAGAATAGTATTTATTTAAATGCTACCTTTATGTGAAGTATAATTAAACTATAAAAGTACTTAAAAAGTAAGTTTTTTGTAAGGAACTAAAGTTTTAGTAAACTAATTACAAAATATTTTTAGCATGAAACAACTAATTTTACCGACACTATTTTTAATTACACTTAATGCTTTTTCACAAAGTCCGTGGACAAAAAATAAAAACGAAGGATACGTTCAGTTATCATTTACCACAATAGGTAGCTATGATAAAATATATGGAAATCCAGTTTACACCCCACAACGAAAAATCACAGATAATACGTTACAAGTATATGGAGAATATGGTGTTACAGATAAAACAACAGTATTCGCTAATATTCCTTTTAAAATATTAAAAACAGGTGATTTTACAGAAGACATGTCAGCAATTTTTCCATCTTTTATTATTGATGAAGCTTCAGAAAACTTATTAGGAAACATTCAACTAGGAATAAAACATAACTTTTCTAATAGCAAATGGTTGTTTTCAGGACAGTTTTCGATTGAAGCAAATACAAGTACTTATAAGGAAAATTCAGGAATACGTAGTGGATATGATGCATGGACATTTACTCCATTATTTTTAACAGGTAAAGGTTTTGATTCATGGTACATTCAAGCTTTTACAGGATTTGATATTAGAACAAATGATTATAGTTCTAACTATAAATTAGGAGGAGAAATAGGTTACAAGGCTTTAAATTGGTTATGGATAGCAGGTTTTTTAGACGGTGTTGCCTCTTTAAAAAATGGCGACGTTATATTGCCTCAAGAAAACTTAGCAACAGGCTTATATGTAAACGATCAAAGCTACGCTGCTTTTGGACTAAAGTTTATTGGAGAGTTTAATAAATCTTTTGGTGCAAATATAGGACTTGGAGGTGCCTTTGCAGGAAGAAATGTAGCCAAAGCCCCCGCATTGAGTTTCGGGTTGTACCATAAACTTTAAAAAGTAAGGTTTTTACTTACTTTTTGTAAGGCGAAATAAACGAAGAGTTTTTAAAGTTGAATTAAATTGCTCGTACTAATTTTAAAAACTTTAAAGATGTTAAAAAACATTTCAAATTTAGGTGCTACCCTAAACAAAAAAGAACAAAAAAATATTAATGGTGGTTTTGGCGGAGGAACTATGCAATGCTCTTCAAATAGCGATTGTGATATTCTTAATTCTTACCCAGGGATGGAAAATGAACGTTTCTTTTGTTTCTGGGGTTATTGTCAAATATCTTAAAAATATATTATGTTAAAGAACATTTCAAACTTAGGTACTACCCTGAACAAAAAAGAGCAAAAAAACATTAATGGAGGATTTAGAAACATTAGATGTTTCTCTGACAAGGATTGTCCACCTTGGGATTCTTTTTGCTACAATGGCTATTGCCAGTATAAATAATATTTAAAGAAAGCGAGTTTAACTCGCTTTTTTCTTTTTTTCTCTTACCTCTTTTTTCTTTTCTATTAACATACAACTATCTTTGCGCTTTCAAATCAATAAAAAAATGACTGAGAACGTAAGAGTACGCTTTGCTCCGAGTCCAACAGGACCTTTACACATAGGCGGTGTAAGAACTGCTTTATTCAATTATTTATTTGCTAAAAAACATAACGGAACCTTTGTTTTACGTATTGAAGATACAGATCAAACACGTTATGTAGCCAATGCAGAACAATATATCATCAATTCATTAGAATGGTGTAATATTCCGTTTGATGAAGGCCCAGGTAAAAACGAAAAATTCGGACCATATCGTCAGTCAGAACGTAAAGATTTGTATAAAAAATATGCAGATCAATTAATTGAAACCGGTTGGGCATATTATGCTTTTGATACAGCTGAAGAACTAGATGCACACCGAAAAGATCATGAAGAAAAAGGAAAAACCTTTATTTATAACTGGCACAATCGATTAAAGTTAAACAATTCGTTGGCTCTTTCTGCTGATGAAGTTGCGGCTAAGATTAGTGCAGGAGAAAAATACGTAATCCGCTTTAAAACTCCACAAGACGAAACCTTAATTCTACAAGACGAAATTCGTGGTACAATTAAAGTAGAAACAAATACATTAGATGATAAAGTATTATTTAAGTCTGATGGAATGCCAACGTATCATTTAGCAAATATTGTAGATGATCATTTAATGGAAATTTCACATGTAATTCGTGGAGAAGAGTGGTTACCTTCTCTCCCACTCCATGAGTTATTATATCGTGCATTTGATTGGAAAGCACCAAAATTTGCGCATTTACCACTAATCTTAAAACCCGTAGGAAAAGGAAAGTTAAGTAAGCGTGATGGCGATAAATTAGGATTTCCAGTATTTCCATTAGAATACACAAATGAGCAAACAGGTGATGTTTCACGTGGATACAAAGAAGATGGTTATTTTGCTGATGCGTTTATCAATATGTTAGCTTTCTTAGGATGGAACCCAGGAACAGAAGAAGAAATTTTTAGTTTAGAAGAGCTAACTGCAGCATTTGAATTATCACGAGTAAGTAAATCAGGAGCTAAGTTTAGCCCAGATAAAGCCAAGTGGTTTAATCAGCAATACTTACAACAAAAAGAAGAGAAAGAATTAACCAATTTATACCTTCCAATTTTAGCAGAAAAAGGAATTGATGCAGATGTTAATTTTACAGAAAAAGTAGTTTCGTTAATTAAAGAACGAGCTGTTTTTGTGGCTGATTTCTGGGAGTTATCAAACTTTTTCTTTGAAAATCCATCAGTATATGAAGAAAAAGCAGTTAAAAAGCAATGGAAAGATAATACGGGTGAATTAATGCAGGAATTAGTCGAAGTAATTTCTAAAATTGATGATTTTTCAATAGAAAATGTACAAATTGAAATCAAAGGATGGATTACCTCAAAAGAAATAGGATTTGGTAAAGTAATGCAACCTCTTCGTTTAAGTTTGGTAGGTAAATTAGCAGGACCCGATTTGTTTGATATTATGACAATGATTGGTAAAGAAACCACTATTACAAGAATACAAAATGCCATAAAAGCACTATCATAACAATAAAAAGCCGCTTTTAAAGCGGCTTTTTATGATATTAATTTGTCCCGTCCTGAAATAAGTTGACACAAAATCGACTTATTATGAGTAAAGGAGTAAACAAGCGGGTTAAGCGCACCCAACGCGATTACAATTTAGGCTTTAAATTAGCCTTAGTAGCCGAGGTAGAAAAAGGCAACTACACCTATAAGCAGGTACAAAAAGTCTATGGTATTCAAGGTAGGAGTACTGT
>NZ_CAZEQR010000048.1:0-177324 GCF_964513795.1 Tenacibaculum sediminilitoris | reverse complement strand
CAGTTAGATTTAATATAAATGCAAGGGTGTTTTCAGGACCTGCCACTAAACTAGTAGATTCAACTATAAAATTGTTTAGTACTACAATGCGTTTTTCAAACGTTATTAATTTTTATAGATCTGGAGATCCTGTTGTTGAGTTTACAGGAAGGCATGATACTCCTTTAGTTGTATTTAAAGCTGCAGGGGTTAAGGGGAGTATAAATAATCATTTTCTAACTCCTTTCATAGATGATATTTTATTCAAATTATACAAAGGTAATAAAACAAATGCTACACTACCAATTGCTGCTTATATACTACCAACAGACGATATTGGTGATGGTTTAAATCATTCAACAAATGTTTGGAGAAAACTTTAGATAATTAAAGATGAAAGGTTTTCATTTATTCAAAACCTTTCATCTTTCTAAAAGAAGTAATCAATCATTTCTTTTTAATTAGGATTTAAATATCAATACTTTAAGCCACTATTTTTTGCATTGATTAAAAATTCCTGCTTTAAAATACCTTTAACCCATTCTGCATTTGCATTTTTACAAGGGTCATACCGCTCTGTCATATTACACTCTATGTTGTTTTTATATAATGTATATTGATAGCTATCACTACAATATTGTAACCCTCTATCAGAATGATATATTAACTATTTTTGAGGATGTTTTCTGTTTTTATCAGAATTAGCATTTATTATTAAAGATATTTATCTGTTTCCTACATAAGTAATATCAGCTAGCTACCCATACTTGTTCTGGTTGGGTAATAGAACTTGTTTAAATAAGAATTTTATGCTTTTTAAAAGATGATAAGAGTTGGTTGTAACGGTATAATTACGTTTAGAAATAACAAGTATTTTGTTTGCTTTCTCAACAGCTTAACTTGCTCTTATAATTCCAAAAATACATTGTTGTGGTGTTTTATTATCTGACATATAACTTTGATTTTCTCTTTTAAAGTTACTGTACTTCTTAGTAGCTTGAGATATTGATAAAAAACTTTACTCTATTTCTTGTACAATTCCTAGCTTTAGACTTAAGGAGTAGTTTTTTTGTGTACGCTTTTTATGTTTACTCTTCATTACACTTTATTTTTAGTGTAACGTTATTTCAGGACAAGACAGTTAATCAAAAAAAATCGGGGGTTTAAACCCTCGATTTTTTAAATTTTATTCACTTGATGAAATAATACTTTCTAATTAAATTTACTCTCTTCAATTTACTGCTTTTCAAACAAACAGTCTTTAATTCTTTTAGGTCTTATTAATAAAAAAGAGCATCCCTTAACTAAAGGATGCTCTTAGCCCCTCAACAATGATGTTAGAAATAAGTAAGCATTAAATATTACTCAATTACCCTTCCATCATATTCTTTATATTACTTTATTATTCAACCATCATAAACTAAATATGACCTACGACAAAGTTATTCTTAATTTAAATATATTCTTATTAATACCATATAATAATCCTTAACATGTAATTAATAAAATATCATAAAAGACAGGTTTTACTCATATATTACTCTATCTCCTTCCTTAATTATAATTTTTTAACACTTTTTCTTATTAACAGCTTTTAGTTTTTTTAAAAACATTATACAATAGTACAATGCTTTTTAATTAAGTGAATTTTATGTAATTGTAGGCTTCCCTTTTTCTGGAAGCCTACAATTGAGTACGTTTCTTCTTTTTTCTTCTAAATAATTCATAAGTAAGTTGATTTTGTATCAACTTACTTCAGGACGGGACACCTTGTCTTATGATAAAAAAAATTACAGGATTAGTGGAAGATTCAATTAAGGAGATACTTTTATTGAAATAATTTAAAGCATTTGTTATATTGTGTGCTTCAACCAATGCAGCACCAAAATTACTGATACTTTGTAAATACTGACTTTTATATTTTGTAGATTCTTTTAAATTGACTTGTGCTTATCAGCATAATAAATAATACTATCTATTTTAGGATCATTGAAATAATAAATACTTTTCAAGTACACGTCATAGATACTTAGATATAATATACCCTTTTTTTCAGTCGAACTAATTGAATCAACTCTATTTAAATAGGTGTTAATTTTTGCCTGTTCTTCTGGGTATAGTTTTGTAGGTAATGAAATCTGAATATCATTTGATTGTGAATACAAACTACAACTCAAAAAAACAAATACAATACTTCTAATAAAGATAAAGTTACACATTAAACTTAGTATGATAATTTGTGAATTTAGTGGCTATTGTAGCCTAAAAATACAGAATTAAAAATTCTTAATTGATTGATATTTAGTTAAAAAAAGAAATGAGTACAAAAAAGTTTGTAATGAGTACGAAACAAATAATCTAGCGTGAAAATGATTTTTAAGAATAAGAACTAGGAGATACAACGTCAATTAGGGTTAAAACGTTATGAAGCTGTATGAGCAATGGTTCATAAACTTCGTAAAGCAATGGGGCATCGTGATGGTAGATATACTTTGGAGGGAATGATAGAAATAGATGAAGGTTACTTCACTATAGAAGCTTCATAACAAACTCATAATACACAAAAAACTGGTCGTGGCTGTAAAACCAAATCTAATATTATGGTAACGACTGAGAGTACTGTTTTAAAAGACATTGATATAGCAAAAGTAGAAGAGCAATGTAGATACCTTAAGGCTAAGGCCTTAACAAATCATAAGACTGATTAAACAGATGATATGCTACAATCTGCAATAGGTGATAACCAAACGATTGTCTTTACAGATCAAAGTACCTCCTAAGCAATATCACTGATTATGTAGAGATACTCGTTATATATGGCTCTATACTTTCTTAAATAGGTGCTGACCGTTGTTTTTGTTTAATAAAAAAAAGTAAAAGTCATGATTTTTAGAAGGAAGCTCTGATTCTTCCAATAATATATTCTTAACCCTTTGGAGTGTTAAACTTTTATCGGTTAGCGATGAAAACAATAGCTCTTCTAAAAGAGCCTTCTTTTTTTCTAACAAATAAAATTTTACGCTTGTTTGACTTTAGTTCATTTTTTTCAAAAGCCTATTCTTCCTTTTCAAAATAAAAGTTTAAACAGAATCTCATTTGTTTTTTATGAAATAAATATAGTTTAAAAACACGTAATTTTTACAAAGGTAAAAATATAAGCACAAAAAAACCTCAGTATATACTGAGGTTTTAAGTGAGCCCGATAGGATTCGAACCTATGACCGCCTCCTTAGAAGGGAGGTGCTCTATCCAGCTGAGCTACGAGCCCGTAGTTTTAATGTTTCTACGAAAACAGTGTCGGGGTGGCAGGATTCGAACCTGCGACCTCCTGCTCCCAAAGCAGGCGCGATGACCGGGCTACGCTACACCCCGATTAGTGTCATCTACAACTTTTTTGCGGAGAGACCGGGATTCGAACCCGGGCATCCCTAAGGATGACAGCTTAGCAGGCTGCTGCATTACCACTCTGCCACCTCTCCTTTAATTCTTGCCGAAGCGTGAACTAAAAATTGCGAGTGCAAATGTATAACTATATATACGTTTCTACAAACTTTTTTAATAAAAAAATTACCTATTCTGGGTACTCAACTCGTAAGTGGTAGATATTCATTAACTTATTCTTAATAATTTTTTTTATTTTTTCTATTTCTCTAAAAGTTATATCTGAATTTATGAACTGATTATCGTTTTTTTGCTTGTCTACAATACGATCAATTAAATCATCTATAGATTGTGCTGTTGGACTTTTTAGGCTCTTAGAAGCTGCCTCAGCGGCATCACACATCATTAAAATAGCAGTTTCTTTTGAAAATGGGATTGGCCCTTCATATTGAAACTTTTTTATATCGACGTTTGGGTTTTCTTTTTGTTCTTTTTTATAAAAGTAATAGGTAATACTTGTACCGTGATGTGTTCTAATAAAATCTATAATTCTATCAGGTAGTTTATTTTTCTTGGCTAATTCAATTCCGTTTATTACGTGATCTAAAATTATACGTGCACTATCTTCTGGTAACAAATCATTATGTGGGTTCACGCCTGTAGATTGATTCTCTGTAAAATACATCGGATTTACCATTTTACCAATATCATGATACAATGCTCCTGTTCTTACCAACATAGAGTTTGCTCCTATTTCATTCGCTGCTGCTTCAGCTAAATTAGCTACTTGCATAGAGTGTTGAAAAGTGCCTGGTGCTTTTTCGTTTAAATCTCTTAATAGTTTTGAATTTGTGTTAGAAAGTTCTAATAAGGTTACATCTGAAACCAACCCAAAAAGTTTTTCATAGAAGTAGATAAAAAACACGGCTAAAAACGATAATAATCCGTTGGCTGCAAATAATCCAAAATACATCCAATTTATTTTATCTGCATTCCCTTCTTTTAAAATAGAAAAAGCAAGATAGGTTATCATATAAATTAAGGTAATTTGTCCTATCGACATAAATAAACTAGCTCGTTTGTACAACTCAGAAACAGTTAAAATAGTTACAATTCCTGCAATAATGTGTAGGTATATAAACTCAAAACTATTAGGTACAATAAACCCTAGTAGCAATACTGTTAACACATGGGTAAACAACCCAAGACGAGCATCGAAAAAAGCTTTGAGTACTATTGGCAAAATACTTAACGGAACAACATACAAATAATCAGAATTGTACTTTACTACCATGGTTTGTACAAAAATCATTAAAAAAACATTAAAGAAAATAAATGTTACTTTGTTATTATCGTTAAATATTTCAAATCGATACCTTTCTAGAAACAGTAATAACATTAGCAATGCTAAAGCTACTAAGATTGTATACCCAAAAACTATCCAATTGTAATTAGACTTAGTCCAAATTCTTGAACTTGATGCTACTTCATAAGACTTTAAAACGTTGTATTTTTTACCTTCAACAATATCTCCTTTTAGAATAATTAATTCACCTTTTGATACTTTTCCTTTTGCATAAGAAATACTTTGTAAACGTTCATTTAGCTCTTTTTCACTGTATTTATAATCGTATGTTACATTTGAGCGTAAGTTACTCGATAAGTAGTTTATAAGTATTCGTTTTTTGTAATATGGAAGTCCCTTTGTATTGGTTTGTAAAAAGTTTAAAATATCTTTTGATTGTAGTAGTCTTGAAAACGGAACATCATCTATAGAATTTCCTTTTCGAAGCACTACCATATCTCCTCTATTTGCTTTATCATTACTAGCGTCATCTAAAAAACCATACAAGTATATCTTACTTATAAGTTTTTCTCCTTTTTTTATAATATCTCTAGAAGCACTTACCGATAAAGAGTCAAGGTTTGTAACCTCCTCTGTAAACGAACGTAATACTTGGTTTTTGACTGATGTATCAACCTCAAAATATTTCTTAGAACTAGATGCTAATTCTTTTTTTTCGTCAGCTATTTCTTCTGGTGTTTTTTGAATAGCAAAATCAAAAGGAGCGTATAAATTATCATATTGCCAAGGTTTTCCTTGTGGGAAATCGTACTTAAACTGCCCGCTTTTTGGAAATAAATACACAATAGCTATTACTGCAATTAAAAATAATAATGCTTTGTATATTATTGTATTATTTTTATACAGTTTATTGATTAAATCATTCATTTTTGATGTTTATAAAATGTAAATATAACCTTTCTCTATTATTTGAGTACTTATTATAAAATGGTTATTTTCGCAAAACAAATCTTAATACAATTTACCCAATATATAAGAATTTTTGTAGTAAAATAACTGAAGAGAGTTTATATAAATTTATTATTTTAATTACAATGAGTTTTGGGCTTAATAAAATTTAATAAATAGTAGCACATGAAAGAAGTAGTAATAGTATCGGTTGCAAGAACTCCTATTGGTAGTTTTTTAGGAACTTTATCAACTACACCTGCACCAAAATTAGGTGCTGTAGCAATTAAGGGAGCTTTAGATAAAATTAACTTACAACCAGAAATGGTTGAAGAGGTTTTTATGGGTAATGTAGTTTCAGCAGGTTTAGGTCAAGCACCAGCACGTCAAGCTGCAATTTTTGCAGGAATACCAGATACTGTTCCATGTACTACTGTAAACAAAGTTTGTTCTTCAGGAATGAAATCTATCATGTTAGCGGCTCAAACAATTGCTTTAGGTGATGCTGAAATTGTAGTAGCTGGTGGTATGGAAAACATGAGTATGATTCCTCATTACCAACACGCTAGAACAGGTTCTAAATTCGGTCCTATTAAAATGGAAGACGGGATGCAGAAAGATGGATTAGTTGATGCTTATGAACAAGTAGCTATGGGTGTTTGTGCTGACGAATGTGCTGTAGAATATGAGTTTTCAAGAGAAGATCAAGATGCTTTTGCTATTGAATCGTACAATCGTTCTTCAAAAGCTTGGAGTGAAGGTAAATTTGCAGATGAAATTGTTCCCGTAGAAATACCTCAACGTCGTGGTGAACCTATTCTGTTTTCTGAAGATGAAGAGTACAAAAATGTAAAAATGGAAAAAATTCCTGCTTTACGCGCTGCATTTACAAAAGAAGGTACCGTAACTGCTGCGAATGCTTCTACTATTAATGATGGTGGAGCTGCACTCGTATTAATGTCTACCGAAAAAGCGGCTGAATTAGGATTAACTCCATTAGCTAAAATTAGAGGATATGCGGATGCTGCTCACGAACCAAAGTGGTTTACAACAGCTCCTGCAAAAGCCTTACCTAAAGCCTTAACTAAAGCTGGAATTGATATTAATGATGTTGATTATTTTGAGTTAAACGAAGCTTTTTCTGTAGTTGGTTTAGCAAATATGAAGATTTTAGGATTATCAGCTGATAAAGTAAATGTAAATGGTGGTGCCGTTTCTTTAGGACATCCATTAGGGGTTTCTGGAGCGAGAATTATTATTGCGTTAACTTCAATTTTAAAACAAAACAACGCTAAAATTGGTGCTGCTGGAATTTGTAATGGTGGTGGTGGTGCTAGTGCAATGGTTATTGAAAGAGTTTAATTGTTTTAAAAGCCCCAACTAGTAGATGTCTTTTGGAATTTGTAATTTAAGTATTGTTCCTCTTCGATTAGAGCCTTCTGATGCTTCAGAAATGGTTAATCAGGTTATTTTTGGTGAACACTTTGATGTTTTAGAAAAATCTAAAAAATGGAGTAAAATTCGTTTAGCTTTTGATAGCTATGAAGGATATATAGACAATAAACAATATGAAGAAATTTCAGAAGAAATACATACTCTTTTATCAAAAGAAAAAAAACACTATGCAGGCGAGTTAATTGATTTTATTACCGATAATAATAGTAATTTAACTACTATTCCTATGGGTGCTCGTCTTCCTTTATTTAAAAATAATAAAATTAATATTAACAACACTTCTTTTTTATATGAGGGTAAAGTATGCAATAGTAAATTAGCAAAATCTGCGATAATAGAAACTGCCTTTTTATTTTTAAATGTTCCTTATTTATGGGGTGGTAAATCTCCTTTTGGAATCGATTGTTCTGGTTTTACGCAAACTGTATATAAATTGTGTGGACACAACTTACTTCGTGATGCTAAACAACAAGCCACACAAGGCGAAGTATTGAGCTTTATTGAAGAGAGTGAACCTGGTGATTTAGCTTTTTTTGATAATGAAGAAGG
This sequence comes from Tenacibaculum sediminilitoris, assembly GCF_964513795.1. NCBI lineage: Bacteria > Pseudomonadati > Bacteroidota > Flavobacteriia > Flavobacteriales > Flavobacteriaceae > Tenacibaculum > Tenacibaculum sediminilitoris. Next base: position 169,706 of record NZ_CAZEQR010000048.1, on the reverse strand, counting down.
TGTTATTACCCATGTTGGAATTATTATGAATGACTACAATATTATACACGCTCATGGCAAAGTTCGTGTTGACAAATTAGACCATAGTGGAATTTATAATGTTGATACACAACAACACACTCATAAACTTAGGGTTATTAAGCGTTTAGTTGATTAATCAACTTAACGTTACAACATAAAAAAAACCGAAACTTTAAAGTTTCGGTTTTTTTTATACTTGAATAACTAAATTCTTATTTCATTGATTGATATAATTCTCTGTACTCAGACGCTTTTTCAGTATTCTCTAAAACTTCGTGTAAATTCATTAAAGTCTTTACAGTCTCAACACTTCTACTTAAACTATCAGCTTTTTCTAAAAACGGAATAGCTTCTTTATATACCTCTTTTTGTTTAGCTGCTAATTCATCATACTTCTTAAAGTTTGATAAATTTTTATTCATTTCTTCTACAATAGCTTTTTCTTGATCTAAAACTACTACTGCTAAGTTCATATAAGCATCAGCATAATCAGGTTTTAATTCTACAGCTTTAGTATAGTACTTTTTAGCATCGTCCATTCTTCCTTGGTTAAAGTTTACTACTCCTAAGTTGTAGTATAACGTTGGGTTTTCTGGATCTAATGCTACAGCTTCACTCATTAAATCTCCAAACCTATCCATTTTACCTAACTTCACATACATATCTGCTTCGTTTAGTAATAAGTTTAAGTCTTTTGGATTTGCTTTTCTTGCTTCAGCTAGAGCATCAATAGCCTCCTCTGTTTTTCCTTGTTCTTTTAAAATTAAAGCAATATTCTTAACTATGGTAGCTGTTTTAGAGTCTGTAGTTTTCACTTCAGGCTTTACATAGCTACCTGACTTAATCATTAAGTCTCTTCTCGCTTTATCTTTACCAAAGCTTTCTACTTTACCTGTGGTTTTATCAGTAGCTACATATTGCTTTTCAATTCCTGTATAACCTATTTTTTGTAACTCTTTGTAATACTCAATTGCCTTATCATAATCTTTTGCTTGAGTAGCTGAAATTGCTGCGTTATAAGCAAACGAAGTATCAGTAGGGCTTAACACATATGTTAAATAGAAGTCATCTGCAGCATTTTTGTAGTCTTTTTTATTGTTATATAAATCAACTGCTTTTTTTGAAACCTCTTGAATCATTTGATTTAAAATAGGTTGTACTTCATCACCATATTTATTTTCTTTCATTGCTAATAGTGCATGAAAAGCCTCTCCTGCTTTTCTATAATCTTTTTGAGCAGCTAATGTTTTACCCTTTAAGAAATAAAATTTAGACTTATATTTATCTTCTGCACTCATCATTAAAGACCCCTCAATTGAATTAAGTGTTTTTAATGCTGTAGTAAAATCTTGTTTTTTTATAGCTTTCTCTGCAGCTTTAAGTTCTGATTTTTGAGCCACTGCCCCTAACGACATTAATCCTAAAGAAAGGGCTAAGATTTGTTTTTTCATTTTTAATTATGATTTATTTATTGTTGTTCTTGACTTTCATTCGTATCATTTTCAATTTCCGTGCCATTTTCTTCTTCGTCTTCTTCATGCATAACTTTTGCTACTGCAGCAATATCATCATTATCTTTAATATTAATTAACTTAACACCTTGAGTTGCCCTACCCATTACTCTTAAGTCTTCTACTGCCATTCTAATGGTTAAACCTGATTTGTTAATAATCATCAAGTCATTAGAGTCATCAACATTTTTAATAGCGACTAAGCTACCTGTTTTTTCTGAGATATTCAATGTTTTAACCCCTTTACCTCCACGGTTTGTAATACGGTAATCCTCTAAACTAGAACGTTTTCCATATCCTTTTTCAGAAACCACTAAGATATCACTCTCAGCATTATTTACAGCAACCATACCAATCACCTCATCGTTTTTATGAGCCAAAGTAATACCACGAACTCCTGACGCTGTTCTACCCATTGGTCGGGTTTTCTCTTCTTCGAAACGAATTGCTTTTCCTGATTTAAGCGCTAACATTACTTGGCTATCTCCCGTAGTTAATTTAGCTTCTAACAACTCATCTCCTTCTTTAATGGTTATAGCATTAATACCATTGGCTCTTGGACGAGAGTATTGCTCTAAAGGTGTTTTCTTAACTTGACCACGTTTTGTAGCCATAATAACATAATGGTTATTGATGTAATCTTCATCTTTTAAATCACCTGTTACCAAAAAGGCTTTTACTTTATCGTCTTGTTCAATATTTATTAGGTTTTGAATTGCTCTACCTTTAGTGTTTTTTCCTCCTTCTGGAACTTCGTATACGCGCATCCAAAATACTTTTCCTTTTTGCGTAAAGAACAACATATATTGATGGTTCGTACCAACAAACAAATGTTCTAAGAAGTCTTCGCTACGAGTAGTTGCTCCTTTTTGTCCACGTCCTCCTCTATTCTGAACCTTGTATTCATCTAAATTTGTACGTTTTACGTATCCAGCATGCGAAATTGTTACTACTACTTTAGAGTTAGGAATCATATCTTCGATGCGCATGTCTCCGCCTGCATATTCAATTACTGAACGACGCTCATCTCCGTATTTTTCTTTAATATGAAGTAACTCTTCTTTTATAATATCGTAACGTCTTGACTCATTTGCAAGAATATCTTTTAAATCTTCAATAGTTTTGATAATTTCATTGTACTCTGCTCTTAATTTATCTTGCTCTAGTCCTGTTAATTGACGTAAACGCATCTCTACAATGGCACGTGCTTGAATTTCAGTTAATTCAAAGCGTTCCATTAACTTTTCACGGGCTTCATCTGCATTAGCAGAGCCTCTAATAATTGCAATTACTTCATCAATATTATCAGAAGCAATAATTAGCCCTTCTAAAATATGTGCTCGAGCTTCAGCTTTCTTTAATTCAAATTCTGTTCTACGAACAATCACCTCGTGTCTGTGTTCTACGAAGTAGTGAATTAGTTGCTTTAAGTTTAATTGTTCTGGGCGACCTTTTACTAGTGCAATATTATTTACACTAAACGATGTTTGTAATTGTGTGTATTTAAATAACTTATTTAAAACAATATTAGGAATCGCATCTCGTTTTAATACATAAACGATACGCATTCCTTTACGGTCAGATTCATCACGAATACTAGCAATACCTTCTAATTTCTTATCATTTACCAAGTCAGCAGTTTTCTTAATCATTTCTGCTTTGTTTACTTGATAAGGTATCTCTGTTACTATAATACACTCACGACCTTTTACTTCTTCAATTGTAGCTTTGGCGCGCATTACAATACGACCACGACCTGTATGAAAAGCATCTCTTACACCATCATATCCGTAAATAATTCCTCCAGTAGGAAAGTCAGGTGCTTTGATGTGTTGCATTAACTCATCAATTTCAATATCACGATTGTCTATGTACGCAATAGTACCACTAATAACTTCTGTTAAATTGTGTGGTGCCATATTAGTTGCCATACCTACTGCAATACCTGATGCCCCATTTACTAATAAGTTAGGAACTCTTGTTGGTAATACGGTTGGTTCATGTAATGTATCATCAAAGTTTAACTTATGATCTACTGTATCTTTTTCAATATCAGATAGCATTTCTTCTGATATTTTCTGCATACGAACCTCTGTATAACGCATTGCTGCAGGACTATCTCCATCTACCGAACCAAAGTTACCTTGTCCATCAACCATCATGTAACGTACACTCCAGTCTTGCGCCATACGTACCATAGAATCATAAACAGAAGTATCTCCATGTGGGTGATACTTACCTAGCACCTCTCCTACAATTCTTGCAGATTTTTTATATGCTCCAGTAGCTTTAATTCCTAATTCGTGCATACCAAACAATACTCTTCTATGCACTGGTTTTAGACCATCTCTAACATCTGGTAATGCTCTAGATACTATCACCGACATTGAGTAGTCAATGTATGCGGACTTCATTTGCTCTTCAATGTTGATAGGTATCAACTTTTCGCCATCTGCCATATATTTTCTTTTAAAATATTAGTACTTATTTTCGTCAAAAAAGTGAATTTTACACTCGATAAAACTCACTTGCAAAATGCTTTCTAATTCTCTGCATTTTCTAAAACATTGCAAGATACTACAACCCTCAGTTTTACACAAAAAAATATCCACTTTTTAAGCTTATTTATTAACATTTTTTTTTAGTTTTAAATATTAAAAGAACCTGTTTTTTACTCGTCTTTATGTCAAAAAAAAACTATTGGCATCTTTTTTGTAATTTTTAAGAAAAAAACTTACTAACTTTACAGAGATAAGAAATAAATTTATGGACGATAATTTTTCACCACAGGTAAGAGATGTTATTACTTTCAGTAAAGAGGAAGCCTTAAGATTAGGACATGACTTTATTGGAACTGAACATCTTTTGTTAGGTTTGATTAGAAAAGGTGACGGAAAAGCCATCGAAATATTAACAACTTTTGATGTTGATTTAAATTTAGTACGCAACAAACTAGAGAAGTTAAATCCCTCAACTCCATCTATAACAAGCCCTCAAAGAAAAAGCTTACACCTTACTAGACAAGCTGAAAAAGCTATAAAAACAACGTTTTTAGAAGCTAAATTATATCAAAGTAGCGCAATAGACACTGCACATTTACTGCTTTGTATTTTGCGTAACGAGAATGACCCTACAACGAAGCTACTTCAAAAATACGATGTAGATTATGAACAAGCTAAAAACTTGTACAAAGAACTACATGTAGATGATGATACTTTTATTTCACCCATAGGAGAAACTCCATCGGATGATGAATTTGCAGATGAAAAATCAAATCCTTTTGGACAGCAATCACAAAAAGGAAAACAAGTAAAAAAATCTAAAACTCCTGTTTTAGATAATTTTGGACGTGACTTAACAGCATTAGCTATTGCTGGAAAATTAGATCCTGTTGTTGGTCGTTTAAAAGAAATTGAGCGAGTTTCTCAAATTTTAAGTAGACGAAAAAAGAACAACCCAATGCTTATAGGTGAACCTGGTGTTGGTAAATCTGCTATTGCAGAAGGATTAGCACTACGCATTGTAAACAGAAAGGTTTCTCGAATCTTATTCGACAAACGTATTGTTTCTCTAGATTTAGCCAGCCTTGTTGCTGGAACAAAATATAGAGGTCAGTTTGAAGAACGTATGAAAGCATTGATGAACGAACTTGAAAAGAATGATGATATCATTTTATTTATAGATGAGATTCATACGATAGTTGGTGCTGGTGGTGCTACTGGTTCTTTAGACGCTTCAAATATGTTAAAGCCTGCGTTAGCTAGGGGAGAAATTCAATGTATTGGAGCTACAACTTTGGATGAATATAGAACGAATATTGAAAAAGATGGCGCTCTAGAGCGCCGTTTTCAAAAAGTAATTGTAGATCCAACAACAGTTGAAGAAACCATTCAAATTTTACATAATATTAAAGGTAAATACGAAGCGCATCATCATGTTTCTTTTACTGACGAAGCCATTGAGGCCTGTGTAAAATTAACCAATCGTTATATGACTGATCGTTTTTTACCGGACAAAGCTATTGACGCCTTAGACGAAGCTGGATCAAGGATTCATATAACAAATATTGTTGTTCCTCAACAAATTTTGGAACTAGAAGCTAAACTTGAAGAAATTAGAGGGCGCAAAACCAAAGCGGTAAGCGGACAAAAGTATGAGGAAGCTGCAAAACTTCGTGATGATGAAAAAAATATTGAAACAGCTTTAGAGTCTGCTCAACAGCAATGGGAAGAAGACTCTAAGTTACACAGAGAAACTGTTACCGAAGACAATGTTGCCGAAGTGGTATCGATGATGACTGGTATTCCTGTAAACCGTGTTGCTGAAGCTGAAAGTAATCGTTTAGCAGAGTTGCCTCAGTTAATTAAAGGTAAAGTAATTGGCCAAGATAATGCTGTTACTAAGGTTGTAAAAGCTATTCAGCGTAATCGTGTTGGATTAAAAGACCCTAACAAACCTATTGGATCTTTCATCTTTTTAGGCTCAACAGGTGTGGGTAAAACGCAATTAGCAAAAGTATTAGCACGTGAGTTATTCGACTCTGACGATTCTTTAATTAGAATTGACATGAGTGAATACATGGAGAAGTTTGCTATTTCTCGTTTAATTGGAGCACCTCCAGGATATGTTGGTTACGAAGAAGGCGGACAATTAACCGAAAAAGTACGTCGTAAACCATACTCTGTTATCTTATTAGATGAAATTGAAAAAGCACATCCAGATGTCTTTAATATGCTTTTACAAGTATTAGATGACGGACATATAACAGATAGCTTAGGTCGTAAAATTGATTTTAGGAATACCATTATTATTATGACTTCAAACATTGGAGCTAGAAAACTAAAAGATTTTGGTGGTGGTGTAGGTTTCGGAACTGCTTCAAAAAAAGAGCAAGAAGATGCGCACGCAAAGGGTATTATTGAAGGTGCTTTAAAAAAGTCATTTGCTCCTGAATTCTTAAACCGTATTGATGATATTGTTATCTTTAACTCACTAGAGCGTGAAGATATTCATAAAATCATTGATATTGAATTAGACAAATTATTAAAACGTATTGACGATTTAGGTTATAAATTAAACTTAAGCGAAAAGGCTAAAGACTATATTGCTGATAAAGGTTTTGATAAACAATATGGTGCACGTCCTTTAAAAAGAGCTATTCAAAAATACATTGAAGATGCATTAGCTGAAGAAATTGTAAGTTCTAAACTTGATGAAGGCGATACAATTTTTATGGATTTAAAGGAAGATGACAAAAAACTCGTCATTAAAATAGAAAAAGGTGAAAAACCTGAAGAGTCTCGTACAGAAATAGATGAAGATCAATAAAAAAAAGTCCTAAGCATGCATGCTTGGGACTTTTTTTATACTTTATCTAAAGGGCACTATTAATACCTCACAATATAATTATATAAACCATCTATTCTTAAGAAACTACTCTTAGTTAAAACAATATTTACATAAAACCAAGAAATAATATTTTTATTAAAATAAAGGTTATATTGTAATATATTTTTGATTATTCTAATACAGAAAGTTTTTATCTAGCAACACAATGAATATTTTCTAAACCTATTGACTGTGATTTTATTACATATGCAATATTCATTTTTACCTTTTAAAAACCTACAAAGAACTAAAAAAAGATAAAATTTCTAGGGGATTTCTTATTTAAAAAAGTAATTAGTCCAAATAAAATGTTAATTTCTTTGATAAAAAGCTTAAAAAAACTAACTTCGACGCCTTAAACACCATTATTTACTAAACACTAAACAATGAAAAAACTATTACTTTTAGCCCTCATAGGAGTTACCATAATTTCATGTAAGAAAGAAAAACCTGTGAAAGACTATTTAGTTTTCTCGGGTAAAATTGAAAACTTAAAGAAGAGTAATATCACTTTAACTGGCTTTAGATTTGAGAAAAAAATTAAGTTTGACAAAAAGACTGATTCTTTTCTTGATACCTTAAAAATTGATAGAGATGGTTATTACACTTTAATTTGCAACCGAAAGCTGATTAATCTATACTTAACAAAAACTGATGATACAGGTATCGTTTTTAACTATGATAACGCTGATATTATAAATTTTGAAGGTACAAATACCCAAATAAATAACTACTTTATTGATAAACAAAAAACATGGGCAGACATCATTGTAAGTGCTAATAAGTACTTTGCTTTAGATGAAGAAGAGTTTTTAAGTAAAACAGAGGAATACAAGGATGCTTTAACAGAACTTTCTATCTCTAAACAATTACCTGCTGAGTTTTTAAAGCAAGAGGTTAAGAACATTGACTATGAATGTTTAAGAAACTTATCTAATTATCAAGATTTTCATGCAACATTAACAGGAGACAAAGACTTTAAAGTCTCAGAAAATTTTCCTGATCCTTTAGATAAATTCAATTATAGCAGTGGGGACGATTATGTAAACTCTTTTTCTTACAGAGCAATGTTAGAAACTGAACTTAAAAGAATTGCCAAAGAGAAAAACAAGGAAGGTGAAGATCTCCCTTTAACGTATTTAGAAACTGTTCAAACTGAAGTTACCGATACGGTTGCTAAAAATGATTTATTATATAATAGTGCTGAAAGCAGTATAACATACACTAGTGACTTAAAAGAGTTTTATAGAAAGTTTATGGCATATTCAACGAATGAAACTCATAAAAAAGAAATCACTAAAAACTATAACCTTTTAAAAACTACAGCAAAAGGGCAACCAGCTCCTAAGTTTAAAAATTACATAAATTATGACGGAGGTACAACTTCTTTAGATGATTTATTAGGCCATGGAAAGTATTTATACATTGATGTTTGGGCTACTTGGTGTTCTTACTGTAAAAGAGAAATTCCTTTACTAAAAAGACTCGAGCAAGAATACCATGGTAAAAACATTGAGTTTGTAAGTATCAATGTTGATGCGAAGGGTAATGACGAAAAATGGAAACAAACAATTATTGACAGAGAAATGACTGGTATACAGTTAATGGCAGGTGATAGTCACTTAAATTTAGATTGGGCTCAAAACTTTCTAATTAAAGGATTACCAAGATTTATCTTAATTGATCCTGATGGTAATATTGTAAGCCCTAACGCTCCTGCTCCATCAGAAGGAGAACGCTTAATCAATATGTTTGACGAATTAGGAATATAAATTTACCTTCCTAAACAAAAAAGACCGTTAATTAAATTAGCGGTCTTTTTTGTTTACGTTATCTATTTATTAAAACCTATTATCTCCATCTAAAATATCTCCTAAACCACCTAAAACACTACCTTCACCTCTATCTCCTTTTCCTGTTTGTGGTGCCATTGCTAATACCCTACCTGCTAATCGACTAAACGGTAACGATTGAATATATACAGTTCCTGGACCTCTAAGCTTCGCAAAGAACAATCCTTCACCTCCAAAAATGGTGTTTTTTATACCACCCACAAACTCAATATCATAATCAACATCTTGTGTAAAACCTACAATACAACCTGTATCTACCTTTAAAACTTCACCGGGCTGTAAAACCTTTTTTGCCATAGTTCCCCCTGCATGAACAAAACCAATACCATCTCCTTCCATTTTTTGCATAATAAACCCTTCTCCTCCAAACAAACCTCTTCCTAAACGTTTTGAAAACTCTATACCAATAGACACACCTTTAGCAGCACATAAAAAAGCATCTTTTTGACAAATAAACTTCCCTCCAAACTCGGTTAAATCGATTGGAATTATTTTTCCCGGATATGGTGACGCAAAAGATACTTGCTTTTTCCCTTGTCCATCGTTTGTAAATACTGTCATAAATAAACTCTCCCCTGTTAAGATTCTTTTTCCCGCTGAAAAAATCTTTCCTAACAATCCTTTTTCTTGATTCGAACCATCTCCAAAAATGGTATTCATTTTTACATCAGCATCCATCATCATAAAGCTACCGCTTTCGGCAACAACACCTTCTTGTGGATCTAATTCTATTTCTACATACTGCATTTCTTCTCCAAAAATGCGATAATCTATTTCGTGTGCATTCATAATTTATTGTTTTTATACTTATAAGAAGAGTTTTTTACTTTTTTGTTACAAACAATTCATTTTCTCGCAATATTTTTAGCTCTTTTAAGGCTTTAAAAGTTACTTCTTTTCTTTCATTACTAAAAAACTCCATATTAAAATTCTTTTTTGGAACTACATTTGTTGCAAAAAAGTAAGCATTGTTTTTAACTAAAACATACCCAACAAACCATCCGTTGTTTTCTTTACCTTTAACAGACCAACCAGTTTTTCCTCTCAGTACATACTGATTATTTTTAGACATTATCATCATCTTTTTAACAATACTATCAGTTCGCTTAGAAATAAATAATTCAGAATTATACAGCCTTTTTAAAAAATCAACCTGTTCAAACTGATTGATCTTTGATTTTCCTTCTAACCAAAAATTATCTAAAGTCGTTTCATTTACATTCATTGAACCAAAATTCAATTTTGCTAAGTTTGATTTCATTCGTTCAACTCCAATTTTTCTAGCTACCTCTTGGTAACATGGAACACATGAATAGTGAAAAGCTTCTTTAAATGTTAAATCTTGCTCCCAAACTTTTAGAGGCCTAGACTCCCCATTCCATTTAAAAATTACACTATCATTTTTTACCACTCCTGTTTCTAAAGCAATGATAGAGTTTGGTATTTTAAATGTTGACGCTGGTAAGCTTCCAGTTTTACACCAATCAAAATTATTAGAATAATATACATCTTTATGCAAATCATAAACTAGTATAGCTCCTTCTAATTTTGTAACATCAAGTATTTCTTGAAACTTATTATTAACTACAAATTTTGTTTCAACTTTCTCTTTTTTACTCTTTTCTTCATTCTTACAAGAAAATAGTAGTGCTATAATTATAAAAAAATAATTAAACTTCATTCCCAAACTAATTTTTAACCTTTAAACTCCATTCATATTCAAACTTTGAAACAGAAACACCTTCTTCATTAAAACCTTCTGACGTAACAATTACAGTTTGCCCCTCTCCTTTTTCAATTGCTTTTTGAATGGTTTCTCTAATCAACTTACCATCATTACACTTAAAACGAATTTTCCCTGTCGCTTTTTTAGTAAAAGTTCCATTCATATTGGTAACCAACATAGAAATATTTTTATTTGACGCATCTATTTCTTTCATAACCAAAATGCCTGTCGATAATTCTGATGCCATTCCTTGCACCGCCCAAAACATCGACTTAAAGGGGTTTTGATTTACCCACCTATGAGTAACTTTTACCTCAGAGAAATCATCAGTTATTGACGAAACTCGCACTCCTGTAAAAAAAGCAGAGGGTAATTTAAATAATAAAAAAGCATTTATTTTTTTAGGTGTAAACTTCATTTTTTCAGTATTTACGGGCAATGTACAGCTTTTTCTTTAATTATTAAACTTGATGTAAATGTTAAATTTTGTTAAATTTTAGTACCATGTATTGCATAATACCTTATAAAAGATATATATTTGCAATGTAAAGTATTATATAAATCATTTCACTATGCAACATAATAACCAAAATACCAATGCTTTTTTAATACATATTGCTGCTTTTGCAGGGTATCTATTTCCGTTAGGTAGTATTATAACTCCATTAATATTATGGCAAACCTTAAAAGAAAGAAGCTCCTTTTTAGATGAGCACGGTAAAGAAGCTGTTAACTTTAATATTAGTTATAGTCTATACATTTTTATATTAGGTCTTTCTTTTATTCCTTTTTTCTTCGGAAGAGTTTTTAATGGATTTAATGATATAGACATCGATTTTGGTGGACATCATGGATACAATGGGGTGTTTGGTTTTTTTGGACTTGCATCATTAGTAAGCGTAGTAGCATTAATTAAAGTTGCGCTCATAATCATAGCTGCTATGAAAGCTAACAAAGGAGAAATGTATCATTATCCTCTTACTATAAAATTTATAAAATAACCTATAAACCGCATTACATGAAGATAGAAAACACAAAAGCACAAATGCGTAAGGGCGTTTTAGAATATTGCATCTTATCTATTTTACAAAAAGGAGATGCTTATACCTCTGAAATACTCTCGAGCCTAAAAAGTGCAGAAATGATTGTGGTTGAAGGAACCATATATCCGTTACTTACCCGCTTAAAAAATGCAGGATTATTAAGTTACAGATGGGAAGAATCAACCTCTGGACCTCCAAGAAAATATTACGTACTCACAGAAAATGGCGGAATGTTTTTAAAAGGATTAGACAAAACGTGGCATAATTTAGTAAACGCAGTAAACCAAGTAACAAGTACAAAATCAACTAAAGATGAATAAGACAATAAATATAAACTTAGGCGGATTTTTCTTCCATATAGATGAAATTGCCTATCAGAAATTAAAACGATACTTAGACGCCATATCGCGTTCTTTGAGTGATGATCCGCAAGGGAAAAATGAAATCATAGCAGATATTGAAGCTCGTATTAGCGAGTTATTATCTGAAAGAATTACCGATGCTCGTCAAGTAGTTAATGAAGGTGATATAGAAGAAATTATTGCCATTATGGGACAACCTGAAGATTATGCCGAAGCTGAAGAAGCATATAACGAAAACACCTCTTACACCTATAATAGAAATACCTCTAGTAAAAAAATGTTTAGAGATGGTGATGATAAGTTTTTAGGCGGTGTATGTTCTGGACTAGGACACTATTTCAATATTGATGTTGTTTGGATTCGTTTAGCTTTCCTTATTTTAACATTAGCTGGCTTTGGTGTCGGAATTATAGGATATATCATTTTATGGATTATACTACCAGAAGCTAAAACTACCTCTGAAAAATTACAAATGGAAGGTGAAGCAGTTAATATTGATAACATTGAAAAAAAAATTCGTAACGAATTTGAAAACCTTTCATCGAAAGTAAAGGAAGGCGCCCATGATTTATCGGACAAAATTTCTAATGCTGATTATCAAAAACTACGCAACCAAACTAAATCTGGTTTTCAGGATTTTATAGACACTATGGGTAAAATTTTACTAGCCGTATTCAAAGTGTTTGGTAAATTTATGGGGGTTTTATTAATCTTTGTTGCTGGAGTAACTATAATATCATTATTGCTAGGCTTATTTTCAGTAGGTAGTTTAGAAATATTAAGTTTTGATAGTGAATTTGTTCATTACCCACCTTTTTTCTACGATTCTACTTTACCTAGATGGTTATTAATGACTTTCTTGTTTATTTTAATAGGAATACCATTCATCGTATTATTTATTTTAGGGTTACGAATTTTATCTCCTAATATTAAAAAACTAGGTACTACGGCTATTTTAACTTTACTAGGACTTTGGTTAGTATCATTATTAGCTATAGGTTTTTCAGGCATTGAATATGCTACTACACATGCTTACGATGGTACAAGTGTTACCAAACATAGCATAACCTACAACAAAGAAGAACCTTTAAAAATACGTGTAGTTAACGATGATAATATTTATTACAACCATAATTTACGCAATCGTAATAACGCCTTGGCTGTTTCTGTTGGTGATAAACAAGTAAAATATTCTAACAATGTAAATATTGATGTTCGTAAAAGTGAAACGGGTAATGCATATGTAGAAATCAAAAAAGCATCGGAAGGAAGAAAGCGAAACGATGCTAACAACAATGCAGAAACTATTCAATACAAGTTTAAAAGTGATAATAATACCATTGTTTTTGATGCCTTCTTTATAAGTGATTACAAAAACATCTGGAAAGATGAAGAGATTGAAGTAATTGTATACATTCCTGAAGAAACGACCGTGTATTTTGAAGGTTCATCACGTAACTTTTTAGACGATGTAAAAAACATTCAAAATGTATACGATCGTGACATGGCTAATCATCATTTTAAAATGACTTCTAAAGGTTTTGAGTGTTTAGATTGTGATGAAGAAGACATTAATAATAATGATGATGACGATGATGATTGGAACTCTGACAATGACAACGACGTAAGTTTTTTATTTGATAGCACCATAAATGATGTAAAAGCTGAGTTAATTATTACAAAAGAAACAACTAAAAAAGAGTTAGAAAAACTTGCAGACTGGTTCAAAAATCGTAAAAACATTGACATTGATTTTTCTGATTCAGATTTTTATCCAGATGGAAAAATTAAAACCTACTCTTTAACAGTAGATTGTAATGACGGGTTTAATGGTAACAGCACCTACAAAGGAATAGTAATTGGTAACGGTAAACATGGGTTTACCAGAAAATATAACGAAGAAGATAAAAGCTTAGCTTTTAAAATTTGGTAAACGCATAAACTGAAAAACTATGAACAATTTATTTGACTTCTTCTTTAAAGGTAGCTTTTTTATGAAAATTGTTACTTTACTATACACGCTCTTGCTATCATGGGCTATGAATGGGCAGGTACAAGAAATTCCAAATTACAAACCTGTTAATATTGATTTGCACAATCAAATTGTAAAATTTGCACAATCAAATTGTAAAAATGGATAGCATTTTTTTTAATGCTTACAATACATGTGATATACAAACACAGACTGATATGTTAAGCAATGACATAGAGTTTTTTTATGATAAAGGAGGTGTATCGACCTCTAAAAGTGATATCGTGGCATCTACTAAAAAGAATATTTGTGGTAAGGTTACCCGTACTTTAATAAAAGGAAGTATTGAGGTATATCCTATACACCAATACGGAGCTGTGGAGATTGGATATCATAAATTTTTCAACAACCAAGAACCCGATGCCAAATCTATTCCTAGTAAGTTTATTACCATATGGAAAAAAGAACACAACAAATGGCTCATGACAAAAGTTATTAGCCTGCATTAACATATAGTTGACACTAACAACATTAGTTCATTGGTTAGCTAACTCCGATGACACTAATACTTGGTTTTATTAGTTTAAAAGTCAAAGCTGTACAGCTTTGACTTTTTTAGTACTAGTTATTTTATTCATCTCTCCTCTTATCTTTTTTTTATACTTGGGAAGAGTAAAAACAATTAACTATATAATTTATATAGGATATATTAAGCCCATATATCAATGTATTTTATTTCTTAAGTCTAATTAAAAATATTTAAATCACATTTTATGAAACAAGAAAATAAGGAAATGATCATTTTATACTAGAAAAAGCTTATAAACCTACATGAAATAACACCTCAATTAAGTTTGAGGTGTTATTCTCCTTACCATTAGAATATTACTCATAAGCTTAACTATTACAAATAGCTAAAAAGATATTCTTTGTTATTAAGGCTTTAAACCTGTTTTTTTTATGTTTGCACAACACAAACCATACAAAACTTGTATAGTTAGAATGTACCAAGTACAAACAGATAAAAATTACTTAGAATAATGAAAATAACCCAATTACCTATCTTATTATTTACAATTACTCTTTTCTACTCTTGTATCAATAATAAATCAAACAAAAATGACCTTATCCCAAAAACATACAAGGTTAGTAAAAGCTTTATACCAATAAATAAGGCTCCTGGAATAGAATACAATACTTATAATAATATTACCCAGAATCAATATAAATTTACCAATACATCCTCTAAACAAGAAGTTTCGATACTACATCATTTAGATGAAACTGGATTTCATTTTTATCAAGGCCTTAAGTTTAAAAATAACAACCTTGGTGTTATAGTTGGCGGAACTCGATTAAGAGCTAGAATTACCCTAAATGGTGGAAAAAACTGGAAAGAGATTAGTTTTTCTAGGTTTGCTAACTCTTTTCAATCTATAGATTTTTCTGGAAATAATATTTTTATAGTTGGGGCTAGTAACTATATATATAAAAGTGAAGATTTTGGGAAAAATTGGAGTGTTTTTGATACTAAATACTTTTTTAAAGAAAATCAAAGTAGGTATCAAAAATTCAAATATTACAAAATTAGATTTTTAACAGAAAAAATAGGCTTTATTATTGGAGAACATGAACACCATTCCGTTATATTAAAAACAATAGATAGAGGTGAAACCTGGAAAATAATTAAAAACAATAACCTTCCTAAAAATGAAAAAGGTATATCAGATATAGCTATAATTTCTGCTGATGAACTAATAATAACCACATTATCTGGGAAATGTTATAAAAGTATTGATGGAGGAGTTAACTGGCAACTTCTCTACTCTGAAGAAAATACTACATTATCATCTATTGCCTTTTTTAATTCTAGAACTGGTTTTATTGGTGGTTCAAACAATGTATTAATGTATACAAATGACTCAGGGAAAACTTGGAAAAAAATACATATGCCTTATGGAGAAATATCTGATATAGTTATTCATGAAGATAATGCGTTTATTACAACCTCTTTTCAAGCTTTAGATGAAGCTAAATCATTTATATTTAAAATTGACAGTAAAGGAACAAATACTCCTCTCCCTTTTTTAACAAAAAAAGATGATTCTGTGTTTTTTGAAGCAAACTCATACGCTATTCAGACACTGAATAATCATATTTATATTCTAGATAAAAATAATTTGTATCGAACAATTATAAATTAAAAAAACAACTTCTTTTAGACAAGAAACATCAACCTCTATTAGGCTTGGGGTATTGTCCCAATACTAATGGAATACCTTTTTTATATTATATAGTTAATCTAGCATATACTAGTCACAAACAAGGCTTATCTATATCATATATATTAACGTTAATTTGAAAAGTAACTTCCTTAATACTTGTTCTTTTCATCTCTTTCATTATTGTTAATTCTCAAAATAAAGATTCAGGTTTTATTCATTTAATTAATGGTTTAGAAGGTGCTTTATTTGATGTTTTACAAAAAATATAGTTTGAAGATGTACAAGAAAAAATTGCTAACTTGCCCATTATTGATAATCACATAAAACCTTTAACAGTAATATTGAGAGAGTTATTAGCTTCAAATAACTTTACACTAATTTAGATTAATATAACTACATTATGACTGCCAAAAATATTATTAAATTAATATTAACTCAATTACTGATTCTTATTTCAATAGAATCATTTTCTCAAGATATTCATAAGCCCTATGACAACCAAAAGGCAACAGTTGAATTAAACGGTATAGCTAAAAAAATTAAGAATGGATTACCGTATAAAATTAATCCAAACTTAGTCCAGTATATTTATACACAACAAGATAAATTTCCAGAAATACCAGCAAATTCAAATTCTAGAACCAAGATGGGAATTCTAGCGCCCACCTATGCGAAAATTAACTTAATTCTAAAATCTCAATTGAATCAACCTCAGGGTTCAATATCTAAAGAACAAGCAATGTTAGCTGCTAGTATTGGGTATCAATCTATAAAAATAATTTCCTTATCAAATGATTTTATCAAATCACTAAGTAAGGATTCTTACAATTACAAAACTCGGGTAAGAGGATATAATCAAGGAATCAAGGGGTTACAAGAGTTACTTACAGGGTATATTACTATGACATTTTTAGAAAATAAAAATCAAGAGGTAGATGACATACTAATTTCAAGTCTTAGAAATTTCGCACCCAAAATAATTAATAAATTTCCTAAAGATAAAAAAGAACATACAATCGAGTTGCTTAAAGCATTAATTAAAGGGAAAGAGGATATAAGGTTAAAAAATGAGTTTACTAATTTTATGGAACTCCTATAAAAAAATAAACCTGCCAACAACAGATAAAAAACAATAGGTATAAACCTTTAGGAAATAAGAATTCTTAAAATAAGACGCCTAGGTGTTAAAAACATGTAGTATTATATTACTGTTCTTATCCAGAAACGTTACACCAATATAAAACCCCGAAGTTATGGGGTTTTAGTATTATATATAATTATGAAAACTATTGTAATTTCATATCAGTACTTTCAAAAATTTTATCCGTAAAACCTGCTATAAAACCAGGGGATACCTCACCATTTTCCATTGGATAACGAAAAGCAAAACTCATAGTAGCAAGAAGTTATTTCTTTTGTTGCTTATTCTCTAATAGAATTAAAAAAACTGAAATATTTTACTAAGTCCTATGTCAAATTGACTTTTAAAAAATACTTTTTTTGTAAAAATTATCTTTTTGGTTAAAAAAAACACATTTGAAAAAGTAAATTAACTCAAAATAAACACCAATAAAACAAAATTTATTTTTATGTATACTAAAAAAAATTAAATTCATTTAATTTGTAACAAATTCCAATAAACTATGTCATCAAAAAATAAACTAGAAAGTTTTACTAATACAACTGAAGAATTTGTATCTCCAGAGTACATTCGTAACCGCTTCTCTAAAATTATGTCTGATATGTACAAGAAAGAGGTACCACTTTATGGTGAGCTACTTGATTTGGTTCATGGCATTAATGATAATGTTCTTTCAGAGTCTAAAGAAATTGAAGAGCAGTTAGCACATACTGGAGAATTAACTCGACTAGATATGGAACGCCACGGAGCAATTCGTTTAGGTAAGCCCTATGAGCTATTTACAATGAGGCGTCTGTTCAAAGTTATGGGAATGTATTCTGTTGGTTACTATGATTTAGCCCCGGCTGGTGTTCCTGTTCATTCTACGGCGTTTAGAGCTATTGAAAGCACTGCTCTTAATCAAGCTCCATTCAGAGTTTTTACCTCTTTACTACGTATAGATTTAATTGATGATGCTCAGCTTCGTAACAATGTTGAAACTATTTTAGAAAAACGTCAAATTTTTACAGAAAAAGTTTTACAACTCATTGATAAATCTGAAAAAGAAGGAGGTTTAAATAAAGAAGATGCCGAAACCTTTGTTCTAGAAGCATTAGAAACTTTTCGTTGGCACGATACTGCTACCGTGGATTATGAAATGTACGAAGCTTTACTAAAGCAGCACAGATTAATTGCTGATGTAGTTGCTTTCAAAGGACCTCACATCAACCACCTAACTCCTAGAACTTTAGATATAGATAAGGTGCAAGTAAGCATGGAGGCTCGTAATATTCCACCAAAAGACAATATAGAAGGGCCTCCTGTAAGAAAATGCCCTATTTTACTACGCCAAACAAGTTTTAAAGCATTGACCGAAAAAGTAACTTTTAAAAACAATGTTGAAAAAGAAGAAATAGGCGAACACAAAGCTCGTTTTGGTGAGATTGAACAACGTGGTGCAGCATTAACTCAAAAAGGACTTGACATGTATCATGAGTTGTTAGGTAAAACACGTAAAGCTATTGGTGGATCACCAACTGCCGAAAATGCCTCAGAATACAATGAGTTACTAGCAGAAAATTTTAAAGTTTTCCCTGATAACTACAAAGAGTTACAATCAAAAGAATTGGCTTATTTCCATTACTTTACTACAGATAAAGTAAAAACGTTATCTAAAAACAAAGTGTATACAAAAGTAGATGTAAACCAATTATTAGAAGACGGTTATTTAAGCATAGAACCTATGGTATACGAAGATTTCTTACCTGTAAGTGCAGCAGGAATTTTTGCTTCAAACTTAGGAACAGATGATGCTAAACGTGAATATGAAGGTACTTCTAATCAATCATTATTTGAAAAAGATTTAGGTGAACCTGTTTATAAGTTAACAAAATGGTATGAAAATATGCAAGATGAAAGCATACAAAACTGCTTGGCAGTAATAAATGCTTAATCATAAAATTAAGTATTGAAAAAGTGTAGCCGTATATTTGTATTTTCGGCTACACTTTTTTCGTTAAAAACGATTGTTTATCTTGTAGCTTATATTAAGTTTATCCTAACAAAATTATTCTTTTGGAAAATCAATTTGATTATATAGACAAACAAATACTATCAAAACTTCGTTTAGATGCTCGTAAAGCCTATTCGCAAATTGCTGATGAATTAAAGGTTTCTAACTCACTAATTCATCAACGTATTAAAAAATTAACTGCAGAAGGTGTAATTAAAAATGCGGAGTTTGTTTTAGAGGAAAAAAGCTTAGGATATAAAACCAAATCATACACAGGTATTAGATTGCGTGAGGCTCGCTTTGCTAAAGAAGTAATGCATGAATTGGAAAAAATACCTGAGATAACCGAATGTAATTTTGTTTCTGGTTACTACGCTATTTTTATTTTAATCTTTGCTAGAGACAATGAACATTTACAAAAAATACTATACGATAACGTACATTTGATTAAAGGAGTGGCAGGAACCGATACCTTTATATGTTTCGATACCTGTTTTAAGCGTCACATTCCAATAGAATAATTAACAACAGTACCCACCTTTTTAGGTTTTTAAAATAATGACACAAACAATACAACTTGAAACGTTCAAAAAATCATTAACTGGTGAACTATTCTTTGACGACCTACATAAAAATATTTACGCAACCGATGCTTCGGTATATCGTAAAATTCCGTTAGCAGTAGCCTATCCTAAAAATATACAAGACATTCAACTGTTAATTGATTTTGCTACAAAAAACAACATCACCTTAATTCCGCGTACAGCAGGAACTTCGTTAGCAGGACAGTGTGTAGGTGACGGAATTGTAGTAGACGTTTCTAAACACTTTACCAACATTTTGGCTTTTGATGAAATTAACAAAACCATTACGGTAGAACCAGGAATTATTCGCGATGATTTAAACCGCTTTTTAAAACCTTTCGGATTGTTTTTTGGTCCGAATACCTCAACCTCTAACCGTTGTATGATTGGTGGAATGGTAGGTAACAACTCTTCAGGAAGTACTTCTATACGTTACGGAGTTACTCGTGATAAAGTAATTGCTATCCAAGGATTATTAAGTGATGGTAGTGAAATTACTTTTTCTGAAATTACTTCAGCTGAATTCAATCAAAAGAAAATAGAAAATTCGTTAGAAGGAAACATCTATCGAGCAATTTATACTGAACTTTCTCAAGAAGCTGTTCAGCAAGAAATAAAAAAAGAATTCCCGAAGGAAAGCATTCACCGAAGAAATACTGGGTATGCAGTTGACGAGTTTTTAACTTCCGATTTATTTGGCGGAACTGAAGCAACTATCAATCCTGCAAAATTCTTATCAGGAAGTGAAGGAACCTTAGTGTTCTCTACCGCTATTACTATTCAGTTAGATAATCTTCCTCCTGCGCAAAGCATCATGGTATGCCCGCATTTTACCAGTGTAAACGAAAGTTTAAAAGCTACCGTTACCACTATGAAACATACACTTTATGCTTGTGAATTGATGGATAAGGTAATCTTAGACTGTACTAAAAACAATCGCGAACAATCGAAAAATCGTTTCTTTTTACAAGGAGATCCTGAAGCTGTATTAATGTTAGAAGTTTCTGCTGATACCATTGAAGAAGCAGAAGTACTAGCCGATAAACTTATTGAAGATTTAAAAACAAACAACTTTGGATACCACTATCCTAAAGTGTATGGTGAAGACATTGCTAAAGTACATCAACTACGAAAAGCTGGTTTAGGATTATTAGGGAATATAATGGGAGACGATAAAGCGGTAGCTTGTATTGAAGACACTGCTGTAGCCTTAGAAGATTTACCCACTTATATTGAGGAGTTTACTAAAATTATGGATACATACCAGCAAAGAGCGGTGTATTATGCACACGCAGGAGCTGGTGAACTACACTTACGCCCTATTTTGAATTTAAAGAAACAGGAAGATGTGGTACTGTTCAGAAAAATAACTACTGAAACTGCGAAGTTAGTTAAGAAATATCAAGGATCGTTTAGTGGTGAACATGGCGATGGTATTGTACGTGCAGAATTTATTCCGTTAATGATTGGTGACAAAAACTACCAATTATTACGAAGAATAAAAAAAGCATTTGACCCGAACAATGTGTTCAACAAAGGAAAAATTACCGATGCTTTTCCGATGGATCAAAGTTTACGTTATGAGGTTGACCGAAACGAACCTGAGATAGCAACTATTCAAGATTTTTCAGATAGTGAAGGTATTTTAAAACTGGCTGAAAAATGTAATGGTTCTGGTGATTGTCGTAAATCTCCTGAAGCTGGAGGAACATTATGCCCAAGTTACCGAGCTACTCGTAACGAAAAGGAAACTACTCGTGCTAGAGCCAATACTCTTCGTGAAGTATTAACCAACAACACTGCTAAAAACAAGTTCGACTCAAAAGAGCTAAAACAAGTTTTAGACTTGTGTTTAAGTTGTAAAGCTTGTGCTAGTGAATGTCCTAGTAATGTAGATATTGCCTCTATGAAAGCAGAGTTCTTGTATCAATACCAAGAAACAAATGGCTATTCTTTTCGAAGTAAATTATTTGCTAACAACGCTAAATACAATAAATTAGGTAGTAAGTTTCCAATACTAACAAATTTCTTTACCAATACTACCATAGCTAAAAAAATTATGGGGGTTGCCACAGAACGTTCGGTTCCTAAGTTAGCAAAACACCCCTTAAGTTCTTGGTTGAAAAAACACAATACCAAACCTACCAATAAAACGGTATATTTATTCAACGATGAATTTACCAACTATTACGATGCTGAAATTGGTAAAGATGCTGTTATTGTATTAGAAAAGCTTGGATACCAGGTAAAAACTGTGAATCACCAAGAAAGCGGACGTAGTTATATTTCTAAAGGTTTTTTAAAGGAAGCTAAAGAAATTGCAAATAAAAACGTGACTACTTTTAAAGAAATAATTTCTGAAGAAACTCCACTAATTGGAATAGAGCCTTCTGCTATTTTAACTTTTAGAGATGAGTATATACGTTTAGCTGACAATAAAACTGCTGCTGAACAAATTGCTAAAAATGTGTTTACTATTGAAGAGTTTTTGGCTAATGAACATACTAACGGTTTTATAGACACAACTAAATTTAATAATGATGAAAAAGAACTTAAAATACACGGACATTGCCATCAAAAAGCATTGTCTAGTACCCATGCTTCCTTTTCTATTTTAAACATTCCTAAAAACTACAAGGTGACCATTATGAATACAGGTTGTTGTGGTATGGCAGGTTCTTTCGGGTACGAGAAAGAACATTATAAGGTAAGTATGCAAGTGGGTGAAGACACCTTGTTTCCAAAAATTAGAAACTTTTCTGATACTACAGAAATAATAGCTGCTGGCACAAGTTGTCGTCATCAAATTTACGATGGCACGAAGCGTTTAGCAAAACACCCTGTAACAATATTGAAGGAAGCTTTGTTGTAAAAAATTGATTTTAAGTTTATTATTTTGTACTTTTAAGATAGTTAATTCTTAAAACGTACTATTATGACAAGTAAAAAAATCATCTTTAATAATGCGTTGTTAATTTTTGCAGGCATTGTTAGTTTCTTTTTAGTAATGAAAATCTTAGGACTAGACAGTATTTCTGAACTTCGTTTCTTAAATTTTGTTTTTGTACTCTGGGGTATTAACAGAGCTATTAAGACAAACATAATGACCAATCATGAATCGTCATATTTTAGCAATTTTTTATTAGGGGCAGGTACTTCTATAATTGCTGTAGGCTTAACCATCTTAGGGTTAATTATTTATGTAGACTTTATTGATGCTAGCTTTATGGCAGTACTTGAAAAGTCTTCTTTTTGGGGACAAAATTTAAGTTTACCATTGGTTGTTTTTGCCTTAGCTATTGAAGGAGTTGCTTCTTCAGTAATCTGTTCATTTATTTTAATGCAGTACTATAAAAATCACAAAGTCTCTAATACAATGGTTACTTAGGCTTTTGGTAAAAAAACTTCAGCCATCATGCAACGCGCACTTCCACCACCACAGATTTCTATAGTTTCTAGAGAACTGTGTAGTACTTTACAGTGCTTTTCTATGGCTTGTGTTTGATTAGGTTTTAGCGAGTTAAAAGCTGAAGAACTCATTACCAAATAAGGTTCGTTATTCGCTCCTTTAACTTGTAACATATTTCCTGCAAATTGTGTTACTTGTTTTTCTGATATAGCAATGACTTCTTTTCTGTCCGACTTTAAATGTTTTAATAAATTTTTCTTTTCTTTTTTATCATCTATCGAGTCTAAACATACTACGGCAAAAGTTGCTGCTACACACATCATTACATTGGTATGATAAATAGCCTCTCTACTTCCCTCGACTGTTTGGTTTGCTGTAAAAATTACAGGTGTATATTCAAAATCTTCACAAAATTCAATAAATAGTTCTTCATCAGCACGAGGAGATAAAGCACAATAGGCTTTACGATTGGTACGATCTAAAATCATACTTCCAGTTCCTTCTAAGAAAACTTCTTCCTCTTCTGCTTGCGAATAATCTACAACATTTTCTATTACAAAACCTTTATCTTCTAATATCTCTAACACATCTTCTCTACGCTCTAAACGTCTATTCTCTGCAAACATTGGGTAGATAGCTACATCTCCATTTTCATGAAATGAAATCCAGTTATTTGGAAATAATGCATCGGGGGTATTTGGTTCTTTAGTATCATCAACAACTACTACATTAACCCCAACAACTTGTAGTTTTTCAACAAAAACATCAAACTCTTCTTGTGCTTTAGCATTAATTGATGCAGGTAACATTCCTGACAATTCTTGTTGGTAATAATTATTTACTGCTGTTTGTTCGTTCATCCTAAAGTTGGTTGGACGAACCATTACTATCGTATTTGTTGTTTGTTGCATGCGAAATATTATTTTTTACTAATCACATCTGCCAAATAGCTAGCGTCTTTTGACACTCCTCCTAAGGTAGCAGATCCACGTGTATACATCCAAGGTAATCCTATAAAATACAAGCCTTCAATATTACTCACTCCTCTATAGTTTTTTGGATAATTATTTGAATCTAACTCCAAACCTTCTATCCACTTAAAGTTAGGACGATATCCTGTTGCCCAAATAATATTTTTTATAGATGTTATACTCCTATTCTCAAAAACAACTTCATTTGCTAACGCATCTTTTGTTCTTCCTACTGGTATTACATTTTCTCGAGATAAAATTTCTTTTACATTGGTACCAATTACAGGTTGTAAAGAGCTGCTTATTTTTTTTCCTATCCAACTGTATTTGTTAAACCTTAAAAAACCTATAAGCGTAAACCACCACCATAAAGTTTTCCCTAAGAACTGCTGCGGTAAGGTTTTTACCTTGGTTTCTCCTGAAAAATATACCTTTTTGGAGTTTTTATATTTAGAAACTTCATCTAAAATTTGATATCCTGAATCTCCTCCTCCAACAACTAACACGTCTCCTTCTTGCAACTGTTCACTATTTTTATAGTAATTACTGTGCATTTGTAATATATCTTCGGATAGTTTTGTATGACAAGGTGGTGTATACGGTATATGAAACGGACCTGTTGCTACAATCACATTTTTTGCTACAATTTCTCCATCAGCATAGACTACATGAAATCCTTTTGCTGATTTTTTCACTGAAGTTACTAAGGTATTCAGTTGCACTGGAATATCAAACTTCTTTACATACGATTTAAAGTAATCGCTAACCTCATATTTTGTTGGGTAATGACCTTTAGGGGCTTTAAATCTTAAACCTGGTAAGTGATTATATTCGGTTGGTGTAAATAATTTTAAAGAATCCCATCTATTAAGCCAAGAGGCTCCTATTTCTTCTTCTCCATCTACTACTATAAAATTTTTTTCCATCTTTTTTAAGTGGTAAGCCATGGATAAGCCTGCTTGTGCTCCACCTATAATCACAAAATCTAACATCTAAAATCATTTTCATTATGGAAGGCGAAGATAGAGACTTTAAACAAGCACATCAAACTTTTCTATGGGTTTCATTATTTCTTAATAAGCTAGTTATTTTTTAATTTAGTTAAAAAACAGTAACTTTAAAATTACTAACATATAACGTAATTTAATAGTTTTTTTTAGATAACTAACTGTTTTAACAAACAAAAGTCTAGTAATGACATTTACTAAAATTTGGAATACTCATGAGGGCCATTTGCGAAACTTTATCAAGACAAAAATTGATAATGAGACTATGGTAGATGATCTTTTACAAGAGGTTGGTATCAAGTTATTGGATAACCTGAAACGAAAAACTACCATTCACAATTATAAAACTTGGCTTTTTCAGGTTACTAGAAATACTATTGCTGATTATTATAGAACAAACAAGAAACGTTTTGAAGTTTCAAATTATCAAACCATTACCAAAAATAACTCAGAAAACTCTTGTGTTTGTGATTTATCTGGGTTTATTATTCAAACATACCTTCCAGAGAAGTATAGCAAACCTCTTTATTTAAGTGATGTTGAACAAATACCGCAACAAGAAGTTGCGAACATGCTTAATTTAAGTTTAACAGCAACAAAATCTAGAATACAAAGAGGAAGAAAAAAATTACAGGAAACAGTAAGTAACTGTGTAAATATTTTTTACAACAACAAAGGTCAAATCTATGATTTTCAACTAAAAGAAAGCTGTGAACTTCCTCTAGAATTAAAAAATGAAATGATTAGGTTAAATTTAATGCCATAATTTTGCATCTTTTTTAATTGTTTAAACGACTACAAGGAAAAACAAAAAAATGAAACGTAAAATAATTCCTTTTGTAGTTGTACCTACTTTATTAATTTCAACTCTTGTACTTGGTTACATAACTCTTAAAAATAGCTGGAATTTAGAATTGGCTTCCTATGCTATCTTTGTATTCTCGTTAATTTATATTGTAATACTAGAAAGGGTTATACCGTTAAAAGAAGAGTGGAAACCTACTAAACAAACACTTAAAACAGATGTAAAACATTTTATTTTTTCAGCTGTTTTATTTGATGCCTTTGGTAAAGCACTTGCATTATCGTTTGTTGTTTATCTTCAAAAGCATCTTTTTTTAACATTTAGTTTTTGGGATTCACTTCCTTTTTTCGCAGTATTTATCATTGCTAGTTTACTTGGTGATTTCTTACCTTATTTATATCATAGGATTAGCCACGTAGGCAATAAAAAATCCTCTTTTAGTCTTCTTTTATGGAAAATTCATTCAATTCATCACTTACCAACTAGTTTAAATTGGTTTAAAACAAACTGGATTCATCCTATTAATATATTTTTAAATACCATTTTAAAAATGGTTCCTCTTTTACTTTTAGGCTTTAGTGACGAAATTATATTTTTAGTTGGAATCACCTATGTTGTAATTGCTTATCTATCACATGCCAATATTAAAACAAAAAAAAGTTATTGGGACTATTTTGTTGTAACTCCTCAAGTTCATCATTTTCATCATAGTACTAAAATGAATGAAGCTAAAAACTTTAGTAATACTTTTCCTTTTTGGGATTTATTATTTGGTACCTATTACAATAGAAAAGGGCCTGTAAAAGAGGTAGGAGTAGTAAAAATAGATGAAATAATATACCCTAACGATAAAACATATATAAAGCAACTAATTTTTCCTTTAGTATCCTCAAACTGTTGTAAATAAGATTAAAAAAATTAGAAACCGCCTTTTAAATTGATAAAAGTAACCCGGTCAAACTCCTCTTGAAGAAAGTTAATAGCATGTTGGCTTCGTGTTCCTGATTTACAATACACTACTACAGGTCTGCTAGTGTGTACTTCTAGAAATCGCTGTGGTAATTCTCCTAACGGTATATGTTGCCCGCCAATATGCTTTTCTTCACGCTCCCAATATTCACGCACATCTAACAAATTATAGGTTGACAGATTGTTTTGTAATTCTTCTAAGGTTATTTCGTGAGTAACTGTTTTAATTCCACAAAAGAATTCATAATCTTTATTCAACTCCGTAACCTCAGCTTTGTTTGTCTTTTCAAAATTCAATATTATTTGGCGCATGCTTAAGGTATCATACATCAATAGTTTATTGGCTAACACCTCTCCTATTTGGCAAATGATTTTAATCGTTTCATTGGCTTGTAAACTTCCTATAATTCCTGGTAGTACTCCTAGTACACCAATGTCTGAACAATTGGGTGATTCTTCAGGTTTGGGTGGCGTTGAATATAAACATCGATATGTAGCACTTCCTTGGTAGTTAAACACGCTCACCTGACCTTCAAACTTAAAAATAGCTCCATATACTAAAGGTTTTTGAGTCAATACCGCTGCATCATTTGTTAGGTAGCGTGTTACAAAATTATCGCTCCCATCTACAATTACATCGTATTGCTGAAATAAAGTAATTGCATTTTGATTCGTTAGCTTTTCTCTGTATACATTAAACTGAACAAACGGATTCAATTTTGATAAGCGACTTGCTGCTGTTGCTGCTTTAGATTTTCCTATATCGTCTACCGTATATAAAACTTGACGTTGTAAATTACTTTGATCTACCGTATCATCGTCTATAATCCCAATCGTGCCGACTCCTGCTGCTGTTAAATATTGTAATGCAGGACACCCCAATCCACCAGCTCCAATTACTAAGACCTTTGCTTGTTTTAGTTTGAGCTGCCCCTCCTCTCCAATTTTATCAAGAATAAGGTGGCGATTGTATTGTTTTTGTTCTTCATTACTCAAATTCATAATTCTATTTTCTTGACTCTAAAAGTATAGCAACCTAACTTACAAACTGCTCCCAATCTTTCCAAACTACTTCTAATCCTTGATCTTTTAGCATCTCTACAATTTCTTCTGTACTTCTTTCGTCTGAAATTTCAAACTGTTCTAACGATTGTGGTTCAACACTATACCCTCCTGGATTTGTCTTTGACTCTGCACTTATTGAGGTTGCCCCTAAATTAACAATATTATTTCTAAAAACTTCACTTTCTCGGGTAGACATTGATAGCTCTACATCTTCATCTAATAGTCTAAACGCACAGATTAGTTGTACTAAATCTGCATCGGTCATTTCTACCTTGGGTTCCAATCCTCCTGAATGTGGTCTTAAGCGTGGGAATGAAATAGAATACTTTGTTTTCCAGTAGGTCTTCTGTAAATATTTTAAGTGTAATGCTGTAAAAAAGCTATCGGCACGCCAATCTTCCAGTCCAAATAAAGCCCCTAATCCTATTTTATGAACCCCAGCCTTTCCTAACCTATCAGGAGTATCTAATCGATACTCAAAATTAGATTTTTTCCCTTTCGGATGGTGTTTTTTATATTCCTCTTTATGATACGTTTCTTGGTATACTAATACGGCATACAGCCCTTTTTCTATCAGTAACTCATATTCATCTTGATCTAAAGGTTGAACTTCAATAGTAATATTTGAAAATTGAGAACGTATGAGTTGAATGGCATTTTTTATATAATCAACTCCTACTGTTTTATTAGCTTCTCCAGTAACTAACAAAATATGATCATAGCCTTTTCCTTTTAAAAAAGCAACTTCTTTTAAAATCTCGTCATCGGTTAACGTTCGTCTAGGTATTTTGTTTGTAAAACTAAATCCGCAGTAGGTGCATATATTTTGACATTCGTTACTTAAATACATCGGAGCATACATTTGTATGGTGTTTCCAAAACGCTTTTTAGTTAGCATACGACTCCTTTGTGCCATTTGCTCTAAAAATGGTTTTGCGGCGGGCGAAATGAGTACTTTAAAATCTTCTAAATCAAGTTTATCTTTTCCTAAAGTATTCTTTACATCAATTGCTGTTTTGTTGAAGATACTTTTTAATGTATCATCCCAATTGTATTGGCTAAATGTGTTTTTGAAACTACTCATAATGTATTGTTAGCTTTAACTTTTTTCCATTGATGAAAAAAGGAATAAAAAATCTAGTCTTATTAACTCTTAGCTGATAAAAGTCATATCCTCGAAACTAAATGAAAAGAACTCGCTCCGGTCAAACAGCTTTTTATTTTTAACGTTTCTTTCGGTAGGTTTTATCGCTTGACTTAATTATGACACTGTTTAATCTAACTTAAAAAACTTGTTAACGGACTACTTGCTTCTGCTTGTTTTCTTATGGGCGCTAATTTTGCTTCATATGCCATTCTTCCAGCTTCCACTGCCATTTTAAAAGCTTGTGCCATAGCTATAGGATTTTGTGATACAGCTATGGCAGTATTTACCAACACTGCATCCGCACCTAGTTCCATCGCATGTGCTGCGTGTGATGGAGAGCCTATTCCTGCATCAACAATTACAGGAACATTCGATTGCTCTATAATAATTTCTAAAAACTCTACTGTTTTCAACCCTTTATTACTCCCAATAGGCGCTCCTAATGGCATAACACATTGTGTTCCTACCTCTTCTAAACGCTTGCATAAAACTGGATCTGCATGGATGTAAGGCATCACTACAAATCCTAATTTCACTAATTCTTCTGCCGCTTTTAAGGTTTCTATAGGATCTGGCAATAAATACCTTGGATCTGGATGTATTTCTAATTTTACCCAATTTGTTTCTAAGGCTTCTCTAGATAACTCTGCAGCAAAAACAGCTTCTTTTGCCGTTCTAACCCCAGATGTATTTGGTAATAAATTAATTCGAGAATGATTTAAATGTGTTAAAATATTATCTTCTTCATTCTGTACATCTACTCTTTTTAAAGCAACTGTTATTAATTCACTTTCAGAAGCTAATAAAGATTCTCTCATTACTTCAGAAGAACTAAATTTCCCTGTACCTGTAAATAATCGAGAGGCAAATTTTTTATCTGCTATACTTAATATATTGTTCATTTTTTTTTAAACTACTTGTTCATTTTATACACTTGCTCTTGTGTACTTGGTGCATCTAAAATTTGATGAAAAACTGGAATGCTTGTAAAATCATTTGTTATTCCTCCAGAAACTGCTACTCCGTAAACACCTGTTTTAATAATTTCTGTAACATTATCTAAAGTAATTCCTCCAACCGCTATAATAGGAATTTCTGTATGTAATTCTTCAACTAATTTTTTATACCCTACCTTTCCTAAAACTGGACTTAATTTTTTTTTGGTTTCCGTAAATTGAAAGGGTCCTAAACCAATATAATCTACTTTTTTTTCTAGTAGAATTTTACAATCTTCTAGAGTATTCGCTGTACCTCCAATAGAGTACCATTTGCCTAAATAATCACGAGCTTTTAACGGACATATATCCTTTTTTCCTAAATGAACTCCATCTGCATTTACTTCCTTGGCTACTTTGTAATAGTCGTTTATAATCAACCTAGTCTGAAAATGACTTGTAACTTCTCTTGCTTTTTTTGCGGTTTCTAATAGCGTTTTCGGATCCATGTTTTTTAACCTAAGTTGTACCCATTCTGCTCCTGAAGCACAAGCTCTTTGAATATTTTCTAAATGTTCTTCAGGAGTTTTTCCTTGAGTTATGTAGTGTAATTTACTTATCATTTTATTTGTAATTATGGGTTCCTAAGAGGGATTCATTTGAATTTAAAAATTGTTCTGTATACCATTTTGCATTTTTACACGCGTCTTCTAAACTAATTTCTTTAACTAAATTAGCTGCTAAGGCTGAAGATAGTACACAACCGCTTCCGTGTTTTTCAAAAACCGAATCTGTAATAGGTGGAATATTTAGTTGTACTATTTTACTATGGTATATTTCATCCCATCCTCTTTTTTCTTCTCTATGACCTCCTTTTAAATAGATATTGGTTCTTTCTAAGATAAAGTCAATGGTCTCTTCGATTGTTTTTTCAGGAAATAGAGCTTTTATTTCATCATAGTTTGGAGTTACAAAATCACAATGTTGCAATACCTTTTCAAATACTTTTAAGTTTTTTTTGGAATGAAAATCAAATCCAGCACTCGCTTTTAATATTGGATCTAGCACAATATTTATTGTAGGGTTACAACTCTTCAACACTTGAACAACCTCTAATAATACTTCCCAAGATTGAATGATTCCTATTTTAGCTACAGCAATATCAAAGCGTTCAAAAAGTACTGTAATTTGATTGATAATTGTTTTTCTATCAATCCAAGTACACTCCTTAAAATCAACATCATTTTGAACCGTAACCGCAGTACATACTGATAGTCCGTACAAACCATGTGCCTCAAATGTTTTGATATCTGAAGTAATTCCTGCTCCGCTTGACGGATCAAGACCTGCAATAGTAAGTATGTAAGGTTTTTGTTTCATGTTTTTTAGCATGCTTTTTTTCTTCGACGAAAAGATTACTTAGTCGTACACTCCTTGTAATGACGTTTGATATTTTTAAAACTTTTTATTGGATTTTCTGCATTCCAAACACCTCCTAAAACACCTACTCCCTGAAAACCTAATTCAATTGTTTTTTGAATAGTATCGGTATTAATTCCTCCCATACCTATAATGGTTTTATCAATATGATTTACATCAAAACCTTTCCCTTCGTATCCTTTTTTTGAAATAGAAGAAAACACTGGACTCAATAGATGGTAATCAAATTCAACATCACAATTTGCTAATTCTTCAGGCTCGTGAAAGGAACTACTCATGGTTTTCCCCAACATATTTAACCCGATAAAGTATTCGCTTCCATTCTCTAGAGCATCAATTCTTTTTTGTTCTTGAAAATGAATACCTTTTAAATTGAATTCATTAATCAACTCATGAAAATAGTGTGTAACTATTCTACCATGATATTTTTTATCAACCTGATTCAAATAAGCTATATGCTCATCACAATTTTTAAAAGGCTTTCTAAAATGGTAATATTCCAACCCTTCTTCAAATAATTGATGTAGGATTTCAATCTCATTAGGAATATCTTTTTCTGAAGCTATTAGAACAATCATATAATCAGTTTTAAATTATGAATTACGAATTTAGAAATTGTCAACTCGTAATTCATAATTCTAAGTTTAGATTTTACAGATATACCTCTGATCCTTTATCTTTAAATTCTTTTGATTTCTCCTCCATTCCTTTTACAAAGACTTCATCTCCTTCTACTCTATTCTCTGCTGCAAAATCACGCACTTCTTGAGAAATTTTCATAGAACAGAATTTTGGACCACACATAGAACAAAAATGTGCAATTTTTGCTCCTTCAGCAGGTAATGTTTCATCGTGATACTCTCTTGCTAATTCTGGATCTAATCCTAAATTAAATTGGTCTTCCCAACGGAATTCAAAACGTGCTTTACTCAACGCATCATCTCTATGTTGCGCTCCTGGATGTCCTTTTGCTAAATCAGCTGCATGCGCTGCTAATTTATAAGTAACCACCCCTGTACGTACATCTTCTTTATTTGGTAAACCTAAATGTTCTTTAGGTGTTACATAACACAACATAGCACAACCAAACCATCCAATCATAGCTGCTCCAATTCCTGAAGTAATATGATCGTATCCTGGTGCGATATCAGTTGTTAAAGGTCCCAAGGTATAAAACGGTGCTTCATCACATGCTTCTAATTGCTTATCCATATTAGCTTTAATCATATGCATTGGTACATGGCCTGGTCCTTCAATAAAACATTGTACTTCATGCTTACGAGCTACTTTTGTCAACTCACCTAAGGTTTCTAATTCTGCAAACTGTGCTTCGTCATTTGCATCGGCGATACAACCTGGACGTAGACCATCTCCTAATGAAAAAGCTACATCATAAGCTTTCATAATTTCACAAATCTCTTCAAAATGGGTATATAAAAAGCTTTCTTTATGATGTGCTAAACACCATTTTGCCATGATAGAACCTCCTCTTGACACAATTCCTGTAATACGTTTTGCCGTCATTGGCACATAACGCAAACGAACTCCTGCATGAATGGTAAAGTAATCTACTCCTTGTTCGGCTTGTTCTATTAAAGTGTCTCTAAATACTTCCCAAGTTAAATCTTCAGCCACTCCATTTACTTTTTCTAAGGCTTGGTATATAGGAACTGTTCCTACGGGTACTGGTGAATTACGGATAATCCATTCACGGGTTTCATGAATGTTTTTCCCTGTAGATAAATCCATTATATTATCTGCTCCCCAACGACATGCCCATACTGCCTTTTCAACCTCTTCTTCTATTGAAGATGTTGTTGCTGAATTACCAATATTTGCATTAATTTTCACTAAGAAATTACGTCCCAAAATCATAGGTTCTGCTTCTGGGTGGTTTATGTTGGAAGGAATTACTGCACGACCTCTAGCTACTTCTTCTCTTACAAACTCTGGTGTGATTTTAGTAGGAATACTCGCTCCAAAATCTTGTCCTGGGTGTTGTTCTGACAAACGTGTCATTTCATCTATTCGCTGATTTTCACGAATGGCAACATACTCCATCTCTGGAGTAATTATTCCTTTTTTTGCATAGTGTAATTGTGTTACATTATGTCCTTTTTTAGCTCTTTTAGGTTTACTTTTTAAATTGAATCGTAAATGATTTAAATTTTTATCATTCAATCGTTCATTACAATATTCAGAAGTAAATTCAGTTAACTCTTCTACATCTTCTCTGTCTATAATCCATTGTTCACGAATACGCTCTAACCCTTTATGAATATTAATTTCTTTAGTTGGGTCAGTGTAAGGTCCTGAAGTGTCATACACTGTTACTGGTTCGTTAGGTGTTCTTTTTTTAGTCATTGAATCCACCGTATCGCTTAATTCAATTTCACGCATTGCTACGTTTATCTGCGGATGAATCTTTCCTTGGACATATATTTTTTTTGAATTTGGAAATGACTGTCTTGTTACTCCATTTTGTTTTGGTGCAGTATCTTTTTTCTTCATTTTAGGGTTGTTTGTTTATTGCTGTAATTTTTTGTTTACTGAAAAAATTATCCTCCTTGTGTAGATTTAATGATTAAAATAGCATCATTATTTTGGAGTATGCATGAAGTCCACTCTTCCCTTTTTACCACATTATTATTAATTGCTATAGCAATACCATTCGTTTGAACTTGAAGTTCATTAACTAACTCTTGTAATGAAAGTGTTTTGGAAATTTTTTTTTGAGTATCGTTTACTTTTATGCTTATCATATAAAAACTTATTTAAAGTAAACTGTAGAAGATGTTCAACGCCTTTATACAAAACACGACGATATGAACGTAATTATTACAACTTTTCCCTACGCTGGTGTTAACCATATCAGGTTCTAAGGATGTTTCTCAAACTAGTGAACTAGCTACTCCTAAAGTTTACTAAGGCAAATATAAAGGTTTATTTTTCCTAACAACCTTAATAAAAAGAAAAAAACGAGCCTAATCAGGCTCGTTTTTATAAATATTTTTTTGAGTTTTATAAACTCTTAATTTTTTTTGTTACTTCTTCAAGAACTTCAAAAGCCGTTTCGGCCATTTTATTACCTCTTAAATCTAATAACGGGTTAACTTCTACAAACTCTATACAAGCAATTTTGTTACTTGCCAATAATCCGTTTATAATATTAATTATTTCATACTGGTCAAATCCTTTTGGTACAGGTGTTCCTGTTCCGTAAGAAATCATATCACAATCCATAGCGTCTACATCAAACGACACATAAATTACATCACAATCAGATAGTTTATCTAGGGCTTCATTTACGCAAACTTCTAGTCCTCTATATCTAACCTCTTCAACCATATAGTTTTTAATTCCATACTTTTCTATTTGTTTATCTTCTGGTTCTTCTGTATCACGAACTCCAAAGAATACAATATCTTCTGGCGCTACTTTTTGTCCAAGAGTACCAATATTTTTCATACGTTCCCATAATTCAGAGGTCTCTCTATCAACGTCGTTAATTTGACTATCTAAATTATCATCTGCAATCACTGCTGCTAATGGCATACCATGAATGTTACCTGATGGCGAAGTATAAGGTGAGTGTAAATCTCCATGAGCATCTATCCAAATTACTCCAACTCTTTGCGTTGGATAAGCCGCTTTGACACCACTAATAGTTCCTAATGCAGAAGAGT
This sequence comes from Tenacibaculum sediminilitoris, assembly GCF_964513795.1. Lineage (NCBI taxonomy): Bacteria > Pseudomonadati > Bacteroidota > Flavobacteriia > Flavobacteriales > Flavobacteriaceae > Tenacibaculum > Tenacibaculum sediminilitoris. The sequence goes on along the minus strand of NZ_CAZEQR010000048.1, from coordinate 134,453 downwards.
GGTCTCCAGAAATAACTATGGGAAACTTTCCTTCTTGTAGATTTACTTTTACGTGGTTACTTAAGCGTTTACATTGATTAAAAACACTATCTATTCGTTTAGCAAATGAATTATTTACTTTATTATAAATAGATTCATTTTCTGTGATTACATCTTCAAAATCGAACGAATCAAAGTAATTGCTTTTTTTATTAATCGCGGCTATTTCAATAGCATCCACCCCCATATCAGAACCACGTGTTCCTGCTCCGATATCTGACCTATTTTTGATAATTTTAATTTCTTTCATCATCCTTTATGTTAATTAAAAAGTGTCATTTAGTATAATTAAATGACACTTTTTAAAATATTTTATCTCTTGTCTAATTCTACGAACTTCCTTGAGTTTTCTCCAACGTAAACTTGACGTGGACGACCAATTGGTTCTTTATTTAAACGCATTTCTCTCCATTGTGCTATCCATCCTGGTAAACGTCCTAAAGCAAACATAACTGTAAACATTTCTACAGGAATTCCCATAGCTCTATAAATAATCCCTGAATAGAAATCTACATTTGGATATAATTTTCTCTCTACAAAATATGGGTCATTTAATGCCTCTTGCTCTAATCCTTTTGCTATGTCTAAAATTGGATCTTCAACACCTAAGTTGTCTAATACTTCATCAGCAGCTTTTTTAATAATTCTTGCTCTCGGATCGAAGTTTTTATAAACACGGTGTCCGAATCCCATTAAACGGAAGGGATCATTTTTGTCTTTCGCCTTTGCCATGTACTTTTTAGTATCTCCTCCATCTTCTTTAATAGCTTCTAACATTTCAAGTACAGCTTGGTTTGCTCCTCCATGTAAAGGTCCCCATAAAGCAGAAATACCTGCTGATAACGATGCAAATAATCCAGCATGTGATGACCCTACAATACGTACTGTAGATGTAGAACAGTTTTGCTCATGATCGGCATGTAAGATTAATAATTTATCTAATGCATCTTTTACAATTGGATTTAGTTCATACTCATCGTTTGGTTTTTGAAACATCATCGTTAAAATATTTTCAACATAACCTAACTTACGAGATCCGTAGTTTAATGGTAGTCCTTTTTTCTTACGTAAAGTCCAAGCCACTAAGACTGGGAATTTCCCCATTATTTTAACAATCGCTTTATACATTTCTTCTTCTGAGTCAACGTTTACAGAAGATGGATTAAATGCAGTTAAGGCAGATGTTAATGATGATAATACTCCCATTGGATGGGCATTCTTTGGAAAAGCGTCAATAATCTTTTTAATATCATCATCTACAATAGCTTCATCCAAGATATCTCCATAGAATTTATCTAGTTGTTCTTTAGTTGGTAACTCCCCAAAAATTAAAGCATAGGCTACTTCTAAAAAGTCTGCTTTTTCAGCTAGTTCTTCAATTGAATATCCTCGGTATCTTAAAACCCCCTCTTCTCCATTCAAAAATGTTATAGCACTTTGGCATGAACCTGTATTTTTATACCCTGGATCAATTGTTATAACACCACCCGTGGCTCCTCTTAAGGTTTTGATATCAATTGCAGTTTCATTTTCAGTCCCTTTTACTAAAGGAAACTCATATGTGTTTTCGCCAATTTGTAATTTTGCTATATCTGACATTTTCTTACTAAAATTTTTATGATTGAAGTGAGTTGCGAAGATACCATTTTTTGAATTATTTTAAAAGCCTCTGATAATAGATTTTTAATATAAAAAAATCAGCTTATTTTATATTAAATAAGCTTTAAAAAGCTAAAACCACGCTTATCTGTAATATAATGTTTTATATAGAAAAAAGTAAGTTTTCTTTACAGAATTAGCTTTATCTGATTTCTTTTATTTTTATTTTTTTTGAAAATAAATTTAATATGATGGTTTTCGTACTCTTAACTACATGAATTTTTCCTTGATAAAAAATAATAATATTTAAAATAGAAAACTGGCGTTTCTTTAAAGTTTCTACACGTAAGCAAATAACATTGTAAAAAAAGTGTTATTATTTTGCTATTTATAAATAAGTATATACTTTTAAGAAAAATAAATTCAATTCAAAAAAAAACCTTTCACAATGAAAAAATTTAAATTTATTATTGCCTTATTATCTATCTCTTTTCTTACTGTACAGTGTACTCAAGAAGAAAGTAATTTAACAAACGATAACGCGCCTACAGGTGTTAGCTCACCAAGTATATTAGAAGTTAACAACGCTGAGTGTTATACTGTTGATGGTTTTGGTCCTAACTCTTATTGGGCTGAATATATAGTTAATCAATCTACTACCAATTTTTTAAAAACACAACACAGCAATGCTGCTAATTTTTTTGGTATGGGTAACGTACCTTTGTATTTAGCAGGTGGGAATGGAACCTTTAATGCGCTATCTTATCCTAATGGTTATGTAGTATGGGGTGAAGAATTATTGGCAAGTGCTTCAAACTATGGTAATGCTGCCATTGCATATGTTGCTGCGCATGAAATGGCACATCAGGTACAATTTAGAGATTATACAATACCTAGTTCTAACCATGTTAGTGCTACCGAATTAGAAGCTGATGGATTTGGAGGTTATTTTATTCGAAAAAAGTATACTAGCAACTGGAATACAGCTGCTAGCGCTTATAGCTTTTCACAAACTTTAGCTGGACCAATAGGAAGCTCTCATGGTAGTGCTGCACAAAGAAGATCTGCATATAGATTAGGATATTTATTAGGTGATAATGGAACTTATAGCAACAGAAGTTTTGATAATAACTTTTTTTACTACTATGATTATTATGTTGTAGGTGGTAGGTTAAAATCAGAATTAAAGAAACCAGCGTCTATGGAACAAAGTCAACATGAAACTATTGTTGCTCACCTAGAAGAATTACATAAAATTTATACAGGAGAAATTTCAGAAAATGAATTCTTAAACTTAAATTAAAAACAAATAACAAAATAAATATATAACGAATTGAATTTAATTTCAAAGGCTGTCTTATAATACAAGGCAGCCTTTGTTTTTTATTTTTTTTACTACTTAGCCTTGATTTGATTTTTCTTAATCTTCTTCATAATTCTTTTCAAAGCATGTTACTTTATTTATATAAAAAACAATTAAAACTGTAAACCTATTGCTAAACCATAGCCTCTCCTATAAACAATATCATCTGGTGTTTCGCTGTTTATTAAAGGTTCTTTTAACTCATAAGAATCATGGTCTAAAAAAATATTAAAAACGACACGAAAATTATCAAAATCTGTTAATTCTTTAATAGGGAACTGAATTCCTAATCGCATATTTCCGTTCCCTGCTTCATTTTTTACATTACTAGAAATACCAAAACCCCTTGTTATCAATAAATAAAAGTTTACTCCTTCATAATTTTTTAAATAATAACGTAAACTTCCTCCTAATTTTAATGCTGTAATACTCCCTTGTGATTGATGTTGCACACCAGCCACAGCACCTAAAGTAAGTTTCTTTAAAATTGGATAACCAATATTATAAAACAAATCAAACGATAAACGCCTTTTTAATTCTTTTCCTGTAAAATCTCCATCAATAAAATCATAGTTAATTTTAGTTGGTAATGACATACCTAACTCAGCTGTTTGTATAAGTTTTGGAGGTAACTCATTGGGTTTCTTTTCATCTTTAGCAATTTCTTTTCCTGTTTGTACTGCATCATAAATACTTATTTGAGCATTTGAAAATGCGCTAATAAACAACATTACAAGTAAAGCAAGCAATTTATTTTCCATAAAAGTATTTTTTTAGTTTTTAAACAACAACCTTACTAAAAACTAGCAAGGTTGTTGTTTCCACATTTTATATTTTACAAATCAAACCCTAGGTTTAGTTGAAACGTAAAAGGAAAAAGACCATGACCTCCATCTACATCAAAATAATAAATTGGTCCCATATCAAATAACAAGTGGAAGTTTTTACCATATTTACGTTGAATACCCCAAGTAGGACCTACTGCAAAGTCTAAACTTTTGGTTACTATATCATCTCCAAAAAGAGTTTTCCCCCTTGTTAACATACGAGCTGACACAAAATTTCCTGAATTGTTGGTTATATTCAACTCTTTTATTTTACGTTTCTCAAAATTATAAAACCATTTGTGCTGTACATCTAAAAAAGGGTTAATAGCGTATACTAGTCCTGTATCTACATCAGAAGTAGAAGAGTGTGGGTAACTACCACTATATCCTATTCCTGCTCCTATAGAAAGGGTTGAATTATTTCCAATAGGCATTTCGTATTCAATACCTGGATTTAAGAAATTTACTCTCCAAACACGCTGTGTTCGCTTTTCTTGAGAAAATAAAGTTATTGTAAGTAAAATAAAAGACAATAATAATATCTTTTTCATAGTAGCTAAATTTATATTTTTTATACCTCTCTTTTTATCAAAAAAGACACCTTTTTATAATTAAAAAAACTCGTACTTAAGTACGAGTTTTAAAGTTTATATCAAAAGATTTATTTTACTTTAAATGCTTTTTCTTGTGGATAATAAGCTGTATCAGCTAATTGCTCTTCAATACGTAATAACTGATTGTATTTAGCCATACGATCTGAACGCGAAGCTGAACCTGTTTTAATTTGTCCACAGTTTAACGCCACAGCTAAATCAGCAATCGTATTATCTTCAGTTTCTCCAGAACGGTGACTCATTACAGAGGTATATCCTGCATTGTGTGCCATATTCACAGCTGCAATTGTTTCTGTTAATGTACCTATTTGGTTTACCTTAATTAAAATTGAATTAGCAATACTATTTTCTATTCCTCTAGATAAACGCTCAACGTTTGTTACAAATAAATCGTCTCCTACTAACTGAACTTTGTTTCCTACTTTTTCTGTTAAATACTTCCATCCATCCCAATCATTTTCATCCATTCCATCTTCAATAGAAATAATAGGGTATTTTTCACATAACTCTGCTAAATAATCAGCTTGTTCTTTACTTGTACGAACTTCCCCTTTTTCTCCTTCAAACTTAGTATAATCATATTTGCCGTCTACATAAAATTCTGCAGAAGCACAATCTAATGCAATCATTACTTCCTCTCCAAATTTGTATCCAGCGTTTTTAGTAGCTAAAGCAATTGTTTCAATAGCGTCTTCTGTTCCTTCTAAAGTAGGAGCAAAACCTCCTTCATCTCCTACTGCTGTAGATAAATTGCGGTCATGCAATACTTTCTTTAAGTTGTGAAAAATTTCAGATCCTACTTGCATTGCTTCTGTAAAGTTTTTCGCTTTTACAGGCATTACCATAAACTCTTGAAACGCAATAGGTGCATCTGAATGAGAGCCTCCATTGATGATATTCATCATAGGAACTGGTAACGTGTTTGCTGAAACTCCACCTACATAACGATATAATGGTAATCCTAATTCATTGGCTGCTGCTTTTGCTGCTGCTAAAGAAACACCTAAAATAGCATTGGCTCCTAAAACTGATTTGTTAGGAGTTCCATCTAAATCAATCATAAGTTGATCGATCATGTTTTGTTCAAAAACCGATACCCCTAATAATTCTTGAGCTATCACAGTGTTTACATTTTCAACAGCTTTTAACACTCCTTTACCCATATAGTTAGCTCCTCCATCACGCAGCTCTACTGCTTCATGCTCTCCTGTAGATGCTCCTGATGGTACAGCTGCTCTACCTACAATTCCATTTTCTGTAGTTACGTCTACTTCTATAGTTGGATTACCTCTTGAATCAAAAATTTGACGCGCGTGGATGTTGATTATAATACTCATAGTGTTTATTTTTTACTCTTTAACAAAGCTAAGAGTGGTATGAAATTTATTTTAATTATAGATTCCCGTAAATTTTAATTCACGGGAATCTCTATATATTTTTATTTTTTAAGCTTTTACTTTGTTGATATTTTCGATAAACTGGTCAAATAAGTACTCTGCATCATGAGGTCCAGGACTAGCTTCTGGGTGGTATTGTACAGAAAAAACATTTTTAGATTTCATTCTAATACCAGCAACTGTATTATCGTTTAAGTGTACATGTGTAATTTCTACATCTGGATGTGCTTCTGTTTCTTCTCTATTAATAGCAAAACCATGATTTTGAGAAGTTATCTCTCCTTTTCCAGTAAGTAAGTTTTTTACTGGGTGATTAATTCCTCGGTGACCGTTATGCATCTTATACGTTGAAATTCCATTAGCTAATGCAATTACTTGATGACCTAGACAAATTCCGAACAACGGTAAATCTTTCTCTATAATTTCTTTTGCTATTTTTTGAGCTTCTTTTAAAGGTTCAGGGTCTCCTGGTCCATTAGAAATAAAATACCCGTCTGGTTTGAAATCGCTCATTTCCTCAAAACTTGCATTGTATGGATACACTTTTATATAAGCACCTCTTTTTGCGAAATTTCTTAATATATTTTTCTTAATACCAATATCTAAAGCTGATATTTTTATGGGTGCATTCTCATCTCCTACAAAGTAAGGTTCTTTAGTTGACACTTTTGAAGCTAACTCTAAACCTTCCATGTTTGGAATATTAGCTAACTGCTTCTTTAACTCATCAATCTTATCTACTTCTGTAGAGATAATTGCATTCATTGCTCCATTATCTCTAATATAAGATACTAACGCTCGAGTATCAACATCTGAAATAGCTACTAAATTATATTTCTTGAACCAATCAAATAAGTTCCCGTCAGAATCTACTCTAGAATGTGTAAAACTAAAATTACGACAGATTAATCCTGAAATCTTAATCCCGTCCGATTCTACTTCTTCCTTATTAATTCCATAGTTACCTATGTGAGCGTTAGTGGTAACCATTAATTGCCCAAAATAGGAAGGGTCTGTAAAAATTTCTTGGTATCCTGTCATACCTGTATTAAAACAAATTTCTCCTGTTGCGGTTCCTTCTATTCCTATAGATTTACCGTAGAAAATAGTTCCGTCAGCTAATAGAACTAATGCTTTTTTACGTGTTTGATATTTCATTTAGTGTGTTGTGTAATTTGTTAGCAAAAATATATAAAAAAAGGGACAAACATTAAATGTTTATCCCTTTGATATAATTTATAAAAATTTTCATTTTTATTCTTCTTCTTGTGATGTTTGAGTTTCAACAGCAGCTGTTTCAGTTTTCTTCGCTCCACCTCTACGGCTACGACGAGTATTCTTTTTAGCTTTGTTACCTTTTGGATTGTATAACTCGTTATAATCAACTAATTCTACCATTGCCATAGGAGCGTTATCTCCTTGACGGTTTCCTAATTTGATTATACGTACATACCCTCCTGGTCTGTCTGCAACTTTTACAGAGATTTCTTTGAACAACTCTGTAACAGCAAACTTATCACGTAAATAACTAAATACTACACGACGGTTGTGTGTTGTATCTTCTTTTGATTTTGTAATTAAAGGTTCAACAAACTTACGTAAAGCTTTCGCTTTAGCTTCTGTAGTATTGATACGCTTGTGCTCTATTAAAGAACAAGCCATGTTAGATAACATTGCTTTTCTGTGCGCTGTTTTTCTTCCTAAGTGATTAAATTTCTTTCCGTGTCTCATGACATTTGGTTTTAGCTTTCATCTTGCTACAACCCTATTTTAGGGGAGCAAACTATGAAAGGTTAATCTTTATCTAATTTATATTTGCTTAAATCCATTCCGAAACTTAAACCTTTGTTAGCCACTAACTCATCTAATTCAGTTAATGATTTTTTACCAAAGTTTCTGAACTTCATTAAATCGCTTTTGTTGAATGATACTAAGTCTCCTAAAGTATCTACTTCTGCAGCTTTTAAACAATTTAAAGCACGAACTGATAAATCCATATCAACTAATTTCGTCTTTAATAACTGACGCATATGTAATGATTCTTCATCATATGTTTCAGTTTGTGCAATTTCATCAGCCTCTAAAGTGATACGCTCATCAGAGAATAACATAAAGTGGTGAATTAAAATCTTAGCTGCTTCTGTTAAGGCATCTTTAGGATTGATAGAACCATCAGTATCGATGTCGAAAACTAATTTTTCATAATCGGTCTTTTGCTCTACACGGAAATTTTCAACAGCATATTTTACATTCTTTATAGGAGTGTAGATAGAATCTGTAAAAATAGTTCCTAAAGGTGCACCAGCTCTTTTATTTTCTTCTGCTGGTACAAAACCTCTACCTTTTTCAATGGTAATTTCAGCATTAAATGCTACTGATTTATCCATGTTACAAAGTACTAAATCTGGATTTAATACTTGGAAACCTGAGATAAATTTTTGTAAGTCTCCAGCGGTTAGTTGGTCTTGTCCTGAAATTGCTATAGAAACTGTTTCTCTATCAGATTCTTCAATCTGTTTCTTAAAACGTACTTGTTTTAAGTTTAAGATAATTTCAGTTACATCTTCTACTACTCCTTTGATTGTAGAAAACTCATGATCAACTCCATCAATGCGTAATGATGTAATAGCAAATCCTTCTAATGAAGATAACAATACTCTCCTTAAGGCATTACCAACTGTTAATCCAAAACCTGGTTCAAGAGGTCTAAACTCGAATCTTCCTGAAAAATCAGTAGATTCAATCATTATTACTTTATCAGGTTTTTGAAAGTTTAAAATTGCCATATTAATTTTTCTTCGTTTTAATTGTTATTCAGTTGCGCGGTTTATAAGTGTGAAGAAATACGAATAAACCCTTTGGCTGAATACCAATATTATTAATTTATTACTTAGAGTATAATTCTACGATTAACTGCTCTTTGATATTCTCAGGAATTTGTAATCTTTCTGGTACTTTAATAAAAGTTCCAGATTTTTGATCAGCATTCCAAGATAACCACTCATAAACATTGCTGTTAGATGCTAATGAATTTTCAATAGCTTCTAAAGATTTAGATTTCTCTCTTACAGCAACAACATCTCCTTCTCTTAAACTGTAAGATGGGATGTTTACGATATCTCCATTAACAGTAATATGACGGTGAGAAACTAATTGACGAGCTCCACTACGAGATGGTGAAATACCTAAACGGTAAACAACATTATCTAAACGAGATTCACATAACTGTAATAAGATTTCACCAGTTACTCCTTGAGAAGATGATGCTTTTTTAAATAAATTACGGAACTGACGCTCTAATATACCATACATATATTTAGCTTTCTGCTTCTCCATTAATTGGATAGCATATTCAGATTTTTTTCCTCTACGTTTACCAACACCGTGTTGTCCTGGAGGGTAATTTCTTTTTTCGAAGTTTTTGTCGTCTCCGAAAATTGCTTCGCCAAATTTACGAGCAATTTTAGTTTTTGGTCCTGTATATCTTGCCATTTCTAATTAGTTTAGTAGGGATTATGAATTAAGGCTTACTCCTTCGATAATCGTATTCCTACTTAGTTTTAAAATTTTATTTTTCGCGCACGAAAGTACGCTAATAAAATATAAGTTGAAAATAAATTCAACTTATACTCTACGTCTTTTAGGTGGACGACATCCATTGTGAGGGATTGGAGTAACATCAATAATTTCTGTTACCTCGATACCTGAATTGTGGATAGATCTGATTGCAGATTCTCTACCGTTACCTGGTCCTTTAACATACACTTTTACTTTACGTAAACCTGCTTCTTTTGCAACGTTTGCACAATCTTCTGCTGCTAATTGAGCTGCATAGGGAGTGTTCTTTTTAGAACCTCTGAAGCCCATTTTCCCTGCAGATGACCAAGAAATAACGTCACCTTTTTTGTTTGTTAAAGAAATAATAATATTGTTGAAAGATGCAGTTACGTGTGCTTCACCAACTGATTCTATTACAACTTTACGTTTTTTTGTTACTTTAGACTTTGCCATAATTCTTTACTATTAGTAAAAAATAATCAATGATTATTTTTTCTTGTTAGCTACAGTTTTTCTCTTACCTTTTCTTGTACGAGAGTTATTCTTTGTTCTTTGTCCACGTAATGGTAAACCAAGTCTGTGACGAATACCTCTTTGACATCCGATATCCATTAAACGCTTAATGCTTAATTGAACCTCAGAACGTAACTCACCTTCTATAGTGTAAGTTCCAACTTGCTCACGAATTGCTGCAATTTGATCATCAGTCCAGTCTTGAACTTTGATACTTTCATCTATTTTAGCAGTAGCTAAAATCTCTTTAGCTCTACTTTTTCCTATACCAAAGATGTAAGTTAAAGCGATAACACCTCTTTTATTCTTTGGAATATCTATACCTGCGATTCTTGCCATAACTACCCTTGTCTTTGTTTAAATCTAGGATTCTTTTTGTTAATTACATATAATCTGCCTTTTCTGCGTACAATTTTGCAGTCGGCACTTCTTTTCTTTAATGATGCTCTTACTTTCATCAGTGTGTGTTTTTAATATCTGTAAGTAATTCTTGCTTTTGATAAATCATACGGACTCATTTCTAACTTCACCTTATCTCCTGGTAAAAGTTTGATATAATGCATACGCATTTTCCCTGAAATGTGAGCCGTAACAATATGTCCGTTCTCTAATTCTACTCGAAACATTGCATTTGATAATGCTTCAGTAATAGTTCCGTCTTGTTGAATTGCTGGTTGCTTAGCCATATTATTTTAATGATTTTCTGTTACTGTTACCTGTTTTCATTAAACCATCATAACGACTGTTTAATAAATACGAGTTAATTTGCTGTATAGTGTCTATCGCAACTCCTACCATAATGATTAAAGATGTTCCTCCGTAAAACATTGCCCAGTTTTGAGTAACTCCAAACTTCACAATGATTGCTGGTAAAATAGATAAAGCTGCTAAAAATATAGATCCTGGTAATGTGATTTTGGACAATACTGAATCTAAAAAGTTTGCTGTTTCTTCACCTGGTTTATACCCTGGAACAAAACCATTACTTCTCTTTAAGTCTTCTGCCATTTTATTCGTTGGAATAGTAATAGCTGTATAAAAGTAACTAAAAACAATAATTAATAAAGCAAATATAGCGTTATACCATAAACCGTTAATATCAGTTAAACTGTTTAATGCTGGATACTTTTGACCTAATGCTATTGGTAAAAACATAATAGCTTGTGCAAAAATAATTGGCATTACACCAGCTGCATTCAATTTTAATGGAATGTACTGTCTTGCACCATCAACATCTTTAATATTTGTAACTGCTGTACGACGAGCGTATTGAACGGCTACTTTACGTACTGCTGTAACTAATAATACGGTTAACAAGATTACCACAAACCAAACTATTAATTCGATTAAAATCATCATAATCCCTCCAGCACCTGCAGTTTGCTTAGAAACTAATTCTTGAATAAATGCCGCTGGGAAGTTTGCGATAATACCTACAGTAATTAATAATGAAATTCCATTACCAACTCCTTTGTCTGTAATACGCTCTCCTAACCACATAGCAAAGATTGTTCCTGCACTTAAAAGAATAATTGATGATATCCAAAATGTTGCTCCTGTTACTAAGAATGCTTCTGGCCCTAATCCCATTTGATTTTGAATTACTCCAATATAGGTTGGTGCCTGAAACAACGTAATAGCAATCGTAAGCCATCTTGTTATTTGCGTAATCTTCTTACGTCCACTTTCTCCATCTTTTTGTAATTTTTGTAAATATGGTACAGCAATACCCATTAACTGAACTACAATAGATGCAGAAATATAAGGCATTATACCAAGTGCCATAACTGACGCTCTAGCAAATGCCCCACCTGTAAATGCGTTTAATAAACCTAAAAGTCCACCGTCAGTGCTGTCTTTTAATGCTGATAACTGAGTGGGATCAATTCCTGGTAATGGAACTGCTGCCATAAAACGATATACAGCGATTAAACCCAAGGTTAAAAGTAATTTCTCTTTTAACTCTTCAATCTTCCAAATGTCTTTTAAAGTATTTATAAAATTCATCATTTACAATTCTTATAATGTTACTGCTTCACCTCCTGCTGCTTCAATAGCAGCTTTAGCTGATGCTGTAAATTTATGTACATTTATATTTAATTTAGCTTTTAACTCTCCACCACCTAATATCTTTACTAAGTCGTTTTTACGAGCTAATCTGTTTTCTACTAAAACATCTAAATTAACTGTATCTGTTATCTTTCCGTTATCTACTAATGATTGTAATTTGTCTAAATTAACACCAACATACTCTTTACGATTAATGTTAGTGAATCCAAATTTAGGCACACGTCTTTGAAGTGGCATTTGTCCTCCTTCAAATCCTATTTTACGAGAATAACCAGAACGAGATTTAGCTCCTTTGTGTCCTCTTGTAGAGGTACCTCCGTGTCCAGAACCTTCTCCACGAGCGATTCTTTTACCGCTTTTTGTAGATCCTGTTGCTGGTTTTAAGTTATGTAAACTCATCTTTATATTGTCTTATTTAATTTCCTCTACAGAAACTAAGTGTGAAACTTTACTTACCATTCCCAAAATTGTAGCTGATGCATCATGTTCTACAGTTTGGTTCATTTTACGTAAACCTAACGCCTCTAACGTTCTTTTTTGATTTTTAAGGCGACCGATTTGACTTTTTACTTGTGTAACTCTAATTTTACTCATCGTCTTAAATTTTAACCGTTAAAAACTTTCTCTAAAGATATACCTCTTTGCTTAGCAATAGTTGAAGCACTACGCAATTGTAATAAAGCATCAAAAGTTGCTTTTACTACATTATGAGGGTTTGATGATCCTTGAGACTTTGATAATACGTCTTTAATACCAACAGCTTCTAATACTAAACGTACAGCACCACCGGCAATAACTCCAGTACCATGAGAAGCTGGTTTAATATAAACTTTTGCTCCACCAAATTTACCTTTTTGTTCGTGAGGTAATGTTCCGTCTAAAATAGGAATACGTACTAAATTTTTCTTTGCATCTTCCACTGCTTTTGCAATTGCAGAAGATACATCTTTAGACTTCCCTAATCCATGACCTACAACACCGTTACCATCTCCTACTACTACGATTGCAGAGAAACCAAATGCTCTACCTCCTTTAGTTACTTTGGTAACACGTTGTACACCTACTAATTTATCTACAAGCTCTAATCCGCTTGGTTTTACTCTTTCTACGTTTTTATATCCTAACATAATATAATTTCTTAAAATTTTAAACCAGCTTCTCTTGCAGCGTCTGCTAATACTTTAACTCTACCGTGATATAAATATCCGTTACGATCAAAAGCAACAGTATCAACACCAGCTTTAACAGCTTTTTCAGCAATAGCTTTTCCTACAGCTGTAGCTGTCTCTGCTTTAGAACCAGATGTAATTTCTTTATCTCTTGATGATGCAGATGCTAATGTTACACCAGCAACGTCATCGATTAACTGAGCATAGATTTCTTTGTTACTTCTAAATACTGATAACCTAGGTTTAGCAGCTGTACCAGTAACTATTTTTCTAATTCTATACTTAATTCGTTGTCTTCTTTCAAGCTTTGATAATGCCATAATAATTTCTCTTATTTATTATGCAGATTTACCTGCTTTTCTTCTTAATACTTCTCCTACAAACTTAATTCCTTTTCCTTTGTAAGGCTCTGGCCTACGGAATGAACGAATTTTTGCTGCAACTTGACCTACTAACTGTTTGTCATGTGAAGTTAATTTTACGATTGGATTCTTACCTTTTTCAGATACCGTCTCAACCTTAACTTCTGGAGCTAAATCTAAAACAATGTTATGAGAGAAACCTAAGGCTAACTCTAATTTTTGACCTTGGTTAGATGCTCTATAACCAACACCTACTAACTCTAACTCTTTAGAAAAACCTTTACTAACTCCTTCAACCATATTATTGATTAAAGCACGATATAAACCGTGTGCAGCACGATGGTCTTTACTTTCTGATGGCCTCTCTAAAGTGATTGTACCATCTTCTACTTTTACAGTAATACCAGATTGAATTTCTTGAGTTAACTCTCCTAATTTACCTTTTACTGTAACCACATTTCCGTCTACTTTTACTTCAACACCTTGTGGCAATGCGATTGGATTTTTTCCTATTCTACTCATCTTACAAAATGTTTTTTTAGTAAACGTAACATAATACTTCACCACCAACGTTCTCTAGTCTTGCTTTTTTATTTGTCATCACACCTCTAGATGTAGAAACAATAGCAATACCTAATCCGTTTAATACTCTTGGCATTTCTTTTGCGCCAACGTATCTACGTAAACCTGGTGTTGAAATTCTTTGAATCTTTCTGATTACTGATTCTTTCGTATCACGGTCATATTTTAAAGCTATCTTGATAGTTCCTTGAACTTTATCATCATTAAATTGATAACTTAAAATGTAACCTTGATCGAACAAAATTTTCGTCATTTCCTTCTTCAACTTTGAAGCAGGAATTTCAACTACTCTGTGATTTGCTGCAATAGCATTTCTCACACGAGTAAGAAAATCCGCAATTGGATCTGTATACATAGTTAATTAAATTGCGGTTTTGGTTTTTAGTAATTTTAGCTTACCTAATAATTATAATTACTAAACCTGAAACCAGTTAATACTTATTTTTAGTTTTTAAGGGAAAATCTCATAAGCATTATACTACAATAAGTATTTACTTACAAGGCATAATTTACCTTACAAAAACAGTGTGCAAATATACATAAACTTTTTAAAAATCAAACCTTTTTAATCATTATCATTTTTAGTATCAAAATATTACGTTTTAACAAGCATATTAAATCTAAAAGATATACTTATTACAACTCTATACAATACAAAAAAGGTGTACAATTTTTTATTGTACACCTTTACATTTTATTTAAAGAGCTATTTTTACCAGCTTGCTTTCTTTACTCCTGGAATTAATCCTTGGTTAGCCATTTCACGAAAAGTTACACGTGAAATTCCGAACTGACGCATGTATCCTTTAGGACGTCCAGTTAGTTTACAACGATTGTGCATTCTAATTGGTGATGCGTTTTTTGGTAACTTTTGTAATCCTTCATAGTCTCCAGCTTCTTTTAAAGCTTTTCTCTTTTCAGCATATTTAGCGACCACTTTAGCTCTTTTGCGCTCACGCGCTTTCATTGATTCTTTAGCCATCTTATTAATTCTTTTTAAATGGTAATCCTAATTCTCCTAATAATGATTTAGCTTCTTTATCAGTGTTTGCAGATGTTACAAAAGTAATATCCATTCCACTAATTTTTTTCACTTGATCAATATTAATCTCTGGGTAGATGATTTGTTCAGTAATTCCTAAATTGTAATTACCTCTACCATCAAAACCATTTGCTTTGATTCCGTTAAAGTCTCTTACACGTGGTAAAGAAGCTGTAACTAATCTATCTAAAAATTCGTACATTTTATCTCCTCTTAACGTAACTTTTGCACCAATTGGCATTCCTTTACGTAATTTGAAGTTTGCAACGTCTTTTTTAGAGATTGTAGATACTGCTTTTTGACCTGTAATTGTAGTTAACTCATCAATAGCATATTCTATTAATTTCTTATCTGCTATAGCTGCACCAACACCTTTACTTACAACGATTTTTTGTAATTTAGGTACTTGCATTACATTGCTATAACCAAATTCATCAGTAAGAGCTTTGATAACTCTGCTCTTGTACTCTTCTTTTAATCTTGGTACGTAACTCATTGTTATATTGCTTTATCTGATTTTTTTGAAATTCTTACTTTCTTATCTCCTTCTACTTTATATCCTACTCTTACTGCTTCACCGTTTTCGACTAAAGCAATGTTTGATATGTGTAATGGAGCTTCTTTCTTTACAATTCCTCCTTGTGGATTTGCAGCACTTGGTTTAGTGTGTTTAGATACCATATTAACACCTTCTACAAGTACTCTGTCCTTATCTTTTAGGATTTGTAAAACCTTTCCTTCAGATCCTTTGTGATCTCCTGCTATAACTTTAACAGTATCTCCTGATTTAATTTTAAATTTTTTCATTTTAAAATCTGATTTTATAACACCTCAGGTGCTAATGATACTATTTTCATAAATTGTTTCTCACGTAATTCACGAGCCACAGGTCCAAATACACGTGTTCCTCTCATTTCCTCATTAGGGTTTAAAAGTACACAAGCATTGTCATCAAATCTGATATATGATCCGTCTTTACGTCTAACTTCTTTCTTAGTGCGAACAACAACTGCACGAGATACTTGACCTTTCTTTACAGTTCCGTTTGGAGTTGCAGATTTTACTGATACTACAATTTTATCTCCAACGCTAGCGTAACGCTTTTTTGTTCCTCCTAAAACTCTAATCACTAAAACTTCTTTTGCTCCAGTGTTATCTGCGACTTTTAATCTTGATTCTGTCTGTAACATATTATTTAGCTCTTTCTAGGATTTCTACTAATCTCCAACGTTTAGATTTACTCATAGGACGTGTTTCCATGATCCTTACAGTATCACCTTCGTTGCAATCGTTATTCTCGTCATGTGCAACGTACTTCTTAGTCTTTAATACGAACTTTCCGTACATTGGGTGCTTTACTCTTTTTACCTCGTTTACAACGATAGATTTCTCCATCTTGTTACTAGATACTACACCGATTCTCTCTTTTCTAAGATTTCTTTTTTCCATCTTTAAAACTGACTAGAATTATTGTAATTCTCTTTTAGTTAACTCTGTAGCAATTCTTGCTACAGTTTTTCTTAAGCTACGTAACTCTAATGGGTTTTCCAGTGGAGTTATGGCATGAGCCATCTTAAGATCAGTATAATTTTTCTTCAACGCTCCTAGCTTTTCTTGTAAGTCAGCTGTTGATAATTCTTTAATTTCTGATTGTTTCATGATCTAATTAGAATTAAGCGTTATAATCAAAATCTCTTGCTATCACAAACTTCGTTTTTACAGGAAGTTTTTGTGCTGCTAAACGTAAAGCTTCTTTTGCTACTTCCATTGGTACTCCGCCAACTTCAAACAAAATTCTACCTGGTTTTACAACAGCTACAAAATGGTCAGGTGCACCTTTACCTTTACCCATACGTACCTCTAATGGTTTCTTAGTGATAGGTTTATCTGGGAAAATTTTAATCCAAAGTTGCCCCTCTCTTTTCATATAACGAGTTGCCGCAATACGAGCTGCCTCAATTTGACGAGAGGTAAGTAAGTTCTGGTCTAAAGATTTGATACCAAACATTCCGTTAGAAAGTTCAGTTCCTCTACCAGAGTTACCTTTCATATTTCCTTTCGCCTTCTGTACCTTACGGTATTTTACTCTTTTTGGCTGTAACATTGTTAATTTCTTTTAAAAATTATTTTCTTCTGCGAGGTTGACGTTTGCCACCACCTTTGTTTCCACTACCTTTTTGCTTAGATAGTCCAACTAATGGAGATAATTCACGTTTTCCATAAACCTCACCTTTCATAATCCATACCTTCACACCGATTCTTCCGTATGTAGTATGTGCTTCAACAAGTGCATAATCGATATCTGCCCTGAAGGTAGAAAGAGGAATTCTTCCTTCTTTGTAATGTTCAGAACGTGCCATTTCAGCCCCGTTTAAACGACCTGATAATTGCACTTTGATTCCTTCTGCATTCATTCTCATTGCAGCAGCGATAGCCATTTTTGTAGCTCTCTTGTAAGAAATTCTATTTTCTATTTGACGTGCAACACTAGCTGCAACCAATTTAGCATCTAATTCTGGACGCTTAATTTCGAAAATATTAATTTGAACTTCTTTACCTGTAATTTTCTTAAGCTCTTCTTTTAACTTGTCTACCTCTTGACCTCCTTTACCAATAATGATACCTGGACGTGCAGTGGTGATAGTAACGGTTACAAGTTTTAAAGTACGCTCGATAATTACACGAGAAACACTTGCTTTAGATAAACGAGCATTGATATACTTTCTTATCTTATCATCTTCAGCAATCTTATCTCCGTAGTCATTTCCACCATACCAGTTAGATTCCCATCCTCTGATAATTCCTAAACGATTTCCTATTGGATTTGTCTTTTGTCCCATTTCTACTTTGATTAATTACTGTTATTTTTAGTTCCTAACTCTAAAGTTACGTGATTAGAACGCTTACGAATTCTATGTGCACGACCTTGTGGAGCTGGTCTTAACCTTTTTAACATACCTGCGCTATCAACACAAATTGATTTAACGTATAATCCAGCATCTTCGATACTTGCATCTTCATTTTTAGCTTGCCAGTTAGCAATAGCTGATAACAATAGCTTTTCTAAGTTACGAGATGCTTCTTTTGAACTGAATTTTAAGATTTGTAAAGCTCTTTCTACTTCTACTCCTCTTACTAAATCTGCTACCAAGCGCATTTTTCTTGGTGATGTAGGACAATTAGTTAATTTAGCGAAAGCTCTAGACTTTTTAGCTTCTTTTAACTGTGTTGCCATGTTATGTTTACGACTTCCCATAATTTCCTACTATTTTTTACCTTTATTTTTTGCACCTGCGTGTCCTCTAAAAGAACGTGTTGGTGAAAATTCGCCTAATTTATGACCTACCATGTTTTCAGTAACGTAAACTGGTACAAACTGACGTCCGTTGTGAACTGCAATTGTTTGTCCAACGAAATCTGGAGTAATCATACTTGCTCTTGACCAAGTTTTAATAACTGATTTACTACCTGCTTCTACGTTAGCTAACACTTTTTTCTCTAACTTATAGTGAACGTAAGGTCCTTTTTTTAATGATCTTGCCATGGTTTATTATTTCTTTCTACGTTCTATAATATACTTATTACTAGCTTTGGTCTTAGATCTAGTCTTATAACCTTTTGCTGGAATACCGTTTCTTGATCTTGGGTGTCCTCCAGACGAACGTCCTTCACCACCACCCATTGGGTGATCAACTGGGTTCATACGTACAGCATTTGTTCTTGGTCTTCTACCTAACCATCTACTTCTACCTGCTTTTCCAGATACTAATAATTGGTGATCAGAATTAGATACGACACCTATTGTTGCCATACAGGTTAACAAGATTAATCTCGTTTCTCCTGAAGGTAATTTTACAGTTGCATACTTACCTTCTCTAGCCATTAATTGTGCAAAAGAACCTGCAGAACGAGCCATAACAGCTCCTTGACCTGGATGTAATTCTATACAAGAAATTGTTGTACCTAATGGAATATCATTTAAATACATAGCATTTCCAACTTCTGGAGTTGCTTCTTTTCCTGAAACGATTGTTTGACCTACTTTTAATCCGTTCTGTGCAATTACATAACGTTTTTCACCATCAGCGTAACTAACTAATGCAATAAATGCAGTACGATTTGGGTCGTATTCGATAGTTTTTACTGTTGCAGGAATACCTTGCTTATCTCTTTTGAAATCGATAATACGGTATTTTTGTTTATGACCTCCACCTATATTACGTGTAGTCATTCTACCCTGATTGTTTCGACCTCCAGATCGTTTTTTCGGAGCTAATAATGATTTCTCCGGCTTATCAGTAGTAATGGTGTCGAACCCATTTACAACTCTAAAACGCTGACCTGGTGTTATTGGTTTTAATTTTCTAACTGACATTCTGTCTTTTCTTAAAGATTGTTATAAAAATCAATAGTTTCTCCTTCAGCTAACTGAACGATTGCTTTCTTATATCCACTTGTTATCCCTGTTACTAAACCTTTTTTAGTGTATTTAGTTTTTCTTTGAATAGGATAGTTCATTGTTTTTACAGATTCAATCGCTACACCATAAGTAGCTTCAACAGCTCCTTTGATTTCTAATTTGTTAGCTTTCTTCTTTACAACAAATGTATAACGGTTATTTAACTCGCTATCATTTGTAGCTTTTTCTGTAATAATAGGTTTAATTAAAATACTCATCTTGTTCCCTATTTACTTAAATTAGACTCAATTCCTTCTAGAGAGCTTTCAGAAATAACTACTTTACTAGCGTTTAAAACGCTGTATGTGTTAATACCTGAAGCATCTACTACTTTAGAACCTTTTAAGTTACGAGATGATAAGTAAACATTCTTACTTTCTTCACCTAAAACAAATAAAGACTTTTTAGCGTCTAATTCTAAAGCTTTTAATACATTGATAAACTCTTTAGTTCTTGGAGCTTCAAAATTGAAGTCTTCTACAACTACTAAATTGTTTTCTTTTGCTTGAATACTTAAAGCTGATTTACGTGCTAAACGCTTTAAGTTTTTATTTAACTTAAAAGAATAGTTTCTTGGTCTTGGACCAAACATACGTCCACCACCTCTAAAAACACCAGACTTGATACTACCTGCACGAGCTGTACCAGTTCCTTTTTGTTTTTTTATCTTTCTTGTACTACCAGTAATCTCAGCTCTTTCTTTCGATTTATGAGTACCTTGTCTTTGATTAGCCAAATACTGCTTTACATCTAAATAAATTGCATGATCATTTGGCTCAATTCCGAATACCTCGTTAGAAAGTTCAACTTTTCTACCAGTATCTTTTCCTGTAATATCTAATACTGCTACTTTCATTATTTCTCGATAGTTACATAAGAATTTTTGTGACCAGGAATTGCTCCTTTTACAACGATAAGATTCTTATCTGCAACCACTTTTAAAACTCTTAAATTTTGAACTTTTACTTTGTCTCCACCCATACGACCTGCCATACGCATTCCTTTGAATACTCTTGCAGGGTAAGATGCTGCACCAATTGAACCTGGAGCTCTTAAACGGTTATGTTGACCGTGAGTTGCTTGTCCAACTCCGGCAAAACCATGACGTTTAACAACACCTTGAAAACCTTTACCTTTAGAAACTCCTGATACATCAACGAATTCTCCTTCAGCAAAGTGTTCAACAGTAATTGAGTCACCTAATTTGTACTCACCTTCGAATCCTTGGAACTCAATGACTTTTCTTTTAGCAGATGTACCAGCTTTTTTAAAGTGTCCATCTAAAGCTTTATTAGAGCTTTTTGCTTTTTTGTCATCGAAACCAAGCTGTAACGCGTTATAGCCGTCAACCTCTTCGGTTCTGACTTGGGTAACAACGCAAGGACCTGCTTCGATTACAGTACAAGGAATATTCTTCCCGTTCTCGTCGAATAAGCTGGTCATTCCTACTTTTCTTCCTATTAACCCAGACATATTTGTTAATTTTAAGACGATTAGATATCTTTTATCCAGCGCGTCTATTAATAAAATAAATATTTGAAACAAATGTTTCTTGTTTTTCTTTCGAATCTCTCAAAAAAAAAGAGCGAAAACATCTTCACTCTCTGAATTTGTTTTTTACCGTTTTTCCTTTGCGAAACCCTCAGGACATGTCATTTCTGAATACCATCCAGAAATTTACACACTCCGAAACCTAAATTTCGGTGTGCAAAAGTAAAAAAAACTTTCGGCTTAACAAAATTAAACCGAAAGTTATTGATTTACTTATACTTTAATCTCAACTTCAACTCCACTTGGTAACTCAAGCTTCATTAATGCATCAATAGTTTTTGAAGAAGAACTATAAATGTCTAATAATCTTTTGTAAGCAGATAATTGAAATTGCTCTCTTGATTTTTTGTTTACGTGTGGTGAACGTAATACGGTAAAAATCTTTTTATTTGTTGGTAAAGGAATTGGTCCGTTTACTACAGCACCAGTACTCTTTACTGTCTTTACGATTTTTTCAGCAGACTTGTCTACTAAATTATAATCGTAAGATTTTAACTTTATTCTAATTTTTTGACTCATCTTAATTAACCTTTAGCGTTTGCGATTACTTCTTCTGAAATGTTACTTGGAGTTTCTGCATAATGAGAGAACTCCATTGTAGAAGTTGCTCTACCTGAAGATAATGTTCTTAAAGAAGTAACATACCCAAACATTTCTGATAAAGGAACGATAGCTTTCACTACTTTAGATCCAGCACGATCACTCATATCGTTTACTTGTCCTCTTCTTCTGTTTAAGTCTCCAACGATATCTCCCATGTTTTCCTCTGGCGTTAACACTTCTAATTTCATCATTGGCTCCATGATTACAGCTCTTGCAGCTTTTGCAGCAGCTTTATAACCCATTTTAGCAGCTAATTCGAATGATAATTGATCAGAATCTACAGGGTGGAAAGATCCATCCTTTAAAGTAATTTTCATCGAATCCATTTCATAACCAGCTAAAGGACCATTCTTCATTGCTTCTTTGAACCCTTTTTCTACAGACGGTACAAATTCTTTAGGAACGTTACCACCTTTAATAGTAGACTCAAATTGTAATCCTGTTACACCTTCATCAGCCGGCTCCATAGTAAATACAATATCAGCAAACTTACCACGTCCACCAGATTGTTTCTTATAAACCTCTCTGTGATTTGCAGCAGCTGTTAAAGCTTCTTTATATTCTACTTGTGGTTGCCCTTGATTTACTTCAACCTTAAACTCACGTTTTAAACGATCTACAATAATATCTAAGTGTAACTCACCCATTCCTGAAATTACTGTTTGTCCTGAGGCTTCGTCTGTTTTTACAGTAAACGTTGGGTCTTCTTCAGCTAACTTAGCTAAAGACATACCTAATTTATCTACATCAGCCTTAGTTTTAGGCTCAACAGCAATACCAATTACAGGATCTGGAAAATCCATAGATTCTAAAACGATTGGATTCTTTTCGTCTGATAAAGTATCACCTGTTTTAATATCTTTAAATCCTACTCCAGCTCCAATATCTCCTGCTTCGATATAATCGATTGCATTTTGCTTATTAGAGTGCATTTGGTAAATACGTGAAATACGTTCTTTTTTACCTGAACGGTTGTTCAACACGTAAGAACCTGCATCTAAACGACCAGAATACGCACGGAAGAAAGCTAAACGTCCTACAAAAGGATCGGTAGCAATTTTAAATGCTAAAGCAGAAAATGGTGATTTTACATCTGGTTTACGTATTTCTTCTTCACCAGTATCAGGGTTTGTTCCTATGATATTATCTCTATCTACTGGAGAAGGTAAATAACGACATACAGCATCTAATAAGAACTGCACCCCTTTATTTTTAAAAGAAGAACCACAAACCATAGGAATAATAGACATATCCATTACAGCAGCTCTTAATGCAGCATGCACTTCTTCTTCTGTAATAGAGTCTTCATCTTCCATATATTTCTCTAATAAGCTTTCGTCATAAGCTGCAACCTCTTCGATTAACTTACCACGTAACTCACGAGCTTCTTCTTTTAATTCTTCTGGAATATCAACTACATCGAAAGTTGAACCATAGTTATCGTCATGCCATATAATAGCACGGTTCTTAACTAAATCAACTATACCTTTAAAATCAGCTTCATCACCAATGTTTAATACGATTGGCACTGCATTAGACTTTAACATATCTTTTACTTGCTGACATACTGCTAAAAAGTTTGCTCCTTGGCGATCCATTTTATTAACGAATCCAATACGAGGTACTTTGTAGTTATCAGCTAAACGCCAGTTGGTTTCAGACTGTGGCTCTACTCCATCTACTGCAGAGAATAAGAACACTAATCCGTCTAATACACGTAACGAACGGTTTACCTCTACGGTAAAGTCAACGTGACCTGGAGTATCAATTATATTAAAGTGATAATCTTTAGTTTCAGGTAATGGCTTCGCGTTCTCTAATGGAAACTGCCATGTACAAGTAGTGGCTGCTGAAGTAATAGTAATACCTCTTTCAGCTTCTTGCTCCATCCAGTCCATTGTAGAAGCTCCGTCATGAACTTCTCCAATCTTATGAGACACTCCTGTATAGAAAAGGATACGCTCTGTTGTTGTTGTTTTACCAGCATCAATATGAGCAGCAATACCTATATTTCTTGTATATTTTAAATCTCTTGCCATTTCTTATTAAAATCTAAAGTGTGAGAATGCTTTGTTCGCTTCAGCCATCTTATGAGTATCTACTCTTTTCTTAACAGCAGCTCCTTCTTCTTTAGCAGCAGCTAATATTTCAGCTGCTAAACGTTGTGCCATTGTTTTCTCATTACGCTTACGCGCATATGAAATCAACCATTTAATCGCCATAGAAACCTTACGGTCTGGACGAATTTGCATTGGAATTTGGAATGTTGCTCCACCTACACGGCGAGAACGAACTTCTACGTGAGGCATCACGTTAGACAAACCATCTTTCCACACTTCTAAAGCTGACTTTTCTTCGTCAGTCTTTTTTTCATTCACGATATCCATTGCATCGTAAAACACTTTGAACGCTACAGATTTCTTACCATCCCACATTAAGTTATTCACAAAACGTGTAACCAATTGATCATTGAATCTTGGATCTGGTAACAAAACTCTTTTTTTAGCTCTTCTTTTCCTCATGTCTTTACATTAAAAAAGTTACTAATTAATTTTTACTTTTTGTCTTTAGGGCGTTTTGCACCATACTTAGATCTACGTTGGGTTCTACCCTCAACTCCTGCAGTATCTAATGCTCCACGTACCACGTGATATTTAACACCTGGTAAATCTTTTACCCTTCCACCTCTAACTAATACTATCGAGTGCTCTTGCAAATTATGTCCTTCACCTGGAATATACGCGTTGATTTCGTTACCATTGGTTAATCTCACCCTTGCCACCTTACGCATTGCTGAGTTAGGTTTCTTAGGTGTAGTGGTATACACACGCGTACAAACTCCACGTCTTTGAGGACATGATTGTAGTGCAGCCGATTTACTCTTCTTAGTTATTTTGGTTCTTCCTTTACGAACTAATTGTTGAATAGTTGGCATACTAAATTATTACTTGTTTTTAATTTGTACTTAAATTACTCTAATTTTAAGAGTGTGCAAATGTAAGACAATTTTCTAATTATCCAAGCATCAAGAAGTTATTTTCTATCCTTACCAACACAATTACAGCAATCAAACACTCAACCGCTATTACCAGTACCTAAACTAATAAGCCTAATACTAAAAAGTTAAACACATTATAAAAACAACAATATTTATTAAAAAACAAAACACAATCCTCTAAATAAAGCTCAAACAAAACATTTAATATTTATATTTTAAGAATATTTTGACAAATACCTTGTTTATTTAAGTTTTATTTATGATTTTTGGCTCAATTAATTCAAATAATTACATGATGAAAACAAAGTTTAATGGAATTTTAACGCTACTCTTAGCGTTGATTGTGCAAATATCCTTTGCTCAAGAGAAAACGATTTCAGGTACAGTTTCTGACGAAACAGGACCTCTACCTGGAGTTAATGTATTAAAGAAAGGCACCACTTTAGGTGTAGAAACTGATTTTAATGGGAAATTCTCCATTAACGCAAATACTGGAGATGTGCTTACCTTTAGTTTTGTTGGAATGAAAACTATAGAAAAAACAGTTGGTTCTTCTAACACAATGAATATTACCATGTCTAGTGATAATATTCTGGACGAAGTTGTAGTAACTGCACTTGGAATTAAAAGAGAGAAAAAATCTTTAGGTTTTGCTCAGCAAACTGTTAAAGCTGAACAATTAACTCAAACTAGAGAGGTAGACATTAACAACTCTATTGCTGGTAGAGTAGCAGGTGTTCAAATTCTTGGAGCTCCTAGTACTGGTTTTGGAAATGCTTTAATTCGTTTAAGAGGTGAGCAAAACCTTTTGTATGTTGTTGATGGTGTTAAAGTTGATAATGCTTCAGATATAAATACTGATGATATTGAAGATCTTAGTGTTTTAAAAGGTAGTGCAGCAACTGCTTTATATGGACCTATTGGAAAAAACGGGGTAGTAGTAATTACTTCTAAAAGAGGAAAAAAAGGAAAATCTTCAATAATTTTAGACCAGTCTCTTCAAGTTTCTAACGTGTATATTTTACCAGATTACCAAAATGAGTATGGTGGTGGTTATACACAACAATTTACTAATTTAAATGGCCAAAACATCCCTAACTATGCAGCTGATGAATCTTGGGGTCCAAGATTAGATGGTACATTAGTTAGACATTGGGATAGCTGGATACCAGGTTCTTCTGAGTTTGGTAAATTAAGACCTTGGTCTGCCAACCCAAATAATGTAAAGAACTTTTTCAATACTGGTATCACCAACAATACTACCTTAACATTTACGAAAGCTGGCGAAGACTACAACATCAAAACCGTTTTAAGAAATGTTGATATCGAAGGGGTTATGCCTAACTCTGAAAGACAACAGAAACAAATAAGTGTGAGCGCTAGCTACAACGTTAATGATAAATTAGAAGTTTACACTAATGTGAATTACCAAAACAGAACCACTGTGAATAATCCTAACGGAGGATATGGTGGTGTTGCCTCTAACTTTAACCAATGGTGGCAAAGACAAATAGATATTGACAGACTTAAAAGAAATGATTTTCAAAATGGTCAGTGGTATACTTGGAATATTAGAAGTACAAGTAATACTAAACCTTTATACTGGGATTCTCCGTTTTTTGAAACAGAAAACAACACTAAAAACCAAATTAAAGATGCTACTTATGGTAACTTTGGTTTAAATTATGATGTGTACGAAGATTTAAGTTTAAACGTAGAATTTAGAAGAACTGTAAATGCTTACAGAAGTAATTCAAGAGTTGGTTTTGGAGGACTAAACCAAACTGCTTATTCTGAAAGAGAAAACACTATTTCTTCATTTGAATTTTTCACAGCGGCTACATATCAAAAAGACATTAGCGATAACTTAGACATTTCTGCTACCGTTGGTTTAGAAATGAGACAAGATAAGCAACGATCTATAGATTCAGAAACTGTTGGTGGTTTAACTATCCCTGGAGTATTTTCTATTGCCTCATCTAAAGATAGACCTAATTATACTGCTTTTAATTCTGAAGCAAAAAACAATGGTTTATTTGCTACTGCTTCTTTAGGTTATAAAGACATGTTATATATTGACGGTTCTATTAGGGGAGATTGGAATTCAAACGCCAACCCTGATAAAAACAGAATAATTACATACGGTGGATCTGGAAGTTTCTTGTTTAGTAAATTAATAGGAAATAGAAACGTATTATCTTTTGGTAAATTAAGAGTTGGGTACGCTCAAGCTCCTAGTTTAGTAGCGTTTGGTAGTACTACACAAACATATCAATTGGGTACTAACTACAATGGAACTGTTCCTTTCTATAATAATACTAATCAAGCTAATCCTATAATTGAAGGAGGAGTTAGAACAGAATTTGAGGTAGGTACTGAATTACAGTTTTTAAACAATAGATTAGGAATCGACTTTACCTACTTTAATAGAAAAGATGAAGATACTCCTATAACAGTTCCTTTATCTCCTGCTTCTGGTTATTTTGGATCTAATGTAAACTCAGGGAAGTCAACTTCTACTGGTTTTGAAATTGCTTTATTAGGTACTCCTATCAAAAACGAAAACTTTGAATGGAACGTAGGATTAAATTTTGCTACATTAAAAAGAGTTACTGATGAGCTTTATATTGACCCTGAAACAGGTGAAGAAATTGAGAATCAAATATTAGACACTTCTTGGAGAGGATTAACTATTCAATCTAGAAAAGGAGAAGAATGGGGTGCTATTTATGGTAGAAAAATCACTAGAGATGATAGTGGAAATATGTTATTGGACGATCAAGGTAGAATTGAGTTTGAAGAAAATCAATATTTAGGAAACTTATTACCTGATTTCACAGGTGGATTTAACAATACATTTAGATACAAAAACATTACTTTAAATGCTCAATTTGACTTCCAAAGCGGAGGTAAATTCTTCTCTGTATCTCAAATGTTCGGACACTATTCAGGTTTATTAGAAAATACGGTAGGAAACAATGCCTTAGGAAATCCTGTAAGAGATGATGTAGTAGGTTCTGCTGGAGTTGCTAATTATGTACCAGCAAGTGACATACAACCAAATTCAGGAGGGGTTTTATTAGAAGGAGTTGATTCTACTACTGGAAGTCCAGCATCATATTATGTTGAATCTCAAACTTACTGGAATAGGTTATTTGCTTTACACGAAAGATGGATTTATGATGCTACTTACGTTAAATTAAGACAGTTATCTTTAGGGTATGACTTACCAAACAAAATGTTTGAAAACACTTTTGTTGAAAGCATTACTTTAAATGCTTTTGCGAACAACTTATGGTTAATTTACTCTAGCGTTGATGGTATTGACCCTTCAGAAATTGAAAATACTTCAGCTGGCGGTTTACGTTGGGAAGAAGGTGGTCAATTACCTAGTAGTAGAACATTTGGTTTAAATATTAAAGTTAAATTTTAATTAAAAACATTTAAATAATGAAAACATTTAAAAGCTTGTTAGCAACGGTAGCAGCCTCTATTTTATTAGTTGGTTGTGAAAGCTACGACTTTGGTGATACAGGTATAGATAAGAACAATCCTGTAAATCCAATTAGTGCATCTTTATTGACCGGTGTACAATCAAAAATAGTAGGAACTGTAAGTTTAAGCGGTACAGCAACTCCTTCGTTATATGTACAACACTTATCGCAAACACAATACACTGAAGAGTCTAGATACCAAACTATTAACTTCAACTGGAATGTAACTGGAAGTGGAACAGGTACAGATGGAACAGTAAATATTTACAACAAAATTTTCCCTAATTTACTTCAAATAATAGACCTAAATACAAATCCAGACACAAAAGGCAATGCTGCAGTGTTTGGTTCTAACAACAACCAAATTGCTGTTGCTAAAATAATGTGGGCATATTATTTCCAATGGGCAACAGACCGTTGGGGAATGCTTCCTTACAGTAATGCATTTGGAGGAGTAGCTTCTTCTAAGTCAATATATGATTCACAAGAAGAAATCTATACAGATCTTTTTGATAAAATTGATGAAGCATTAGCTCAAATGGACGGTGGTTCTGGTCCAGAAGGAGATATTCTTTTTGGAGGAAACATGTCTTCTTGGAAGAAATTTGCCAATACATTAAAAATGAACATGGCAATTCGTTTAGCGAAAGTATATCCTTCTGCTGGTGGTTATGCTGCAACTAAATTTAATGAAGCGATGAGTGCTGGAGTTATTTCTAGTGTATCAGAGGACATTATGTTTCCTTCAATTTCAAATGATGCATATGACAACCCTTACCAAGATGATTATGTAGATAGTGGTAGAACAGATGAATGTTTAAGTGATGTTTTAGTAGACAGAATGCAAGATTTAAACGACCCTAGACTTCCAATGTTTGGAGAACCTGCTGCTTCAACTGGTACTTTTGTTGGTCTTCAATACGGATGGGCAGATGCTGGATCTATTCCTAATGCTGATGTATCATTCATGAATGATGATTTAATTAAAAACGGAGAAAGAGACCTTCCAATGTTTACGTATGCGCAAATATCTTTTAATAAGGCTGAAGCTGCTTTATTGGGTTGGATATCGGGAAGTGCACAAACATATTATGAAGAAGGAGTTATTGCTTCTATGAAGCAATGGGGAGTATCTGATGCCGACGCTAACGCATATCTTTTAGAAGCTGATGTAGTTTATAATGCAGCTAATGCTATGAATCAAATAGCAGAGCAAAAATGGCTAGCATTATTTTACCAACCTTATGAAGCCTGGGCTGAATGGAGAAGATTAGATTACCCTAATTTAACACCAGCTGTTGATGCTCTTACAGGAAACTCAATCCCTGTAAGACATGCGTATCCTATTGCTGAAGCAAATCAAAACAAGTCTAACTATGAAGCTGCAGTTGCTGCTCAAGGTGAAGATGGATTATTTACAAAACTTTGGTGGGATAAATAATATTTTAAATACAAAAAAAATATCTATTTAAATATTTTTAGCCTCTTGGATTAAATTCCTTGAGGCTTTTTTTTAACATAAAAAAAATCTTCAACACTACGACTTAGAAAAAATTGCATAATCATAAACAAACATTTCTTTTTTATGTTAAAAAATTGTTTATTTAAGATATATTTAGGATTTTAGCATTTAATTAATTCAAATAATTACATAATGAGAACAAAGTTTAATGGAATTTTAACGCTATTTCTAGCGTTGATTGTGCAAATATCCTTTGCACAAGAGAAAACAATTTCAGGTACTGTTTCAGATGAATCTGGTCCACTACCGGGGGTGACTATTTTAAAAAAGGGTACTACTCAAGGTACCGAAACGGATTTTGATGGAAATTATTCTATTCAAGCAAAAACAGGTGACATTTTAGTTTACAGTTTTGTTGGTATGAAAACAGCTGAAAGAACCGTTGGTGCTTCTAACCAAATTAGTATTGTATTAGAAACTGATAACTTATTAGAAGAAGTTGTTGTTGTAGGTTATGGTACCACAACTAAAAAGGCATATGCTGGTACAGCTTCTGTCGTTAGCACTGAGAACCTTGAAGCTAAATCATTTTCAAATGTATCTCAAGCTTTAGCGGGTGAGGTTGCTGGTGTAACTGTTATCAACACATCTGGTCAACCAGGTACAGTTGGTACTGTTCGTATTCGTGGTTATGGTTCTCCATTAGGAAACAGGGCTCCACTTTACGTTATTGATGGTATAGCTTTGGGTAGTGCGTTTAACTTAAACTCTATTAACCCATCTGATATCAAAAGTACAACTGTACTGAAAGATGCTACAGCAACGGCTATTTATGGATCTAGAGGAGCTAACGGTGTAATCTTAATTACTACTAAGTCAGGGACTTCTTCTGCAGAATCTTCTTATATCGAAGCTGATGTTAAAACAGGGGTTAACTTTCAAGCTATTCCTAGATATAATGTTATGCGAAGTCCAGAAAAATATATTGGTTTAGTATGGGAAGGATTATATAATAGAGGTGTTGGTTCTGGACAAGCTGACCCTGTAGCATATGCTAATGGTTTATTATTGGGTGACAATGGAATTGGTTCTGGATACAATATGTGGAATGCAGCTACTGCAGCTGATTTAATTGACCCTAATACAAGGTCGGTAAGAGAAGGTGTAAACAGATTATATACTCCTGAAAGATATGCTGATGAAGCTTTTGGTACAGGAATCAGAACTGAAGCTAACTTAAGATTAGGTGGAGGATCAGAAAAATCTAAATATTTCTTCTCTATGGGCTATTTAGATGATTCAGGATACTCAATTAATTCTGATTATAGTAGAATTACAACAAGATTAAACTTAACTTCTGACATTAAAGAATGGTTAGAAGTAGGTGCTAACATAGGGTATGCATATTCTGAAAGTAATAACAATGGTCAAACTGCTGGTTCAGAAAACTTATTTGAATTTGCTGATAAGATGGCTCCTATTTACCCTGTTTTTGCAAGGTTTCCTAATACTGGTGATTTAATTCCTGATCCAGTTTATGGTGGTTATCAATATGATTATGGTAGTCCTACTGGCGCTACAAATGGTTTTGACAGAACAAGACCTAATGCCAATCTTTTAAACCCTATTGGTTCTGCCGTTTTAGATATTAACAGAGCAGAAACTCATGCCTTAAATGGTAATGTGAATACGAAATTTAAACTATCAGATGAATTTTCTGCTGAAGTTAGATTTGGAGGTCAATACTCTTTTGAAAGATTTGCATCTGCCGGTAATCATGCCTATGGTACAGCTGCACAAAATGGAGGTACTTTATTTGTAAGAGACCGTATCAGATGGTCTCAAACGTTCACACAATTACTACGTTACAAAAAGTCTTTTGGTGATCATAATTTTGAAGCTTTATTAGGTCATGAATTATTTAAATTTAGGTTCGAATCTTCTAGTCAAAGTAAACAAGAAGTTATTGTACCAGGTTTATTAAACTTAAGTAATTATTTACAACCACAAACTCCTGCAGGTGGAACTCAAAATGGTTCTGCAATTGAATCTTATTTTGGACAGGTTAATTATAACTATCTAAATAAATACTATTTAACAGGTTCTTTAAGAACAGATGGTTCTTCTCGTTTTATAAAAGAAAAATGGGGTGTGTTTGGTTCAGTAGGTGCTTCTTGGGTTATTAGTGAAGAAGACTTTATGTCTAATAGCATTTTTTCATTCTTAAAAGCGAAAGTGTCTTGGGGTGTTACTGGTGATCAGGACGGAGCAACAACAACTGATGCATTTAGTGTTTTTGGTTCTGATGTTGCGGGTGGAAAGCTAGCCTTATTTGAAACCAGACCTGGACGTGATTTATTAACTTGGGAAACTTCTAGAATGTTACAAGGAGGTATTGAGGCTTCTTTAGGTAATTACTTAGATGCTAATTTTGATTACTATAGAAAAAACACAGACAACTTATTCTTTGACCAAAGGGTTGGTCCTTCTGCTGGTTTCTCTTCTATTGTAGTTAACGATGGTGAGGTGTTAAATGCAGGATTGGAATTTGATATAACTGGACATATTTTCAATAAGCAAGATTTTAAGTTAGATTTATCTTTAAATGGAGAAATGTTAAGTAATGAATTTATTACATTACCTATAGATCCAACTACAGGTAAAGAAAAAATCATTGATGAAAACTCAAGTGCAGATGGTGCTTACGCATTTGCTCCTGGTAGATCTATGTTTGATTTTTACATGAGAGAATGGGCTGGTGTAGATCCTTCTGACGGTGCTCCAATGTGGTACCAATACTATGATGATAAAAACAACAACGATGTTTTAGATGCAGGTGAAGAAGATTTTTCAACTCTTGAAAACGGTGATGAATCTTCTACAAGTTCATTATACGAATATGAGAAGTTATCTTCTAACACCAATATCAAAAGACAGGTTACTAAAATTTTTTCTGATGCAACTCAGAAATATTTAAACAAGTCTTTTATTCCAGACTTAAGAGGTTCTTTTAGATTATCAGGTAAAGTTAAAAGTTTTGACTTCTCTACTCAGTTTACTTATAGCTTAGGTGGTTATGCTTATGATGCTCAATATGCTGAGTTAATGAGTGATCGTTTTGGGGCAGCTGGAAATAACTTCCATAGAGATATCCTTAATAGATGGCAACAACCTGGAGACATTACTGATGTTCCTGCTTTAACAGATAACTTTATTACAAACAGCACATCTCTATCTTCAAGGTTTATTACAAGTACAGATTACATTGCCTTAAATAATGCTAGAATTGGTTATACAGTTCCTAGTAAGTTTATGGGGGACTCTGGAATTGATAATATCAATATATGGATGTCAGGAGATAACCTGTATTTAAATAGTGCTAGAGAAGGGTTTAACCCAAGTGTAAGAGAAAATGGTAGTTCTGCTAGAAGAATTTATGCTCCAGCAACTACTATTACTATGGGTGTAAGAGTTAAATTTTAAAAATTTACAAAATGAAAAAAATATTTAAAATAAGTTTATTAGCAACAGCTTTAAGTTTATCTTTTAGTTGTAGTGATGAATTGATAAATGATGGGACTTCAGGCGAGTCACAACCAACGAATACATTTACAGACGTACAATTAGCCCAAGGAGCTATAACAAACGATGCTGTTCCTGCTGGTTTTATTAATGGTATCTATGCTCAAATGTTCCAAACTGGAACAGGTGGTACTACTAACCATGATGACTTTGGACAAAAAGGGTATGATATTTTTGGTGATATGTTATGTGGAGACATGGCTTTAAGTGTAAGCAGTTATGGTTGGTATCGTGCAGATATTACTGAGTTTCAAGCGCCTTTAGATTTTACTAGAGGAAGAAACAGAATGGTATGGAGATATTATTACAGAATTATTAGATCTGCTAATAACGTAATTAAAAGTTTGGGTGGTAATGATGCTAATCCTGATTTACAGGAAAATAAATTCAACTTAGGACAGGCTAAAGTAATGAGAGCTCACTCTTATTTCTACTTAACTCAGTATTTCCAAAAAGAATATAATGGAGCTGAAGAAATTTTACCTATGTATATTGAACCCATCACTTCAAACCTTCCTAAATCTACTGCTTCTGAAATATATGATTTAATGGAAAATGACCTAACAGAGGCAATAGGTCTTTTAGAAGGATTCAATAGAAGTGACAAAGTTCAGGTGAACCAAGATATTGCCAAAATAATGCTTGCCTATGTTCTTGGAGCAAAAGGAGGTAGAGATGGTGAAGTTGCGACTTTAACTCAACAAGTTATCGATGCAGGAAACCATACTATGTTAGCGTCAAGTGAAGTTACTAATGGTTTTAACAATTATCAAAACCCAAGTTGGATGTGGGGTGTTGACATTACTGAAACTAACGAGTTAGGATTAGTTTCTTGGTGGGGTCAAATTGATGCATATTCATACAGTTATGCTTGGGCTGGTGATCTCAAAGCTATGGATTCAGACTTATATGCTGCTATTCCTAATGACGATGCAAGAAAAGGTCAATTCTTAAATTTACCTTCTGTTGGTAGACATTTACAACCATTATATAAATTCTATCACGATGCGGCTGAGTTTCCTAAATTTGGTACTGGACCTCAATCTGGTTTAACTGCTGATTATGTATATATGCGTATTGAAGAAGCTTATTTATTAAACGCTGAAGCAAATGCTAAAAATGGTGCTGAAGGTGCTGCAAGAACATCTTTAAAAGCTTTAGTTGAAAGAAGAGTTCCTGACGCTTCTTATATAGATGCACTTAGTGGTCAAGCTTTATTAGATGAAATTTACTTAC
The DNA here is from genome assembly GCF_964513795.1 of Tenacibaculum sediminilitoris. Taxonomy (NCBI): domain Bacteria; kingdom Pseudomonadati; phylum Bacteroidota; class Flavobacteriia; order Flavobacteriales; family Flavobacteriaceae; genus Tenacibaculum; species Tenacibaculum sediminilitoris. The sequence continues at coordinate 99,933 of NZ_CAZEQR010000048.1, read as the reverse complement.
AAACTCGTATAGAATTATGGGGTGAAGGTAAGAGTTTCTTGGCTATGAAGCGTTTTAAAGCGACTACTTCAAGAGGTGCTAATCACCTTTCTTTTGTAGGCGAAGCTATACCTTACAACGATGAGAAAATGCAATTTGAAATTCCTCTAGATGAGATTCAAAATAATCCATTTATCTCAAACCAAAACCAATAAACAACTTTTTATTAAGCTGTCAATCCTTTTTATAGGATTGGCAGCTTTTTTTTAAACCAATAACTTTTAAACTCAACAATTATAAAAAAATATAAAATTACTATTTCTAGCTATAATTGCTAGTTTTTCTTTAAGCTGCTGTGATGATAAAGTAGAACCTTTAAATACCAACTACATAACATTTAGTGAGTCTTCATACTCTACTTGTGTTGGTTCTACAACTATTTACGATATTATTATATATACTACTAATATTACAGGTCCTGATAGAACTTTTGGAGTTTCTGTTGATATGGATACTACCAATGCTTATGTTGGTTATTATGCAGTAACTATTCCTGCAAATCAAAACTAAATAACATTAATAATTCAGTTGTCAGACACCAACTTAAGTATTGGTGTAAACAAGTTAGTCTTAACTTTTGAAACTAAAGAAGGGCTTTCTAATGGAGAATAGAAGTTCTACTACTGTTAATTACATTCAAAATTCTTCTGAGATATCAGAAATATTAGATATTACTTCTGACGGATACGGTAGCGAGACTAGTTGGAAAATATTAGACTCTTCAGGAGGTGTTGTTAAAGCCTCTCGAGAAGGAGACTTTAGTTCTTCTGAATCTAAAGATTTTGACACAAACCAATTCAAAAAAATTAGCTCTAAATAATATTAAAACCACCTCTTTGAGGTGGTTTTTTTATACCATAAAATCAACTACATTTGCAGCATGGAAGAAAACACAAATATTTTTGGTATTAGAGCCATTATTGAAGCCATAGAAAGTGAGGCTTCAATTAATAAAGTATATCTTCAAAAGGGCTTGAGAGGAGATTTATTTTTTCAATTAGATAAGCTATTGAAAAAAAATAAAATTTCAACTAGTGTAGTTCCTACAGAAAAGCTAGATCGTTTATCTAAACACAATAACCATCAAGGTGCTGTTGCTAAAATTTCTCCTATAGAATTCCACGATTTAGAAACTCTTTTAGAATCAACTTTAGAGTCTGATAAAACTCCCTTATTCTTATTGCTTGATCAAGTTTCTGATGTGAGAAATTTCGGAGCAATTATCAGAACCGCTGAGTGTACTGGTGTAAACGGAATTATCATTCAGAAAAGCGGTAGTGCACCTGTAAATGCTGAAACCATTAAAACCTCAGCTGGAGCAGCTTTTAAAATACCTATTTGTAAAGTAGACCATATTAAAGATGCTATATTTCAATTTAAAGCAGCAGATATTAAGCTAGTGGCTGCAACTGAAAAAACTGAAGATTCAGTTTTTGATGTTGACTTTAACCAACCAATAGCAATCATTATGGGTTCTGAACATAAAGGAGTAAGTAATTCAGTATTAAAAATGGCCGACTACAAAGCTAAATTACCTTTATTAGGAGAAATAGAATCTCTTAATGTATCAGTTGCATGTGGTGCATTTTTATACGAAGCTGTAAGACAACGTTTATAAAATAAAAAATCCTACTTAATAGCAGGATTTTTTATTCCTCTTCATTTTTATAAATGTAACGGTATTGTATTTCCTTCAATTCAAACTCAACTTCTTCTTCAATAATTGGTGGAACATAATTTCCATCTTCATCAAACATATTATCAAATTCTGTTTTAGAAAATTCAAACCTTTCCCTAATTATTCCTTTATTTCTATATAGCAAAGCCAATGCGACTCCAGTAATTAAACCTGATAAATGCCCTTCCCAAGACATTCCTTCTTTAATTGGTAACACATACCAAACCATACTACCATATAAGAATATAGTAATAAAAGAAACAGCTACTAACCTATAATTCTTTTTTATAATTCCACTAAAAAGCACAAAACTAAAAAGTAAATATACTACTCCACTTGCTCCAATATGGTAGGATTCACGAGCAATTATCCATGTCAAAAGTCCAGTCAAAATGCCTCCATATATCAAAACTTTGACAGCTACTTCCTTATAAAAGTAAAAAAGACACGCAGAAAGCACGAATAAAGGAACCGAATTATTAAAAAGATGATTTATATCACTATGGACAAAAGGAGAACAAAAAACCCCTTTTAAACCGCTAAAATTTCTCGGAAATACTCCATATTTATTAAAATTCCATCCAAATTTAATTTCCAACCAATAAACAAACCATAATATAAAAACAAATAAGAAAGGAATTACAAAAATAGTTGGAGAAAATTTTAATTGTTGATCTGTTTTCATAAAGATTAAAATAACAAAAATAAATCCAAAGTAGTGTTTCTGAAGTTCTGTCATAAATCTTTGCTATTTTTACATTATGAATCAACCTTTGGCAGAAAGAATTCGTCCACAGAACTTAAGTGACTATATAAGTCAACAACATTTGGTAGGCGAAAATGGAATATTAACCAATCATATTAAACAAGGAATCATTCCTTCTTTAATTTTATGGGGCCCTCCAGGAATTGGTAAAACTACACTAGCAAATATTATTGCAAATGAATCTGGCCGTCCATTTTATACTTTAAGTGCTATTAGCTCTGGTGTAAAAGATGTTCGTGAAGTAATAGAAAAAGCTAAAAAAAGTGGTGGTTTGTTTACTCATAAAAATCCAATTTTGTTTATTGATGAAATTCATCGCTTTAGTAAATCACAGCAAGATTCTTTACTAGGTGCTGTAGAAAAAGGCTGGGTCACTTTGGTTGGTGCAACAACAGAAAACCCAAGCTTTGAGGTTATACCCGCCCTACTCTCTCGTTGCCAAGTCTATATTTTGAACTCTTTTGATAAGAATGATTTAATTGCTCTCTTATATAGAGCTATGGATAAAGATGAGATTATTTCTAAGAAAAATATTAATTTAAAAGAGACGGATGCGTTACTTCAGGTTTCTGGAGGTGATGCACGTAAACTCTTAAATATTTTTGAATTATTAGTTGCTGCTGATGATGAAATTGAGATTACTAATGAATTGGTGTTAGCTAAGATTCAGAAGAATACCGTTCGTTATGATAAAACTGGTGAACAACATTATGATATAGTTTCAGCTTTTATAAAATCTATAAGAGGAAGTGATCCTAACGCTGCTGTTTATTGGTTAGCTCGTATGATTGAAGGTGGTGAAGATGTAAAATTTATTGCTCGTAGAATGTTAATTGCTGCTTCTGAAGATATTGGCAATGCTAATCCGACAGCCTTAATCCTAGCTAACAACACTTTTCAAGCTGTTTCCGTTATTGGCTACCCCGAATCTAGGATTATTTTAAGTCAATGTGCTGTCTATTTAGCTAATTCAGCTAAAAGTAATGCTTCATACATGGCTATTGGCGAAGCACAAAAACTAGTTAAAACAACAGGAGATTTATCTGTTCCTCTCCACTTAAGAAATGCTCCTACAAAACTAATGAAAGATTTAGATTATGGAAAAGACTATCAGTACTCTCACAATTATTTAGGGAATTTTGTAAATCAAGAATTTTTACCTAACGAAATTAAAAACACTAAACTATACGAACCCGGTAATAATGCTCGTGAAAATCAGTTTAGAGAATTACTAAAGCAACGTTGGAAGGATAAATACAACTATTAAAGAAAAGGGGTTTTATTGGAATTTAATCTGATATTCTTTGATCTCTTTCTCGGTTTTAAGATGATATTTAGCAAACCAATAATTTCTGTTTTTGTATAGAATTCCGTATTTATCTTTAATTATAAAAAGACCCTTCATATTCGTTTTTAATACCTTAAAAACAACCTCTGTCTTGGTATTTACCAATTGAAAACCTGTAGAATTTGGTTCCGCATATAATACTTCTCTTGTTTTATGCTCTCTTTTAATTTCAATAGGTTTACTTTTTACAACCTTAGACTCGAAGCAACTCTTTACACAGTTTTATTTTCAAACTTTTTATTTTCTTCTAATGGAATATATTTATAATTACGAATACTTTTTTGGGCAAACCCTTTAGTTGTTGTTAGTAGTAAAATAAAGGAATAGTATTTTTTATAATTTTATACGATTAAGCTTAGTTTACATATATTTTTTTAAACCTATTAAGTTTGAAACACTCAATATATTATTATTTCTACTTTCTTGAGTGAAATGTATCGCCTTCATTCCTGAATTTATTGCTCCCATTATATCGGCTTCATAACTATCTCCTATCATTAATGATTCATTTGCCTTCGCACCAGCTTTCTCTAAAGCAAATTCAAAAACTTTAGTGTTAGGTTTTTTAGCTCCTACGCATTCCGAAGTTATTATTTCTTTAAAAAAGATATGTATTCCTGATTTTTTAAGCTTTAAGTTTTGAACTTTTTCGAACCCATTTGTAATAATGTGCAACTGGTATTTGTTTTCTAAATACTGTAAAACCTCAATAGCATCAGGAAAAAGGTAATTAAAATTAGGTAAATACTGTATGTAGTCTTCTGAAATTTTATTGATTAAAGTATCAGAAATAGCATACTCTAAAACATTAAATGTTTCTTTTAACCGATGATACCTTAATGCTAACTTTTCTATTTTATCTTCCCTATATAGTCTCCAATATTTTAGATTTACTGGAACATAAACTTCTAAGAAAACATCAATGGGTATTAAAATATTTTGCTCTTTAAAAATTTGCTGAAATATTAATTTAGAGTTTCTGTCAAAGTCCCACAATGTATGATCTAAATCAAAAAAAAGATGCTTTATGTTTGTATTAATACTAATCATTTCCTACTATTTTAAGCATTGAATTATATACCCTATTCCATCCTCTCCACCTTAAGTAATTACTTAAACTTTCATTATGAAATACTGTAATAAAAACACCATTTACTGCTTTTACTTCGTTTTTTAAATCTCGAATTTTACCTAAAGATTGCTTGGGTGTTAATTTCATATAATCGTTCAAGGTTGTATCCATCAATGCGAAAGGATATATTTTTAATGGTGTTTGAATCTCAAAATCTAAATCGTAAAAATAAAAAGGGGTACAAGTACTTGCTCTAAACCCTACATGTGTTGCATATCCCATAGAGTAATCTTCATCTATCTCTAAATCTATTAACTGTTGGTACGTTTCTGGTAGAGATACTCTTAAATAATGCTGTCTAGAACGTTTTATAGGAGTATTTGTTATAGACTCTAAACGTTCTTTTTCTTTTTTTAACATTCCTGAATTACTCATGGTATAATACGACGGGTGAAGCCCTACAAGAGCATAATCAACCATGTCTTTTATTAATAATTTAAATTTTCTTTTTGAAGCTGATACATTTGTATCAAATGTTGTATAATCTCCTATTAGAAAGAAAAAAATAGTGGTAATTTTATATTTTTTCTTTAGCTTTATTGCTTTTTGAAATGTATTGAAAGGATCTTTTTTAAGGTTAAATAAAACAGCGAACCTATCCCAAATCGTAAAAATTTTAAATTGAGATGCATCCTTTAAAAAACCTCCAATAGTTCTAACAAAACTTTTGTGTTTATAGGCAAAAGCATTATCTACATCAATTGTTGATATGTACTGATATTTTCTTGTTACATGCTCAAAATCTGGAAACTTATGCTTCAATGCTGTTAAAAATTTATATGCCCAAATATCAACTAAAGGTTTTTCTAAAAAACCATGCTGGTAAGCAATACTTTCAGTTGCCGAAAACCTTCCATGCACATCTTTTATCTGTGGTAAGTACTCTTCATATCTTGAAATTAAGAAAAAACTAGCTGCAAAAATATCAAATGGAATTTCGGAAGCTTCAACTGCTGCAAAAAAGCAAGGAACTTCTTCCCATTTCTGAACAACTACTGTTACATCTTTTATACCTTGCTGAAAAAGCAGTTCATTACTTTGAATAAAAAACTCTTTTCCTAAGGGTACATTTGTATATGAAAACTTAGGTCCATTATATGCTACAAACTCTTCTACTTTCCTTGTAAAGTCAATTTGAACTTGTAAAATACGAGTGAAGATATGTTTGAAAATATAGCGTACTCTAGGAGTAACCTTGTGGGTGTATATAAGTATCATAAATTTGATATAAAGTAGTCATTACGTGTAAAACGACTATAAAAGTCCTTCATCTACAAAGCTAAAATACGCTTTTTCAGTAATTATTAAATGGTCTAACAACTTTATGTCTAAAGTACTTCCTGCTTCTTTAATTTTTTTAGTAAGCTCAATATCTGAACTACTGGGTGATAATTTTCCTGAAGGATGATTATGAGAGACTATTACACCTAATGCTGAAAGTTCTAATGCTCTTTTGTATAATAATCGTATATCTACTAAAGTGGCTGTAAAACCTCCTTTACTTAATTGATGCTTTGCTAATACTTTATTAGAGTTGTTGAGATACAAGACCCAAAACTCTTCATATTGTAAATCTCCTATTAAGGGTTGCATAATTTTTGCTACATCAGCAGAGCTTTTAATCTTTGAAATACTAGCTCTTTCTTCAAATTGTCTTCTTTTTCCAAACTCTAGGGCAGTAATTATCGATATTGCCTTCGCCTCCCCTATTCCTTTGAATTTCATTAACTCTTCTACAGATAATTTTGCTAATGCATTTAAATCGTTATTTACAGATAGTAATATTCTTTTAGCTAAAGCTACTGCATTTTCTTCTCGATTACCCGAACTAATTAAAATTGCAATTAACTCAGCATCTGATAAAATAGTTTTACCTTTAAATAACATTTTTTCTCTAGGCCTATCATCTAATGCCCATGATTTTATAGAAATCTTTTTCATTACTTTTTCTTTACATGTTTATAAATATAATTCATTTTTTGCACAACCAAAAGAAGCACAGTATCTTTGCAGTCTATCTTTTTTAATTATTAATATGAAGATTATTATAGCCGGGGCTGGAGACGTTGGTTTTCATTTGGCTAAACTCCTTTCTTACGAAGCACAAGACACCTATGTAATCGATTTTGATGGTGAAAAATTAGACTATCTAAACACCCATTTGGATGTTATCACCAAAAAAGGAGATGCTACCTCTATAAAACTGTTAAAAGAAATTGGTATAAGTTCTGCTGACTTACTTTTGGCTGTAACCGAAAGCCCTAACACTAACTTTACCATATCTGTCATTGGTAAAGCTTTAGGCGTAAAGAAAACAATTGCTAGAATTAGCAACCCTGAGTTTTTAAAAAACCCTTGTATTAATTTTAAAGATTATGGTGTAGATTTTATGATTTCTCCTGAAGAACTAGCTGCCGAAGAAATTAAATCATTACTCAATCAATCTTCTTTTAATGATACAGTTGCCTTTGAAAATGGTGTTTTTAACATCATGGGGACTACTCTTGGTTATAAATCTCCTATACTTGACCTTACAGTTAAAGAAACAAAAGAAAAGTATTGTTTGGTAGATTTTATAACCATTGCTATAAAACGTGAAGGTACTTCTCAAACAATTATTCCTCGTGGAGATACAGAATATAAAATAAACGATCAGGTATATTTTTCTGTCCCTAAATACAGCATAGACAAACTATATCCTATTATTGGTAAAGAACAAATAGACATTACAAACGTAATGATTCTAGGAGGAAGCCGTGTTGGACGCAAAACAGCTAGAAAACTTTGTAAAGATAATTTTAAAGTAAAACTGATTGAAAAAGATAAAGACAAAGCCTTACAACTAGCCGAAGATCTTCGTAACACTTTAGTAATTTATGGTGATGGAAGAGATTTAGAATTGCTAGAAGAAGAAAGCATAAGAGAAATGGATGCTTTTGTAGCTGTGACTGGAGACTCTGAAACCAACATCATGTCTTGTCTAGTTGCAAAATCTAAAGGTGTTAAAAAAACAGTAGCCCTGGTTGAGAATATGGATTATATCAATATTTCTCAAACTATTGGTATTGATACTCTCATTAATAAAAAATTAATAGCCGCAAGTAATATTTTTCGTCATATAAGAAAAGGAGAAGTTGTTGCTTTAGCTAATTTGCATAATGTTGATGCAGAAGTTTATGAATTTGAAGTACAACCCAATGCAAAGGTTACTCAAAAAATAATAAGAGAATTGCGTTTTCCCAGAGAAGCTATTATTGGAGGTGTAATTAGAAATGGAGAAGCATTAATGTCTTTTGGTGATTTCCAACTACAGAGTGGTGATAAAGCCATTGTTTTTTGTTTACCTGAGGCCATCAATATTGTAGAAGATTTATTCAAATAATGCAAAATCTTAACCTCAAATTAGTTTATCGATTTTTAGGAGTAACAGCCATCCTTAATGGATTGTTTATGTGGATTGCGTTACCTTTTAGTTTTTATTACGATGAACCTGCCAAATTAGGTATTTTAAATGCTGGAATTATAACCATAGCTCTTGGCTCTTTATTATTTTTTTTCAATAAACCCAATAATAAAAACATTCATAAAAAAGAAGGGTATCTCATAGTTACACTAGGTTGGCTCACCTTGTCATTTACAGGTATGCTTCCCTACTTGCTTACAGAAAGTATTCCTAATATTACCAATGCATTTTTTGAAACTATTTCCGGATACTCAACTACTGGTTCTTCCATTTTAACTGACATTGAATCTATGCCTAAAGGTATTTTATTTTGGCGTAGTTGTACACATTGGATTGGTGGTATGGGAATAATCGTACTAACCATTGCTATCTTACCTTTACTAGGTATTGGAGGAATGCAGCTCTTTATGGCAGAAGCTCCAGGACCTTCTGCAGATAAGTTACATCCAAGAATTACTGATACGGCAAAACGTTTATGGTTGATATATGTATTACTAACCGTTGTGGAGTTTATTTTATTAAAAGTAGCTGGAATGACTTGGTTTGATGCAATAAACCACTCTATGGCAACAGTAAGTACTGGTGGGTTCTCTACAAAAAATGCAAGTGTTGCTCATTGGAACGGGTCTCCTTTAATTCAATACATAATTATATTTTTTATGTTTATTGCAGGAACTAACTTTGTACTTACCTATTTTGCTTTAAAAGGAAAAGTAAGAAAAGTCATACAAAGCGAAGAGTTTAAATACTATTTTTTTGGTATTACTTGTATTGCTGGAATTGTAGCTTTAATGATTATCTTTTTTCAAGATCCTAATTTACAAACTAGTATTCAACATCCAAAAGTATGGGGAGAAGTAGAAAGTGCTATAAGACATTCATTATTCTCAGTAATTTCGGTAGTAACCACCACAGGTTTTGTTAGTGCAGATTTCACTATGTGGAGCTTTTTCGTAACTGCTATTTTCTTTTCTTTATTTTTCTTAGGAGGTTCTGCTGGCTCAACCTCTGGAGGAGTGAAAATTGTGCGTCATATTATTATGTTAAAAAACAGCTTTCTAGAATTTAAAAAATCACTACATCCAAATGCCATTATACCTGTTCGTTATGATGGTAAAGCTGTTAACCAAACAATTGTATTTAATATTCTTTCTTTTTTCGTATTGTACATGCTTATTTTTATAGTAGGTACAGTTATTTTAGCTTTTTTAGGGCTAGATATTAAATCTGCACTAGGTGCGTGCGCCTCTTCTTTAGGAAATATTGGGCCTGCTATAGGTAGTGTAAGCCCTGTAGATAATTTTAACCACTTATCTGTAGGTGCAAAATGGTTTTGTTCTTTCTTAATGTTAATTGGTCGTTTAGAGTTATTTACCGTATTAATTTTATTAACTCCTTTCTTTTGGAGAAAAAACTAACCGAGATAATACAAACTAACCAGTAAATAACATTTCTACTTAAACGTATATACCTTAAAAATATACGTTCGCATACCAATAAAACACACTTAGACAATAGAATTAAAGTTTAGCTCAGTTTGTCTTTAAATTTGGTTTTAGAAAACAAATATTCAACATTTAGCAATTTCACAAACTTGCAACCAAAGCTATAATTAGAAAATAATTAAACAGTTACGTAAAGCATATTGTTTTTTTTACTAAATTGTTGTTCTAAACATTAACTACTAAACTTTTATTACTTATGGATCCATTTATAGGAGAAATTGTTATGTTCGGAGGAAACTTCGCACCAAGAGGTTGGGCATTTTGTGATGGCCAATTATTATCAATTGCACAAAACACTGCTTTATTTTCAATTTTAGGAACCACCTATGGTGGAGACGGAAGAACAACTTTTGCTTTACCTGATTTAAGAGGAAGAACCCCAATAGGTCCTAGACAAGGACCAGGTTTATCTGATTATAGATTAGGTCAAAGAGGAGGAACAGAAACTGTTACCTTAAATGTTACTCAAATGCCAAGTCATAGTCACAGTACTCAAAACAATACAGCTGCTGACCAACATATTCAATTAAGTACTGATGCTGGTATTCGTAGCACTCCTCAAGCAGGAGATGTCCCTTCTGGTGCAAGTTTTGGATCTGGTATTGGTGCAACACCTGTAAATGCTTATGGACCAGCTAACAATACTGTTAATGGACAAACTATTAGTGCTAATGCTGGTTTGAATATACTTAATACAGGTGGAAATCTACCACATACTAATGTACAGCCTTATTTAGCTGTTAATTATATTATTGCTTTGGTAGGTGTTTTTCCTTCTAGAAATTAACTTATTTGCTACAATTCAATTATAAAATAAAACTCTAGTGAAAATCATTAGAGTTTTATTTATAAAACAGCTTTAATATTTATTAACCAATCATATACTAAATAAAATGAGACATTATTACTTCAAATTCTTTTTGAATGCAATTGTTTATTCTGTGCTATTGTTCGCAAACGACCAATTAAGAGCTCAAACCCCTAGTACTATGGAATTTGGTTCATCAACAGTAGTTTTAGCTACTGGTACAAATCCTAGTGCAGATCAATCTGCTAGTTCTCTATTAAACAGCTTTGATATGTCTGGTACATCAAATGGAAATATTACTCTTGCTTTAGCTACAAGTGGAAACCAAGTTGGTACTGATGCAATTGGCGGAACTACAGATGCTGTATTAGCTTGGGCTGGTAATGGTAGTTCAGCAGTGTCTTCAGCTACATTATCAACAGATAGTGGTGGTGAAGTAGGTATAACATCAATGCAATTTGCTTACGAACAAGCTGTAGGTGGTACTATTATTGATTTTACATTCACTGGTAAAAAAGATGGTGCTATAGTTGGTACGCTTAGCTTAGTATCATCTACTCATAATTCTGCTATAAGTATAGATTTTACATCCCCTACAACTGGTTCATTTTCTGATATTGACGAATTAATTATCACACCCGATACTCAAATTTTTGGAGGATTCTCTATAGATGAAATGATAGTTACGTCTGCTGTTTCAAATACAGCTCCAGTAATTGGTGGAACAACCGCGGGTCAAAGTGTGAATGATAATAGTACAATTTCTCCTTTTTCAAGTATCACAACTACTGATGCAGATGGAGATAATTTATCAGCCACTATTACTTTAGACAATAATGCAAAAGGTGTGTTATCTGGTACTGGTCTTACTGGTACAGGCCCTTATACAATAGCTAGTACTACACCTGCTGATTTACAAACAAAACTAAGAGCTTTATCTTTTAATCCAACAGATAATAGAACAGCAACAACAGAAACTACTACTTTTACAGTAGTTATTAATGATGGTACTATTGATGATACAGACAACACAACAACTGTGATTTCAAGTGCAGTTGCACCTTCTATTTCTAGTGTAAATGTACCTGCCAATGCTACTTATATAACAGGTCAAAATTTAGATTTTACTGTGAACTTTGATGAAAATGTAACTGTAAATACTACAGGAGGAATACCTCAAATAGCTATTACTATTGGCGCTACCACACGTCAAGCAACCTACATTAGCGGTAGTGGAACAAGTGCTTTAGTTTTTAGGCATACAGTTCTTTCAGGTGATTTAGACACTGACGGTATTGCTGTTGGTGCTTTAGCTGCAAATGGTAGTACTTTAAAAGATTCAGGAGGAAAAGATGCTACCCTAACTTTAAACAGTGTGGGATCTACATCAGCAGTTTTAGTTGATGCTGCTACTCCAACTGTAACAAGTGTTAGTGTTCCAACAAACGGTAATTACCTTACAAATCAAAACTTGGATTTTACCGTAAATTTTGATGAGAATATAACTGTAAATACTACAGGTGGAACTCCTCAAATAGTTATCACTATTGGAGCTACTACACGTCAAGCTGTGTACCAAAGTGGAAGCGGAACAACTGCCTTAGTTTTTAGATATACCGTACAAGCTGGCGATTCAGATACTGATGGTATAGCTGTTGGTACATTAACTACAAATGGAGGAACGTTAAAAGATGCCGCTTCTAACGATGCCGTTTTAACATTAAACAATGTAGGTGCCACCACTGGTGTTTTAGTAGATGGTGTTGCTCCAACTGTAACAAGTGTTAGTGTTCCAACAAACGGTAATTACCTTACAAATCAAAACTTGGATTTTACCGTAAATTTTGATGAGAATATAACTGTAAATACTACAGGTGGAACTCCTCAAATAGTTATCACTATTGGAGCTACTACACGTCAAGCTGTGTACCTAAGTGGAAGCGGAACAAGTGCCTTAGTTTTTAGATATACCGTACAAGCTGGCGATTCAGATACTGATGGTATAGCTGTTGGTACATTAACTACAAATGGAGGAACGTTAAAAGATACCGCTTCTAACGATGCCGTCTTAACATTAAACAATGTAGGTGCCACCACTGGTGTTTTAGTAGATGGTGTTGCTCCAACCGTAACAAGTGTTAGTGTTCCTACTGATGGTAATTACCTTACAAGTCAAAACTTAGATTTTACCGTAAATTTTGATGAGAATATAACTGTAAATACTACAGGTGGAACTCCTCAAATAGTTATCACTATTGGAGCTACTACACGTCAAGCAGTGTACCTAAGTGGAAGCGGAACAAGTGCCTTAGTTTTTAGATATACTGTACAATCTGGCGATTCAGATACTGATGGTATAGCTGTTGGTACATTAACTACAAATGGAGGAACGTTAAAAGATGTCGCTTCTAACGATGCCGTTTTAACATTAAACAATGTAGGTGCCACCACTGGTGTTTTAGTAGATGGTGTTGCTCCAACCGTAACAAGTGTTAGTGTTCCTACTGATGGTAATTACCTTACAAGTCAAAACTTAGATTTTACCGTAAATTTTGATGAGAATATAACTGTAAATACTACAGGTGGAACTCCTCAAATAGTTATCACTATTGGAGCTACTACACGTCAAGCAGTGTACCTAAGTGGAAGTGGAACAAGTGCCTTAGTTTTTAGATACATAGTACAATCTGGCGATTTAGATACCGACGGTATTACTGTTGGTACATTAGCTACAAATGGAGGTACTTTAAAAGATGCTGCTTCTAACGATGCAAATCTAACTTTAAATAGTATAGGTGCCACCACTGGTGTTTTAGTAGATGGTGTTGCTCCAACCGTAACAAGTGTTAGTGTTCCTACTGATGGTAATTACCTTACAAGTCAAAACTTAGATTTTACCGTAAATTTTGACGAGAATATAACTGTAAATACTACAGGTGGAACTCCTCAAATAGTTATCACTATTGGAGCTACTACACGTCAAGCAGTGTACCTAAGTGGAAGCGGAACAAGTGCCTTAGTTTTTAGATATACCGTACAAGCTGGCGATTCAGATACTGATGGTATAGCTGTTGGTACATTAGCTGCAAATGGAGGAACGTTAAAAGATGCCGCTTCTAACGATGCCGTTTTAACATTAAACAGTGTTGGTAATACCACCAATGTTCTTGTTGGTATAGAAACCGTAACTTGGTCAGGATCTACTGATAACGATTGGAATACAGCCTCAAACTGGAGCCCTAGTGTAGTTCCTCCCACCAATTCAGATATTGTAATTCCTTCTGGTTTAACAAACTATCCAACTGCTTCTTCTGCAGTTACTTTTAATTCGTTAACTATTAATAATGGAGCTTCTTTTATACCACAAAGTACCGTTACAGGTACTGTTACTTATAAAAGAAATTTAGCAACTACAAATTGGTATTTAGTTTCTTCTCCTGTGGTTGGTGAAACAATTGAAGATATTATTGCTAACCATACTTTAGCCTCTGGAACTGCTGGTAACTTGGGGTTAGCTCCTTATAGTAATATTACAGGACCTGCTTGGTTATACGCTCAAAGTGGTAGTACAGGAACTGTTACGAGTGGAACTGGGATTTCTGTTAAACTAGCTACTTCTGGTGATGTTTCAACTACGGGAACAATGAACACTACTAACGTAAATAAAGCTATTAGTACTGGTAGTAGAACAAATTACAACCTTATAGGTAACCCTTTTACTGCTTATGTAAACTCTGCTAGCTTTACAACCGCAAACACAGCATTACTTGCTGATGAAACTATTTGGTTATGGGACGGTACACAGTACATCACTAAAAATGCTATTGACCCTATAGAAATTGCTCCAGGTCAAGGTTTCTTTGTAGAGGCAGCAGCAGCTGGAAATGTTACCTTTTCTTTTGCTAATCAAAGCCACAATGCTGATACTTTCATGAGACAGGAACCTATTCCTTCTCTTGAATTATCTGTGGATAATAAAAAAATCAAAAGATCTACAAAGGTATTTTATGCTTCTGGAAAAACTACTGGTTATGATAAAGGTTACGACTCTAAAATATTTGGAGAAAGTTCTTCTGATTTAGCTGTATACACAGAATTACTTACCAACAACCAAGGTGATCAATTAGCTATTCAAACATTACCTGACACCAACCTTGAAAACATGATTATTCCTGTTGGTATGAAAGCTGAAAGCAGTAAAGAAATAACTTTTTCTATCAATACTAAAAACCTACCTAGCAATATTAATGTGTATTTAGAAGATAGAAAAAACAAAACTTTTACTAATTTATCAGAAGAAAACTATACAGTTACACTTACAAGTAAGTCTAACGGTATCGGACAATTCTACTTACACACTAGTGCTAAAAAACCAACAGAAGTTGATGCTTCATTAGATAATATTAGCATATACAGTTCTTTAAATAATGAAATTACTATTGTAGGATTACAAACGAAAGCTAATGTAGCAATCTACTCTGTTTTAGGTAAAGAAGTATTCAACCAAAATATAACATCTAACGGGGTTAGTAAAATAAGTGTTCCTAGCATAGCTACTGGGGTATACATTGTGAAGTTAAAAGCTGATTTAGGAGAAGTTTCTAAAAAAGTAATCTTAAAATAAATAAGCTATTAAAACCGCAGAATAATGAAAAAAAACATAAAAAATACAAATACGAACGAAATTACTCGTAAAGAAGCTATAAAAAAAATAGGAAGCTACGGTAAATATGCTGCGTTAACTGCTTTAGGAACATACATGATATTGAACCCTAAAAAAGCACAAGCGCAAAGTCCTGAAGGGCCTGGTGAAGGTTTTTAAAGTTCTTTAATATTTTCCACCTAAAACCTCGATAATTCTATCGAGGTTTTTTACTTTTAGAGTCTTATGAAAACTAAAATAATTAAACGAAACCTTGAAAATAAAAGTATTGTTTGGTTTGAAGACAACAATCAATATATCGTTGTGGAACCTTTAGTAGCTGAAGTACTTTTATTACTACATAAAGGCACAGATAAACAAAAGGTAGTTACTCAGTTATTTAATCAAATAAATAATATACCTTCTGAACAAGCTATTAAGCTTGTTAATGATATTGAAGCACTACTTCTTTCTTCTGAAAAAACAACTTTTTCAAATTTAACCCCAGTAGCTAAGCCAAAGAATTTTAATGTTATAAAATATTACCATATTAACAATTTATACTTTGAAGTAAAGTACGCCTCTGAGGTAGAAGCTACACTAGTACATCCAAAATTTGCACACTTAGAAGTTAAAAAACCAGCAAACACACAACATCAATTTGAAGTTTATAGTAGTAATAGTTCAATTTCTTTCACTATTGATGGCTCTATTATTGGCACATGGTCTTTGAAAGAAGTTCATTATTTCCAAGGAAAATTCTCGATGGAATTGGTGCAAAAAATTCATAAGAAAGAAGAAAAAGAATGGATAGGAGTTCTTCATGCATCAGCTGTTAGCGATGGTACTAATGCTATTTTATGTTTAGGCGATTCTGGTAACGGAAAAAGTACGTCTCTAGCACTATTACAAGCAAGTGGTTTTACTTGTTTAGCTGATGATTTTGTTCCTGTTAATTCCGAAGAAAAAATTCATAGTTTTCCTGCTGCTATATCAATTAAAAAAAACAGTATTGAAACCCTACTCCCTCTTTACCCTAGCTTAGAAACTACGAAAGAGTACGATTTTAAAAACTTGAATAAAGTTGTTCGGTTTTTACCTCCCAATACTGCTGATTTTTCACAACAAAACCCTTGTAAAGCATTACTTTTTATAAAGTATGAAACTAATGCCGATTTAAAAATCAATAAAATACCAAAACTAGAGGCTTTTCAACAACTTGTACCTGACTCTTGGTTGTCTCCTTTGTCAAATAATGTCGATGTATTTCTAGATTGGTTTGAAAAATTACCTTGTTATCAACTAACATATTCTGATAATGAAAAAATGATTGCAACAGTTTCAAAAATATTTACCAATGAATTATAAAGAAACTTTATTTTTTGTTGCCAAGTGCTTAACAATTACTCACGAAAAAGTTAATCGAAATCTTGTTGAAGAAACAATAAAAGCTAATTTAGTAAATTGGGATGCTGTTGTAAAATTAAGCACTGCCCATTATGTTTTCCCAGCATTATATTGCAACTTAAAACGTGCTAATTTTTTACACTATTTACCCTCTGACTTGGTAGGGTACATGCAACACATTACTCATTTAAATAGAGAACGTAACCAAGAAATTATTAAAGAGGCAACAGAAATAAATCAACTCTTACTTTCAAACAATATCACCCCTATTTTTTTAAAAGGAACAGGTAATTTACTTGAAGGTTTGTATGAAGATATTGCCGAACGTATGGTAGGTGATATTGATTTTTTAGTAGATAAAGAAAAGTTCAACCTTACTGTTAATATTCTTAAAGAAAATGGGTATCATGAAAAATCTCCCAATTATTTAGACAATACTGTCTTAAGCAGACACTACCCTAAAATAATTAAAGAAGGTAAAATTGCTGCTGTTGAAGTACATTATAAAATGATTACTAATGAAAAAGGGTTTGACTACAGTTTTATAGAAAAAAGTTTTTATAAGCTGGTTAATAATACCACTGTTCTTTCATATGAAAATCAAATTCTTTTAACTTGCTTTAACAAACAAATCAATGATAAAGGTCAATGGTTCAAAACAATTGCTTTAAGAAATTCTTATGATCTTTATATGTTATCTAAAAAAACTTCAGTAAAAACAGTTTTAAACAACTTTAACCATCCTGAATCTGACCTTTTAAAAAACTTTTTTGCTACTACTAATTATACTTTTAATTCTCCTCACTCACTAGAATACACAAAAACACGTAAGACTAAGAAGCACATCAAAAAAGTGTTTTTTTTTATTAATAACCCTAAAAAAAGTGCTTTTAACAAAAAAATATGGAGTTTATACTTTTTATACAAACACCGCTTTTCTGTTATTTTAAAATCTTTTTATTTAAAAAAGTATAGAAAATATTTATTTAATAGGTTTTTTAATTAACCAAAGCTTTAACCTCATCAAAATCTAAACCTCCGTAGTTACCAGAACTCATCAACAACAAAGCGGTATTCTCAAGGTTTTGACTAAATAAAAACTCTTTAAATTCTTGAGGGTTTGTATAAATAATCAAATCTTCACGTTTAAAAGCCTTTGCTATTTGTGTTGCTGAAACCTCTTCTAACTGCTTAATTTTCACAGCATGTGGAGAATAAAAAACTACTGCCTTATCTGCCTTGTCTAAAGCTCCTTTGTACTCTGATAAAAACTCAGCGTTTAAGCTTGAATACGTATGTAACTCTAAACATGCTAACAAAGTTCTATTTGAATATTGATTTTTAACCGCTGTAGTGGTAGCTGAAACTTTAGATGGTGAATGTGCAAAATCTTTAAACACAACTGTTGAAGAATTTTCGGCAATCTTTTCTAAACGTTTACTTGCACCTTTAAAACTAGCTATTGCTTCAAAAAACTCATCTTCATCAATACCCATATGTTGGCTAATCCACTTCGCTCCTGCCAAGTTTTGTAAGTTATGTTCCCCAAAAATTTCCAATGGTAAATCACCTTCTGGTGTTTCTAAATAAGTAATTCCATTATCAATAAAATAATCAGGAGTATTATAAGGGTATTTCTTTATTGGGTGATTCGAGTTTTCAACCACATCTTTTAACACCAAATCCTCTTCATTATATACCATAATTCCTCCATTCGTCAACGAATTGGTAAAAATTGAAAACTGCGCTACATAATTTTCAAATGTTGGAAACACATTTATATGATCCCATGCAATTCCGCTTAATAACGCTATATTTGGTTTATATAAATGGAATTTCGGTCGCATATCTATTGGAGAACTTAAATACTCATCACCCTCTAAAACAATGAATTCATTTTCTTGGGTTAAATGTACCATAGTATCAAAACCTTCTAGCTGAGCTCCCACCATATAATCTACTTCCCTATCATGGTAATTCAACACATGTAAAATCATAGAGGTGATTGTTGTTTTTCCATGTGACCCACCTATAACAACACGTGTTTTGTCTTTAGATTGCTCATATAAAAACTCAGGATATGAATAAATTTTCACTCCTAACTCTTGGGCTTTTAACAATTCAGGATTATCTTTTTTGGCATGCATTCCTAAAATAACAGCATTTAAGTTAGTAGTTATTTTCTCTGGAAACCAACCAAATGCATCAGGCAACAAACCCTTATTTGCTAAACGAGTTTTTGAGGGATTGTGAATTGTATCGTCACTTCCCGTAATTTGGTATCCTTTTTGTTGTAATGCGATTGCTAGGTTATGCATTGCGCTACCTCCAATAGCTATAAAGTGAATTTTCATAGTGCTGTTATCTGTAATATAAGCTTCAAAAATACAAAACCAAGCGAGAATTTTAAGTATCTTTAAATCGAAACTCTTTAAATAACTATGTTCACTCACTCAAATAGAACGTTTACAAACTTCAACTTGTAAAAAACTACTATTTTATGGTAATTTGTGAATATAAATAAATATAATTATGAAAAAAATACCCCCCCTTCTATTAATCGTTTTGTTTTCAACTTTGATACAAGCTCAAGAGAACTATAATAACTCATGGGAAAAAGTACATCAATTTGAGCTTGACAACTTACCTAAATCTGCTTTAAAAGTGGTTAATACTATTTATCATGAAGCGAAGAAAAGCAACAACGCTCCACAAATTATAAAATCACTATTTTATAAAAGTAAGTACTCTTTAACTTTAGAAGAAGAAGCACAATTAAAAATTATTAATGAATTTAAACAACAAATAAACAAAAGTGTTTTTCCTTCAAAAAATATATTAGAAAATATATTAGCCAACTTATATTGGCAATACTTTAACCAAAATAGATGGAAGTTTTACAACCGTACACAAACGCAACAAAAGGTTGATGAAAACGATTTTAGAACATGGAGTTTAGATACCCTTTTTGCTGAAATACATTGTCATTATCAAAACTCTTTAGAGAATGAATCTCAATTACAAACTATCGATATTCGTTCTTTTAAAGAAATTATTCATGCTGAAGAAGAATCTCAAAAATACCGCCCTACCCTATTTGACTTTTTAGCACATAATGCCTTAGAGTTTTATAAAACTACGGAAACTAATATTACAAAACCAGCCTATCAATTTAAAATTGATAATGCTTTATTTTTAAGTGACGCTAAAAAATTCTCGGAGTTAAATCTTAGCACAAAAGATGATTTATCATTGCAATTTAACGCCTTAAAAATCTATAAAAAATTAATTTACTTTCATTTAAAAAACAACAACCTCGATGCCTTAGCTGATGTAGATATTCAACGATTACAATTTGTTAACCAACACGCAACTTTTAACAACAAACAAGAATTATTATTACAAATGCTAAAAGCATCAGCTAATAATTATAAAAACAATAAAATTTCTGGGTTGTATAATTATGAAATAGCTAGAGTTTACAATAAACAATCGGGGTTATATCAAGTAAATAAAAATGAAAAATTCCGTTATAAAAACAAAGAAGCACTCATTATTTGTAAAGAAGTTATTGAGAAGTTTCCTAAAAGCTTAGCTGCTGAAAAATGTAATGTTTTAAAAGAACAAATCACAAATCAAACACTTGATATTCTTTCTGAAAAATTTGTTCCAGTTCAAACTCATTCTAGGTTACTAATTACTTACAACAATATTGATAAACTATATTTCTCAGCTTACAAAATTGATCAAAAACAATTAAAAGAACTTCAAAAAATTCACAAAGAAGAAGAGCGTTTTAATTTTATTCAAAAACTTCAAAAAACGGCTTCGTGGAATAGCAATTTACGAAACGAAAAAGATTATTTAGCACACACAACCGAAATTGTAGTTCCAAAATTAGCTCAAGGAAACTATTTAATTGTAACACACCAAAATGCAACTTTTAATGCTACTAGTTTACATGCTATAGCTAATTTACAAGCAACCAATTTAGTTTTGGTAGAAAATAATAATGATGGCATAAAAACCTACCAAGTTTTGGATAGAAATACAGGGAACTCTATTAAAGATGCTGAATTATTATTACAAAATGAACAACATAGATACGGAAAAACGATTCATAAAAAATTAACAACTGATAAAAACGGGTTTGCTACTTTTAAAAGTGATACTAATTATGCCAATGTATATGTTACCGTTACCTCCAAAAATGATACTGCTGTTTTTGGTAATTACTATCTAAATAAGCATCAAAAACAAATTATTCCAACTACAAACAATAATGATACAAGCATAAAACCTTTTATTTTTACCGATAGAAGCATTTATCGCCCAGGACAAACTGTATATTTCAAGGCCATCTTCATTCAAGAAAAAGGAGGCAAATCAATACCTTTTGCTAATGAATTTGTACAAATAACATTGAATAATGTTAATGGAGAAGCAGTAAAAGTACTCGATATAAAACTAAATGAATATGGTTCAGGTTCAGGAGAAATTATACTACCTAATACAGGGTTAACAGGCGAATATTGGTTTGCTATTGATGAAAGTGAAAAACAAGAAAGTACCTTTTACGATACTGCAGATTTTTATTTTGAACGAAAAGACTACATTACTCGTATTTCGGTTGAAGAATACAAACGTCCAAAGTTTGAAACCGAATTTAAACCTATTACAAAAACCTATAAATTAAATGATAATATTACCGTAAACGGATATGCGAAAGCTTTTGCAGGATCAACTATTACAGATGCTAAAGTAGTGTATCGTGTACATCGTAAAGTCAAGCTTCCTGTTTGGTGCTATTGGCGTAGACCTCATTTTACTTCAGAAGCACAAGAAATTACACACGGTGAATTAACAACCGATGCACGAGGTAACTATTCAATTACATTCAAAGCTTTACCTGATGAGAGTGTTGATAAAAAAAACTTACCTGTTTTTGAATATGAAGTTACCGCTGACGTAAC
Source organism: Tenacibaculum sediminilitoris (assembly GCF_964513795.1). Taxonomy (NCBI): domain Bacteria; kingdom Pseudomonadati; phylum Bacteroidota; class Flavobacteriia; order Flavobacteriales; family Flavobacteriaceae; genus Tenacibaculum; species Tenacibaculum sediminilitoris. Next base: position 78,172 of record NZ_CAZEQR010000048.1, on the reverse strand, counting down.
CGATATTAATGGAGAAACTCGCTCAACTACATCTATCGTAAAAGTTGGGTATCATGCATTACTTGCCAACGTACAAGTTCCTTCAACAATACATAAATCAGATAAGGAAACAAAAATTGTAATTTCAAGTAAAAACTTAAACGATGAATTTGTTCCTGCTAAAGGAAACATCAGAATTTATAAACTTCAGGCTCCTAAAAATCCGTTACGTAAAAGACCATGGGATACTCCAGATTATCAAGATATTTCTGAAAGTGAGTTTAGAAACTTATTTCCTCATGATGCTTATACTTCTGAGGAAGAAAGCCCTGAAAATTGGAAAAAAGGAAAACAGGTATTTGAACAAAAATTTGATACAAAAGAGTCCAAAGAAATTACACTTAATAACTATAAAAAATGGATTTCTGGCAGCTACATTATTATTCTAGATGCTAAAGATGAATTCGGGCAAAAAGTTACCGATAAAGCTCTTTTTACAGTAACTGATGCTACTGAGAAAAAAGTAATTGATAATCAATTGTTCTTCTACAAAACTAATAAAACAGTTTACAAACCAAACGATATTGTAGAATTGCAAATTGGTTCTGCCTCAGAAGATATTATGGTAATTGTTCAAATTGAAAAGGATCACACTATTGTAAACACGAAACTTATTCATTTAAACAATAAACTAAAAATAATTGAAGTTCCTGTCACTAAACAAGATATTGATGGATTTGTTGTCAAATACTACTTTGTAAATTACAACAGTTTTGTAAGTGGAACAATACCTGTTTCGGTTCCAAATGAACAAAACGCTATTACTATAGAAACCAATACTTTTAGAGACAAACTACAACCTGGAACCCAAGAAACATGGAGTTTTACCATTAAAAATGATAAAAACAACAAAGTAGCTGCCGAAGTACTAGCAGGTATGTACGATGCCTCTTTAGATGAGTTTAAACCACATAACTGGAACTTTAACCCTATCGCTACTTCTTCATATTACTCTTATAGTGGTAACGCAAATGCATATCAGAGTTTTGGCAATGAACGATTCAGAGTTTTTAACAATAACTATCCATCATCTATCAAAACTCAACAATATGACCAGTTGAATTGGTTTGGTTTTTATTTTGGAGGAAATAGGAATATTCGTTTAAGAGGGTTGGCTATGAGTTCTAAAATAAAAGGAGCTTTAGGAAGAGAAACTGTTGCTGAAGAAACAATGCTTGAATCAACTCAAGCTGATTCTTTAGATGAAGTAGCTGTTACCGCTTTAGGCATAAAAAAGACAGAGGGAGAAAAAAAATCTTTAAAAGGAATACAAATCCGTAAAAACCTTCAGGAAACTGCATTTTTCTACCCACATTTACAAACTGATAAAAATGGAAACCTTACCTTTAGTTTTACTACTCCAGAAGCTTTAACACGTTGGAAACTGCAATTACTGGCACATACTAAAGAATTACAGTCAGCCACTAAAACATTAACGACAGTAACTCAAAAAGAGTTGATGATCATTCCTAATGCGCCACGATTTTTAAGAGAAGGAGATCAAATAACATTAAGCACTAAAATTGCAAACACCTCTGATAAGAATTTAAAAGGTACAGCACAACTCGTATTAACTGATGCTGTCACTGGAAAAGAGATCAACCTTTTAAATAATTCTACAAAAAATCAACCTTTCAATGTTAACGCTAATGGAAATACAAATGTTTTATGGAACCTATCTATTCCCAACACCTATCAAGCAATTCAATATAAAATTGTTGCTAAAGCAGGAGAGTTTTCTGACGGAGAACAAAATGTATTACCCGTTTTATCTAACCGAATGTTGGTTACTGAAACGTTACCTATGTGGGTTCGTTCCAATCAAACTAAAACATTCACATTAGATAAGTTAAAAAAACAGACTTCAACTACGCTAAGTCACCATAAATTAACGTTAGAAGTTACCTCAAATCCTGCATGGTATGCAGTGCAAGCTTTACCATATTTAATGGAATATCCATACAAATGTAGTGAACAAACTTTTGCACGTTATTATGCGAATACCTTGGCGAGTCATATCGCAAATTCAAACCCAAGAATACAAGAGGTATTTAATGCTTGGAAATCTTCAGATGCTTTATTGAGTAACTTAGAGAAAAATCAAGAGTTAAAAACTTTAATTATTCAGGAAACTCCCTGGTTACGTGATGCGCAATCTGAAACCGAGCAAAAAAAGCGTATTGCTTTGTTATTTGATTTAAATAAAATGAAAAGCGAGCAACAAAACACTCTCAATAAATTGTTGCAAATGCAATTAAACAATGGTGGGTTTCCATGGTTTAAAGGAAGTAACTATCCCAATGCCTATATCACTAATCATATTGCCACTGGTTTTGGACATTTACAAAAATTAGGGATTAATAATAAAGATGATTCTTTACAGAAAATGCTTATGGATGCTATCCACTTTTTAGATGCTGAAATTGAACATACCTACAAGAAATTATTAGAAAATAGTAAACGTATAAAAGCTGAAAAAGGACAAAAAGAATACATCAAGTACTTAGAAAAAAATCACCTAAACTACTTTATTATTCAGTATTTATATATGCGTTCTTTCTATAAAAATATTGATATTAATACTACTACTAAAACTGCTATTCAGTACTATAAAAATCAAACAGCAGCCTACTGGAAAGAGTTCAATTTATATGGGAAAGGACAAATTGCCTTACTACAGTTTAGAAGTGGTAATACTTCTGTTTCTTCTAAAATTTTAAAATCTTTAAAAGAAAATAGTATTACTTCTGAAGAGTTAGGAATGTATTGGAAAGAGAATCAACCTAGTTGGTATTGGCATCAAGCACCTATTGAAACACAATCGTTGTTAATTGAAACTTTTTCAGAAATAGAAAAAGATACTCAAACTGTTGACAACTTAAAAATCTGGTTACTTAAAAACAAACAAACCAATCGTTGGAAAACGACCAAAGCGACTACCGAAGCTGTATATGCTTTACTATTTCAAGGCAGTGATTGGATTTCTATAACAAACATGGTAGATGTAAAAATAGGAAATCAAACCATCAATCCTACTATACTAGAAGACTCAAAGCTTGAGGCTGGTACTGGTTATTTTAAAACCTCTTGGAACGGTTCTGAAATAATTCCAGAAATGAGTACAGTTAATATTACTAAAAAAGGTAAAGGTATTGCTTGGGGTGGGTTGTATTGGCAGTATTTTGAGGATTTAGATAAAATTACTTCAGCAAAAACTCCATTACAATTAAAGAAAAAACTATTTAAAAAAGTAAATACCGATACTGGGAAAGAACTTCAAGAAATTACAGAAAACACTGAGTTAAATATAGGAGATTTAATTACTGTTAGAATTGAACTTCGTTCTGATAGAAATATGGAGTTTGTACACATGAAAGATATGAGAGCAAGCGGAATTGAACCTATTAATGTTTTATCACAATACAAATGGCAAGATGGTTTAGGCTACTACAAAAGTACTAAAGATGCTGCAACAAATTTCTTTTTTGAACGTCTACCTAAAGGAATATATATATTTGAATATGACGTTCGTGCAAATAATACAGGAAACTTCAGTAATGGAATTACAACTATTCAAAGTATGTATGCCCCTGAATTTACCAGTCATTCAAAAGGAAAAAGACTACTAATTAAATAAAATAACTATCTTAGCGACACATAACATTAAATTAAAAATTATGAAAAAATTATTTTTATTCATTGGTTTTTTAACCCTTTCGTTTTTTACAGCAAATGCCCAAGAAATTGCTGATAATGCTATTGGTCTTCGTTTAGGAGATAGCGATGGTTTTGGTGCTGAAATTTCTTACCAACGTAAATTAAGCGATAACAATCGTTTAGAACTTGACTTAGGTTTAAGAAGTGGTAATGGCTATGATGGTTTTAAACTAGCAGGTCTATACCAATGGGTTTGGCAATTAGACGGTCGATTCAACTGGTATGCAGGTGTTGGTGGTGGTCTTGGAGCTTATAGCTTTGATAATAAGCTTCCTGACGGTAGTGATAGCGAAACATTTATTTTTGCTGCTGGTGATGTTGGTATTGAATACAATTTCGATATCCCTTTAATGCTTTCTCTAGATGTGAGACCTGAATTTGGTTTTGGTGATTTTAGAGATGATTTAGATTTTGATATTGCCTTAGGTATCCGTTACCAATTTTAAGACACACACATTTTATATATTTAGAACCTCTAAAAGTAATTTTAGAGGTTCTTCTTTTTAAGAGAAAATTAATATCTTCACTCACGAAAAATATTTAAAAATTTACTAAATGAAAAAAAAATTGTTTGTTATTACTTTTTGTCTATTGGCTATATTCTCTGCGAATGCACAAAGTATATCAAAAAACACTATTGGCCTTCGTTTTGGAGACAATAACGGAATAGGTGGTGAATTTTCTTACCAAAGAAAGTTAGGAAACATTAACCGTTTAGAATTAAACCTTGGTTTAAGAAATGATTTTGAAGATTTTAAAGCTACAGCATTATATGAATGGGTATGGAAATTAGAAGGTCACTTTAACTGGTACGCAGGTGCTGGTGGTGGATTGATAAACTCTTCTGGAACTGCTATTTTTGGTGCTGGTGTAATAGGTATTGAATATAATTTTGATATTCCTTTATTAATTTCTTTAGATTATAGACCAGAGATAGGAATAACAAGAAGTTATGATGGTTTTCATTCTGACTTTGGTTTAGGCATTCGTTACCAATTCTAAAAAATAATAAATTTTATTTTACAAAAAGCTTCATAAGCTAAATATTCCTAAAAAGTAACTTTTACTTTAATTCAAAAAAAGTATAACATCATTAAACTCTTAACAAATTAACCTACACAACTTTATAAAGCCGATAAAGTAACTCTAATAGCATAAAAAGTGTACGCCCTCTTTTTAGGCCTAGTAAACTCATTAAAATGCTTTAAATTTGGTTGCTTTTGAAAAGAAAGCGTAAGCCGTAAAAAATTCCTACCATAAAAAATATTGAGGGTTGCAACCCTCAATATTTTAAAAAACCACTATTAGGTAAGTCAGTGACTTACTTTTTCAGTACGGAAATTGTACGGATATCAGTATTTTAATTAGAAAAGAAGGCTATTATAACTATTTCGGCGGATAATTATTAATCAATTTACCAATCACTTTTTGAAAATGTAGTTTCTTTTGTTCTGGAGTCGCTTTTTCTCTTACTTCACTAGTAGCAATTCCTTGCCATATTAACTGATTGTCTTTACTTTCAACAAAATCAATGGTTAATTGCTGGTTTATTTTTCTACTCTCAATTGGTATTCCGCCTGAAATCCCAAACCCAACATTTCTTCCTCCACTTCCTAAACCAACACCTATCGTATTTCTATTAACAGACTCTCTTTCTTCAGATAAAATATTAATATACATATCTGGGTTTTCAATTAATTGCATTCCTTTAGCTTCTAGAGCTATTGTAACCTCATGAGAAACTCTTTTTACATCTAATTCATTTAAACCTTTTCCTGCATCTTCAAAAAAGTTAAAAGTTTTGTATTGACTAAAATCTATTTGACTATCATAGTCATACACTACCTTAGAAGATGAACATCCTATAAGAATTAACAGCAAAAAATATTTGTAATACCTCATAAATAAAAGTTTTAAAGTGTACTAAATCAAAAACTATACCTTATAAAAATACAAAAAGCCTCGCATAAACGAGACTCTTTTCTAAGGTTAGTTAGTTTGATTTTTTATTGAACAGCTTTTAAAGCATCAATATTTCCATATCCAAACTCTGAATGTTTGTTCGGGTAAAAATCAGCAGATTCTTTCATTTTTTGTAATACTTGATTTCTTGACCAACTTGGATGCTTTGCCCATACTAATGCTGCAATACCAGCAGTGGTTGCTGTTGCAACAGATGATCCTCCTACATAATTTGCTTGTCCATTATAATAACTCAATACTGGTACTTTATTATCTGTTCCGTTAGTTCTTTGCATTTGAACCGTGAAATCAATTTTAGACCCTGTATGACATACATCACACTTACTATATTGTCCTTCCTTAACACCTGTTACTGCTACAGTTTCAGACATACTTGCTGGAAAAATTACTCCATACCAAGTTGTAAATGACGTAGATGTACCACCAGCCGCTAAAATCATCTTTCCTCTACTGTATGCATATTTAACTGCATCAGACACATTACCAATGCTAAATGGAGACCCTATAGACATTGATATCACTTTTACATCACTTCTTTTTGCTAAAGCTATTAACGCCTCAGATACTCCTCTTTTTTCATGGTAATCGTCAATAACAACATTTTCAACAGCTCGATAGGTTACTAAACTAGAATTATAAGCTACCCCTACTGGTAAATTATCGTTATTTCTTGGAGCTGTGGCTACAGACGCCATACTTGTACCATGCCCACATTTATCATTTACACCATCATAATTATTAGACCATGCCCACCAAGAGTCTACAAAAGTTCCATACTTCTGAACAGTTCTTCCTGAAGAATAGCCGTCATTAAAATATTGATTCATCCATCGTTGTTCAGGTGACAAACCAGAATCTATAACAGCTACGGTTACTCCTGACCCTGTACTGTAACTCCATGCTTGAGAAATATTATGTGCATCAAAAGACCAAGGTAACCTCGCTCCTGGTGATACTGTACGATAATCATTGGTGTTAAGTGCAACTGAACTATAACCACAACCTGATGAACCACTTGATTTGGCTTGTGCATCAGACTCTAAAAAATTATATCCTGATGGCTCAATATAGCGTACTCTAGTATCTTTTAATAAAACATTAATAGTTTCTTTATTAGTTACTCGAATATCTATTACATTAATATCTTCATTTGCATATAACTCAGCGTTCCCTTTTGCTGAAACTGGCTCAAAGCTTTTTACTAAGTCTATTAATTCATCTTTAATATTAATACTCTCTTCACTTCTTGCGTAGTTATTTTTTGAAGTACCATATCCTATGGTTAAAATATTATCTCCATGATTCACTGCGCTCCAAATTGTATGAGCATCTTGTGACATCCAATTAAAATCTCCTGTTTCTTGTAAAGAAGTATTAATTTTTGCGTTGATTTCTTTTTGGGTAAGTAAATCTTGTACTTGCTTTACTTCTAGTGATTCATCATCATTAGAACATGAAACCATAGTTAAAACAATTGCTAGACTTAAAAATATTTTTTTCATTATACGAAGGAATTAAATTAAACTTTTTCGAATATAGTAAAATTTTAATACATTTTTAACGCTTTAAACAATTAAACCCATGTAAAATTAACGTTTTCTTAATAAAACCCTTAATTCCTAATAAAAAAAGGAGCTCAAGGCTCCTTTTTACACTAAGTTTTCAATATGTTTACCACATCTTAACTCTTGTAGGTGTATCTTTTCCTTCAATAATACTTTGAGTTCCTCTGGCAACTGCTTTAACTGTTTCTGTTAATACAGTCATATTTAACGTTTCAGCTTCATCTGTTACTTTATGATAATCTACATCGATATCAATCGGAGTTGTTGAAAATGTATGAGATGGTACTCCTAAACGGGCTAATGAAGCATTATCTGATCGTAAAAAAAGTTGAAATTTTGGGTAAGGGTCTGGAAATAACTTATATCCTGATCCTTCTAAGTTTTTTTGAATTATTTTACCAAAATTAGACTTATCAAAACCTGTTAACCATGCAGTTTTAGGACCTGTTTTAGGTTGTTTTCCTATCAACTCCAAATTGATTCCTGCTACAAACTTACTTGCATCTATTCCTTTTCCAAAGTATTCAGAACCTATCAAGCCCATTTCTTCGGCTGTAAAACACACAAACAAAATACTACGCTCGTTGGTTCCTTTTTCAGCAAAGTATTCAGCTAATGATAATACTCCTGTAACCCCTGAAGCATCATCGTTTGCTCCATTAAAAACCCTATCACCTTCACCATCTTTTTTTATCCCTAAATGATCGTGATGTGCAGATACAATAACAAATTCATCTTTTTTAGACTTTCCTTCTAACAAGCCTATAATATTACTCATTTTAATACCCTTATATTCAAAATTTTGACGATAGCTTGTTAATGTATCAAAAGTTTTTAAGCCTATTCTTTTGTATTCATTTTCTATATACTGAGTCGCTTTTTCCATTCCTTCGGTTCCTGGTTTTCTCCCCTCCATTTCATCCGAAGCAAGTGTATACAAGTGTTTTCTTACTAAAATAGAATCTATTAACTCTTCTTTGTTATTCTTCTGAATTACCTCAACAGTATTCATAGCAACTTCGCTATTAGTACTTTTAGTCTGCTTACACGACACTAAAATTGATACACTTACGAGTGCTAATGGATATAAAATTTTTTTCATTCTTTATTTATTTAAAAGCCTAAATATAGCCAATTTAATTTCTTAATTTTGTTGAAAATTTTTAAGGATGGCTTTAACTTATATTCCAAACATAAAACATACTGATTCAAACAACTTTTTCTTGTTAGCTGGTCCTTGTGCAATCGAAGGAGAAGATATGGCAATGCGAATTGCTGAAAAGGTAATTACCATTACTGATAAATTAGAAATTCCTTATGTATTTAAAGGAAGTTTTAAAAAAGCAAATCGTAGTAGAATAGATAGTTTTACAGGAATTGGTGATGAAAAAGCATTAAAAATTTTACGTAAGGTTTCTGAAACTTTTAATGTTCCTACCGTAACCGACATTCATGAAGTTTCTGATGCTGAAAAGGCAGCTAAGTATGTAGATATTTTGCAGATACCTGCTTTTTTGGTACGTCAAACCGATTTAGTAGTTGCAGCAGCAAAAACTGGTAAAGTTGTGAATTTGAAAAAAGGACAATTTATGAGTCCTGAAGCTATGCAACATGCTGTAAAAAAAGTTCATGATGCGGGAAACCAAAAAGCATGGATAACAGATAGAGGCACCATGTTTGGCTATCAAGATATGATTGTCGATTTCCGTGGAATTCCTACTATGCGTGAATACGCTCCTACGGTATTGGATGTTACACACTCATTACAACAACCAAACCAATCAAGTGGTGTTACTGGTGGGCGTCCTGATATGATTGAAACTATTGCTCGCGCTGGTGTTGTTAATAATGTTGATGGGTTATTTATCGAAACTCATTTTGACCCAGCAAATGCTAAAAGTGATGGTGCTAATATGTTACATCTTGATTATTTAGAAGGTTTACTAACTAACTTAGTTGCCATTAGAAAAACTATTAATAATTTATAGGCACAGTTTTTGTTTCATACAATTGTTTTTAATTCATATATGAAACAGCTTCTTTTTTTATTCTTTCTAGTTACTACTTTCGTAAGTGCACAAGACTTTTCTTTAATTGAAGAGGAAGTAAATAGTTACCCTAAATTTAGTGAGGTAGAAAGTATAGCTCAGCAGATTGTAAACGATTTTAAAACTGAAGAACAGCAAGTACAAGCTGCGTTTTATTGGCTTGCTCATAACATACAGTATGATTTAGATGCATACTATCGTCCTAAACAAAAAAGAATTTCTTTTAGGTATCGAAACGAGCAAGAAAAGTTAGAAAAACTACAGGCTATAAAGGATGATATTGTTAATAAAACTTTATTAACTCGTAAAGCAGTTTGTGAAGGCTATGTACAAACTTTTGCCAAAATTTGCTCCATACTACAAATTGAAAATGAAGTTATAAAAGGATATATTAGAAATTCATCAAACGATATAGCTAATCCTAAAATCAATTCTAATCATGCTTGGAACGCTGTTAAACTAAGTGGTGAATGGATTTATATTGATGCTACTTGGGCTGCTGGTATTGTAAACAATAACAAATGGAAATCTTTATTTAACCCTTACTATTATAACTTTCCGAAAGAAAAATATTTTAAAACACATTTTCCTGAAAAAAAACTTTGGCAGTTAAGGGTTGGTAGAATGGAAAAAGAAAATTTTTATAACCAACCCATTTATGATGCTGCTTTTTTACAATCTGACCTAGAGTTAATTTCTCCTTCAAAAGGAATATTAAACAGCAATGCTACTATTGAGTTAAAAATTAAAAATTTACGCCCTAATCAATCAGTCTTTTTTGGATATGGTGGATACCGATATGCTATAAAACCAGATAAAATATCCACTAAAAATAATATTACTACAATTACAACCTCCCCTCTTAAAAATAGCAAGCAGTTATTTTTAATTATAGATAAAGAAGTAGTACTTGAGTTTTTGATTCAGTAATTATTTCCTCCAAAAACCTTTATGATTATGTTTTGCTACTTCTTCTATGACTTGTAGTAGTATGTCTTCATTAATTTCTTCTATTGATGAATAACGAAGTGATTTTACCACCGTTCTTCCTTCTGAAACTAAAAAAGCATCAAAATCTTGCAAAATGCCTTTTGCCCAAAAACCAACATCAACAAAACCTTTTTTATGAGATGCATTCATGTAGCATAATTGTTTTCCGTTGATATAAAATACTGGTATTTTCCATTTATACTTTAGCTCTAAATCCTGAAAATTACTCTCTATTAATACTTGTAAGTGCAGTAAAATAGACTTGAACGGCTCGGGTTGTTTGAGTATATATTCTTCGGCTGGTTTCATGTCCTAAATTTAAGAAACTCGGCGGATTTTTCGTAAAATATCTTCTAGTCCATTTAATTTCAATTCATAAACTAATTCTAGCATCGTACCCAACTTACCTTTAGGAAAGCCTTTATTTTTATACCAAACAATATAATATTCAGGAATTTCTATTAAATACGTTCCTTTATATTTACCAAAAGGCATTTTCATGTTTGCTGTATCGATTAAAAACTGTTTGTCTGGTATCATCTTAAATGAAAAACTATTTCAAAAATGGTAACTGTCATTTTGAACGAATGTAAAAAATCTATTTTTATTTTATTTTTGGATTTAAAAATATAAGATTTCTCCTTTACACTCGAAATGACACTCTTGAAACAGTTTTATAAAATTATTTGTTATTCTTTTCCGTCTACGTAATCTTGCAAATATGCATAACGTTCGGTTAATTTACCAGTATTTGTTGTCATTTTTGCGCGCGCTAAAATACCGTCTTTATCATCGTTGTAAAAAGCAGGAATTACATGCTCTAAAAACATCTCTCCAAAACCTTCACTTGCATCTTTTGGTAACTCACAAGGCAAGTTATCAACCGCCATTACTGTGATGGCTTTATCATCTTTAAAATCAACCTCCGATTCTGTTTCTGGGTTATAACCGTAAATAGGGTTTGCAATTGTTGATGCACGAAGTGTTGTAGCTACTGGCCCATCAATATCACATGAAATATCTGCCACATACTTTATTCTGAACTCAGGGTGTTTTGCATCTTCACGTGTAAATAAATACGGTGCTCCATCTCCATAAAAATGACCCGCTATAAAGAAATCGGTTTGTTTCGCATAAGCCATAAAATTACTTTCATAACCTGTTGGATCTTTATAAAACTCGTGCTTATTCCCTACTTTACCATCTTTTCGTTTCGCATATTCCATTACATCAGCCATACAATATACTGGTTCAGTAAATTCAGATGTTAAATATAAAGCATCACTTACTTGTTTAATTTTTAAATGATCTAATATCTCTTGTGCTCCTTTAGCTACTTTTCCTGTTCCTGTTAATAAAATTTTAATATTTGGTAAGGTAATTTTATCCAATTTAGCTTTCACCGCATCTAAATCTGCTAAGGTTTCTACTTTCGGTAAAGTAAACGACCCTTCTCTTATTCCTAATGCTCTAAAACCATTATAAGCACCTACCAAACCTGCATAACGACCAAAACCAATTAAACGAGCTCCATTTTCATTAATAATCGTTTCATGATCGTACATTTCAATATTTCTCTCTAACATTGCCTGTAACAACTTACGGTTGTATGGTTGTTTTTTAATGGTATGGCTAAAGAAAAAATATTTCTTATTTGGTACTAAATTATCAATAGGAACTTCTTTTACTCCCAATAATACATCACAATTAGAAATATCATTCGTAACTTCAAACCCTGCTTTTGTATAGGCTTTATCAGAAAAAACTCGAATATCTGAACTTTCTACCACTATTTCTGCTTGAGGAAACTGTTGTTTAAATTCTTGTAATTTCTCTGGAGAAAACACAACTCTTCTATCAGGTGGATTTTTACGTTCTTTGATAATTCCGAATTTCATAATTGATTTTGTATTAAAATTAAACAAATTTACATATAATGTTATAGTTTATAACAATTGCAGCGAAAATACTTGTTTTAAAATGATTGTACAAATAGTATTTTTTTATATTTGCATTCTCTTGTTTTAGCAGTATGTATTTATAGTACTGCCAAACTAAATTGCATAGAATTACAAAGATTATTTGGTATATTTTTTGCGAGGATATTTATAGAATCTTTGACATATTGGGGACGACTGGTTTTGACAGCGAGATTAGTGATAATGTAAGCATACCGAGGAGTGAAATGATAACTCGTTAAACTTATTTCAACCATTTAAACGGCGAAGATAACTACGCTTTAGCTGCATAATCTGAATTAACAGTAAGATTAGCCTCGGCGCACTAGGTGCGCAAGCTTTATGTCCACGAAAAGCCTTGGTTTACGGCGTTTCATTTTTGGGCATCGTAAAAGTAAACATAGAAAACTTAGGGCTTCGATAGGTTTTCGAAACTAAAGAAGATAAGTTGAGATTGGGCGGTTTTTGGTCAGGTCTTAATCGAAAATGAAACAAAAACTAAGTATGTAGAAAGCTTTTGAGCTACTTGTTTGGACCCGAGTTCGATTCTCGGCGTCTCCACAAAATATCCCTGTAAATATTGTATTTACAGGGTTTATTTTTTCAGGTGTCAAATTAGATGTCAAAACTCCCTTTTTTATTTCAGTTATGTTACTAACTAACCTTACCATTAATTTGGTCTAAAAATTCAGCTTCTGAAAATCGTAGTAGTTTTTTGTGAGTTCTAATACATTTACAATATCAAAACTATTGCAATGTGGTAGCTCTTTTTCATATAAGTCCTTTACAGCACTTTGACTAACATTAATTAATGATTGTGTTAAGTTAATGTAGTTACTTTCTAATTTAATAAATCTCTCACTTTCTGAATAATTAACCTTGTTAAAAACTTCAAAATACATGTTTTTTAATTCTTTTAACTGATCTAAAATTTGTAAGCTTTCATTGTTACAAGTCAAAATCTTTTTATCTAGGAAATATGAAGATGAAAGGCTTAGGTATCTTACGTTCAAAAGGAACGTTGTAGTTTTTCCAACCATATGGGCAAAAACTGTGTATTCATTGATTGTACTCTTTTGATTTAGAAACTAAAAAAATACTGTATTTTATTTTTGAACCGTAGGTCTTGATATATTTATACATAAAAGAAATCCTGTAAAAGTATTTACAGGACTTGTTTTATTATTTGTATCTTTTTTTTACAGCGGTTTACTATTAATAAAGAAAAATTTCACCCTTACAGTCCATTATATCCAGGAACAATAACCTTTAAAAAACAAATTGTTATTAACCCTAGTATTGAATATGTTTTTGTGCAATGGGAAAGAGCTAATGACAACTTATATTTCACGCTGATTCCGGTCTCTGAGTTTGAAAAACCACCTGAACAAAAGCCTATTTATAAACTTCCAAAACATATAAAACAAGGCATTGATAATTTTTCAAATAATATAGTAAGAAAATATTTTTTACCAAAAACAGTATACATACTCTGCCTTTTTTCTCTATAACCTAAGGTAAATACATAAAGTCCCAATCCAACATACATATTGAATTGGGACTAAAGAAAACTACTCTACAGGAGAGTAATTATTTATTTTACTATTTATAATCGTTAATGATTATAAATTTTGATCGTCGGTTTTCTTGATGTTCTCTTTCAGTACAAGGAATACCATTAGAACATTTATTTACTAATTGCTTTTCTCCGTAACCAATAGCACTTACAATTCTATTAACATCAATATCTCTTGAGAAAATATAATCTCTAGTAGATTTAGCTCTCTTATCTGATAAAATCTCATTATAGTAATCACTTCCCCTACTATCAGTATGTGATTCAATTTTAATAATCATTTTCGGATTGTTTTTTAATACTCGTACAATATGCTCTAACTCATAGGCAGCATCTGGTCGAATATTCCACTTGTCAAAATCGAAAAATATTGGATTAATTACAATCTCATCACCTATAATTAATGGTGTTAAGTATAAGTCAATTTCTATATTTTTATTATCCGAGCTTGTTGTTAATACATCTTTTAATTCATCATCATAATCATTTTTTGACCCTCTAAGAACATATTTTTTTTCACAGTTAACTTCAAAAAAGTAAGACCCATCCGTTTTTGTAGTAATTTTTTCTACTACTTTTCCTGTAGCATCAACTAATTCTATTAACGCATCCGTTAACAGCTCATTTGTTTTTTTATCAAACACTTTCCCTGAAATAAACTGCTTACATTTTTCGAAACCATATATATCGTCGTACCCTTTCCCTCCTGGTCTATTCGATGAAAAATAACCTGTTTTATTATCGTCATTTAAAAAAAAGCCGAAATCATCATACCCACTATTAAAAGGGGCTCCCAAGTTTTTTACTTCTGATGAATTATCATTTAACAAGTTAGATTTATAAATATCTAGCAATCCTAAATTTGCATATCCATCTGAAGAAAAATATAGTGTATAGTCTTTTGCTACAAAAGGAAACATTTCTCTACCAATAGAATTAATTTTATCTCCCATATTTACAGGGTCTCCATAAGTTCCATTCGGTAAAATTGCTACTTTGTAAATGTCTGTAAACCCATAACCTCCAGGTCTATCAGAGGTAAAATACAATGTCTTTTCATCTGGACTTAATGCTGGATGCCCACTTGAGTACACATCATCATTAAATGAAAGTTCTTCAATATTATCCCATTGCCCATTAATTAGTGTAGCTTTATATATTTTTAAGTGAGAGGTTCCTTCTTTATCATAATCCAACTTATCTCTTTTATTTAAGTTATTTCTGGTAAAGTACATTGTGGCTCCATCTTTTGTAATAGCCACACTTGATTCGTGAAAACTTGTGTTAATTTTTGAGGATGTAATCGGCACAACATCTCCTATAGTTTTTTTTCCATTCTCTACATTTATTTTTGCTTCATATAAATCTAAATAAGGTTCATTATTCCATTCATAAATTTTGCCTTTATTATTTTTTGCTGACGAGAAAACAAATTTGTTTCCTGTTACATAAGGTCCAAAATCAGAGTTTTTAGTATTTAATTCTAGATTATAAATATTAACCGTATCGTTGTTTAAGGTCATGAGTTTTTCATGATTTTTTTTAGATAAACTCCCTTTAGCTTCAGGTAACTTTTGTAACCATTCTTCTGCTTTTTCATATTCACCAATACTTCTTAATGACTGTACATATTTGTAAATATTCTCATTACTTAATCCGTCTTCGCTTTCTGCTGCTAATTGATACCAATGAGCTGCTTTTTTTGAATCTAAGTTGTTATAATAACAATCTCCAAGTCTTGCTAATGTATAAGTAGTACTATCTCCTTTTTTTACTGCGCTTTCATAAAATTCAGCAGCTTTTATATAAGCATAATCTTTAAAGAATTTATCTGCCACTCTTTTCTGAGAAAATGAATACGAAAATGAAAAAACGAATAGTAAAAGTGTAATTTTTGTCTTCATAAGTATGCTTTTTTAAAAATATCTAGGAGATTTAATTCTATTAACTTTGTGTAATTCGAACATCAATAACACTTCATGTGTACCACTAGAATATTGATTGATATCTGATAAAGGGTATTCATACGTATAACCCATTCGAAACTGTCGAGATACTTGAAAATCTACTAAAGCTCCTAAAGCTCCTGTATCTTTATTTATTCTATAAGAACCTCCTAACCAAAACTTTTCATTAAATAAAAAATTTGCTGTTATGTCATATGATAATGGTGCTCCGTTTGTTGCTTTTATTAATGTAGCTGGCTTAAATTTTACATTATCGCTTAAATCAAAAACATATCCTCCTGTTAAGTAATAACTTACCCTATCTATAACTCCGTAATTAATTCTATTAATTTCTAAATTATTATGGTCAATATTTAATAACCTTGGTGCAGAAAACCCTACATACCATTTATTGGTATGTAGTAGTAATCCACTACCTATATTTGGTTCCCATCTATTTTGAATTCCTGAGATTCCTGGATCTGATCCTTCAGCTGTAATCAAAGCATCATCAATATTGTATTGAGTAAATCCTGCTTTAAGGCCAAAGGCTAGTTTTATCTCATTATTAAGTTGAATGGTATATGAAAAATCTCCATATAAATAGGTAAAGTTTTCATATCCTAATTGATCATTTATAAATGTTAATCCTAATCCTATTTTATCATTTCTAAGAGGTGTGTGAATAGATAAAGTTTGAGTTTCTGGTGCTCTATCTAATCCCGCCCACTGGCTTCTATGCAGTCCAACAATACTCAACACCTGCCTACTTCCTGCATAGGCAGGATTAATAGAAATTGTATTGTACATATACTGAGTAAATTGTGGTAGCTGTTGTGATTGAACTGTTAAAACTGTTGTAAAAAACAATACAATAACTGCTTGTAATAGTTTGTAATTATTGTTCATAGCTATAATATTATTTGATTCCTAAGTAAATTGCTCCTGTAAATGGTTTTAAACCACTATTTTCTAATATTACAATGTAGTAATATGTACCTGCTGGTAGTCTTTCAGCTCCTCCAAACGTAGCTCCATCTGAAATTCTGTTCCAATTATTTGCATAATTGTTAGATTCAAATACTTTTGCTCCCCAACGGTTAAATATTTTTACATTAGCTATGAATCCACAGGATTCTACTCCTTTAATTTCAAAAAATTCATTCCTTGAATCTCCATTAGGGGTTACTACCTTAGATATTACCACATCTTCTTTCCTACATGGAATAGAGATACATTCCTCATTAATACTAATCGTAACTTTTGTTACTATTAAACAACCATTATTTGATATGGTATAGGTGAATACATAGTCTCCTAAACTTAAACCTGAGGGATCAAAACTTGCATCATCCGATAATACTACACTACCTTGCGTAACTTCCCAAGTTCCTTCTGCATTTTGATTTGCTAAATAGTCATTCAATTCAATTACTCCATCCTCAGTACATCTTGAATCAGCTATTTCTATTACTGATGTCTTTACAGTTACTGTAATATATTGTGTAAAGTCTGCTTCATTTCCACAGTCATCTGCAACCGTCCATGTTCTCATGATTGTGTAATCACTATCGCTTCCATCAAATGTGCTTGTTTCTTCAAAGTTTGTTTGTGTTACATTTGAAGAACAATTGTCGGTAAACTCCAAAGTTGGAACTTCAGGAACATTATCACACTCTACTGTTATATCTTCTAATGTTGACACCAATTGTGGAGCTTCATTATCCTCTATTATTATAACTTGAGTATGTGATGTAGAATTTCCACACTCGTCGGTAGCTGTCCACTCTCTAGTTAATATCGATTCTCCTGCACAAGCTCCTGCTGTGGTGGTTTCGTTAATGGTTACCGTTGTTGTTCCACAGGTATCGGTAGCGGTTAGTGTTTCTGCTACTGGAATGGCATCACATTCTACGGTGGTATCGGCAGGCAATACTTCAACAAAAGTAGGTGGGGTGGTATCTTGTACCGTAATGTTTTGGGTATGTACGGCAGTGTTTCCACACTCGTCGGTAGCTGTCCACTCTCTAGTTAATATCGATTCTCCTGCACAAGCTCCTGCTGTGGTGGTTTCGTTAATGGTTACCGTTGCTGTTCCACAGGTATCGGTAGCGGTTAGTGTTTCTGCTACTGGAATGGCATCACATTCTACGGTGGTATCGGCAGGCAATGCTTCAACAAAAGTAGGTGGGGTGGTATCTTGTACCGTAATGTTTTGGGTATGTACGGTAGTGTTTCCACACTCATCGGTAGCTGTCCACTCTCTAGTTAATATCGATTCTCCTGCACAAGCTCCTGCTGTGGTGGTTTCGTTAATAGTTACCGTTGCTGTTCCACAAGTATCGGTAGCGGTTAGTGTTTCTGCTACTGGAATGGCATCACATTCTACGGTGGTATCGGCAGGCAATGCTTCAACAAAAGTAGGTGGGGTGGTATCTTGTACCGTAATGTTTTGGGTATGTACGGTAGTGTTTCCACACTCATCGGTAGCTGTCCACTCTCTAGTTAATATCGATTCTCCTGCACAAGCTCCTGCTGTGGTGGTTTCGTTAATAGTTACCGTTGCTGTTCCACAAGTATCGGTAGCGGTTAGTGTTTCTGCTACTGGAATGGCATCACATTCTACGGTGGTATCGGCAGGCAATGCTTCAACAAAAGTAGGTGGGGTGGTATCTTGTACCGTAATGTTTTGGGTATGTACGGTAGTGTTTCCACACTCATCGGTAGCTGTCCACTCTCTAGTTAATATCGATTCTCCTGCACAAGCTCCTGCTGTGGTGGTTTCTGAAAAAGATACTGTTACGGGTTCTGCCTGATTAATTTCCTCAAAATTGATATTATATATAGCAAAATCAGCTTGACTAGTTGGAAAAGCTGATGATCCATCATCTATCGAAAATAATATTTCCACTCTATCTACTGGTGAAGGGAATCTTACATTCAAAACACCATCAATACTATTTCCTTTAATTGGATCAGTAGGGTCGTAACCCAAAACTGTATTACCAGAAATGATCTGTGTACCTGACACTGTAAGATTTGGGTTAACTAAATTTCCGTTCAAATAGCCATTGATGACATATCTCTCTTGTCTTAAGTGTTCGGCAAGCTCTCCATCAACATCAAATATTTTAAAATTCAAATTGTCAACGCCAACACCCAAATCTCCAATAGTAAAATCTGTTGTAACCGTTCCATCTTGCAAAGCAGGCAATATAGCTGAAATATTTAACGTTTGTTTAGTTACTGGTTGATCGCCTTGATATAAAAAGAATGCAGTGGTTGGTCGTCTAAAAGGTTGTGAACTTTCTGATGGATAGGTTACATTAAAATTAATATTCGTATTTCCAACGGTATAGCTCTGTGAAAGTACTCCAGGGAACCACCTGTTACTATTAGACCAATCTAATGTACTAACTGGTGAGGAGCAAGCAGCATCTACAGCGGTTAGTGTTTCTGCTACTGGAATGGCATCACATTCTACGGTGGTATCGGCAGGCAATGCTTCAACAAAAGTAGGTGGGGTGGTATCTTGTACTGTTATAGTTTGCGTGTGCGATACTTGATTGCCCGATAAATCTTGAGCTATCCATACCCTTGTCAAGGTATAATTACCAGAACAAACACCTGCTGTGGTTGTATCTGTATATGTAACATATGCCGGTTGACACTCATCAGTAGCTGTTAAGTCTTCTGCTATTGGTATAGCATCGCATTCTACTGTTACATCTACTGGTAATGGTCCATTAAAAATAGGAGGTGTCGTATCAACTCCAATAGTTACATTTAAGGTTCCTATCGTATAGTTATCGGTGTTGGCTGTTTCGGCAATACGATATTGTAAAGTATAGGTTTGTCCTGGTTGTGAGCGTATTGACACATCTACCGTACCATCAACATTAACCGTAATAGCACGTCCCGGGTCTCTTATTTCTTCACTTACAGTATAATTGGCTTTCACTACAAGGTTGCTAAATTCGGTGTCGTTGTCCATAACATTGCCAATATTGGTAACTCTTGTATAGGGGCAGCTAACCGTAAAGTCATCTTGGTTAGCTGTTAAATCCGAGGCTATAATATTAATAGTTACCGTAGTAGTGTCTAAGCCTGAGCAAGCACTGGATACATCATACTGAAACTGATAGGTACCTACTGGCATGTTGGTAGCGTCCCAAATCTCGTTGTTTAAGGTTCCGGTATTAGAAAGATCTGTCCAACTTCCCCAATTATCATATGGAGCGGTATCATAATCAAATAGGTTAATTAATCCTACATCAGATTGTAAAATATCCACTGTTTGTCCGGTACCAGCTTCCGGCACATCTTGGGGTGCAGTTACGGTAAAGCTTAAGGTTTCGGCTAAACAAGCAGCAAGGTTTCCGCTATAAGACAAATGAGCGTAATAGGTACCCGCATCGGTTGCTTCGGTATAAGGTGCAAAGTTTAGCGTATTTCCCGTAGCTAAAACGGTGGGGTCGGCGCCTTTCGTCCATTCAATATTTAAAAATGACAATCCGGAAAGAAATAATGAACCGTTTTGTCCATCACATAAATTATTAGGATAAATAATAGGACTCTTCATTATTGAAGTTTTAAAAGTAAATACCGAGGTATTTCCACAATTATCATCTATTTCTACCTTATATTCTCCTGCTACTAAATCTGTAAATACAGGATTCGTTCCATTATCTATTACTAATGGAGTGCCATTAAATTCAGTAATTTTGTAGTTTAATGGGGCTACACCTATAGCATCAATGATTAGCTCGGTATTTCCATTAGGACATGCCGATACATAGTAGTTGTTTGATAAAACACTATTTTCGGGTACATTAAAAGTCTTAACTGTTTTAAGACAGGAAAATGAAGGAGTACCATTACCTCCATTAGGATATTCTTGTGCTTGCAATATAACTCGCATCAGCCCGGTACTGGCTATGTTT
Organism: Tenacibaculum sediminilitoris; assembly: GCF_964513795.1. Taxonomy (NCBI): domain Bacteria; kingdom Pseudomonadati; phylum Bacteroidota; class Flavobacteriia; order Flavobacteriales; family Flavobacteriaceae; genus Tenacibaculum; species Tenacibaculum sediminilitoris. The sequence continues at coordinate 57,407 of NZ_CAZEQR010000048.1, read as the reverse complement.
GAATAACTGGCGGAGACTGTTTTTACACCATCACGATTATTAAAAGCTAACAGGCGCATTCCCGTATTTGTTGCTATAAAATTTCCTTCGACATGTAGTCTTCCGGTCGTAGGATGCCCCCACTGACCACTATCAGGATAGTATTTTTGCAAGTACACATCAGGATCACCTAAATTGGTGGTTAATGAAGCATCTAAATTAAAACTACCACAATTAAAAGTAGGTGTTACCGTAGGTTCTAATACTAACGGATCAATAGTAAAACTGGCAGTTTCGGTAGTACCACACGAGCTTTGTGCCTCAAAGGTATAGGTACCTACTGGAAGTGAGTTCATTGAAAACTTCCCATCAGTTGTAATATTAGTACTTACATCATCTGGTAATGAACTTGTGTAGGCTGCAGGAGCTGCCGTAATTATCATATTAGTAATTTCTGCTGCTTGTGTTGAGCCTGCAGCCGAGCGTATATACAACAGCATATTACCTTCATCATCAGCACAACCATTATGAACTCTGCTTTTAACTAAAGAAAAATTGGTATTTGAAGTTGCCGTAATAGATCTTGTTACGGTACGTCCACAACTATCAGTAATAACTATGGTGTAGCTGCCATCAGGTACTGGGTTTGTATCGTCTCCGAAAAAGAGATTACCTAATGTATTAAAAGAGGCTGTGTAAGTTCCCGCAGTATAATTGGCGTTATAACCTGAAGGATCAAAACCTGCCGGATAATCAGTAAAAGTTACATCAAAAGGAGTTAAAAATTGCTGAATTAAATCAAGACGAAGGTATCGTTGCCCACATACTTGTGATGCAAATGAAATAATTCTAAAATTAGGGGCTGCTCTAATTATATCTGTTTGCGAATAGGTATTACCACAAGCATCTACTAAATCTACCGTATAGTTATAGGTTTGCCCATCATAAAAAGGTATGGACACCTGTTCTTCGTAAGTACCACTATTCCATGTACTGTTAATTACGGTAGGTGCTCCTCCTAAAGGGTCTTCAACCGTATAGGTTAGTTGTATAGGGAATAAGGCATCCGGTATTGCATTGGCACTACCGTTAAATAATACTCTATCAATATGATTATAGGTACTACAATCTTCCAGTGCATAAAAACCATATATACTCCTTACCTTTCTAAATACTGAATAATTTACCGAGATATCGGCAATGGTAATTCCTAAAGAAGCCGAATCACCACAAACATCGGTTACTACCACAATATAATCGCCAGCAGCTACCGGACTTAAAGTACTAGAGGCTTGCGGTGTAATAACTACATTGTTTGTAATGTCTCGCAATTCGTATGTAACCGGGTTTCCTGCCGTTACATTTACATTAACTTCATGTTCGTTTGCACATAACAAATCGGATTTTGCCGTAAAGGCTAAAGGCACTCTATTATCTCCAATAGTAACGGTAGCTGTTTGTTGGTTGGTTTCAATTCCAACGGTTTGTATAGCTGTTACTTGCCAATTGCCACTAGGCAAATTCGTCTTTATATACTGTAAAGTGTTCCCCCCCGAGGTTGCTGTATTTACCGCATAAGACGTTGCCGTATTAGGTAATTGGTAGAATTGAAGCTCAAAATCAGCCCCAGTTTGTGTTCCATTTATATCAATAGTAATTTCTCCATTTCCCGTACAGGTTTCGTCTGTGGGGGTAAGAGTCATGGTAAATGGTGTTATTTGAGCATTAGCTGTTATACTAAAAGCTAACACAAATATTAACAACACCTCCTTCATGCCTCCTTGTAAAAAAGTAGTTTTTTTCATGTTGGTAAGTTTTATTTTAGTTGAGTTTTATTTTAAGTGCTTCATGTTGTTCTATTAATTAGGACACTTCTTTAGAAAGAAAGTCACAGTTAACACCTTTACGCAAGTACTTGAAAATAAAAGGCTTACCTTTTTTTTCAATACTAAGTTTCCTTCTTAAAAAAGTTATTTTAACTTGTTTTCCCATTTCCTCTAGTAATCTCTCTAGTTTAGATAGTAATGTAGGCTTCCCTTTTTTAAGGTGCCTTTAAATTCGACAATTAATTATTATTAATGTCAGGTTTGATAAAGAATTTAAATTCTTTAGGAGATATATTACCTAACGATTTATGAGGATGATTAAATTTGTCATCTTATCTAAAAAAAAAGCGGTTGAAACGTTCTATATAGCCCTTTTTTGTAGGTTTATCTGGCTGAGTATATTTGATTATTATGAACCAGTTCTTAAGCGTTTTAGAAATAAATTCTGGACCATTGTCACATCTAACATACTTTGGCACTCCTATCTCTTATTTTAAATTTTTAAGTGTTTCTAGAACTGCTCGAGCTGAATAAGTAAGTCCAGCGTTTATTACTATAGCTTCACTATTACAATCATCAATAACATTGAATATGCTTAAAACCTACAACTTTACATGCTCTTGAAATTGAAATAACATAGTGTTTGATTAGATCTTTTACACGAACACTCTTGTCGGAAGAGTCTTAGAACTTTTTTGACAATATATCCTTTAACTTTTTATTATCAAGACTTACATCTGTTTAAGTTTAAGGTTTTCATCCTCTAAATCTTTCAGACGCTTTAACTCTTGCTTTTCCATACCACTGTTTTCTTACGTCAATAACAAAACGTACTCTTATCAATACCTAATTCGCGTGATAAATTCCCAACGGATCTTTCTTGTTCATTTTCCTTGAGAGCTTTGATAATTTGACTCTCGCTAAATTTGCTATGTTTCATAATGACAGTTTAGACTTAAAGTTAGTAAACTCAACTTTAAAATTGCCATATTTTTGGTTTCTTTTTTTAATATAGAATAAACAAATTGTTTTTGTTACTTTTTAAAATAAGAAGAAAATAGAATTATTTACTGTAATTTCATATCCAAAATCATCATCTATTAAATGTTTCAAATCAAATCTATACTTATATTGTTAATAGCTTTTACAATCGCAATTGGTTTAATTAAGTTTTTAAAAAGAAAACGTGATAATTATTAACTTTACACAAACAAAAAAGCGCAACCCATTTGGTTGCGCTTTTGTATTTTATATAGCGATACTACTATTCTTCTTTAAATAACTGCTCTTTGTAAGCTGCTTTTTGAATTTGTGCTCTTCTTGTTACAGAAGGCTTCGTATATTGCTTTCTTTCTCTTAATTCTTGCAAAACTTTTACGTTTCTAAATTTACGCTTGTAACGCTTTAAGGCTCTATCGATATTTTCACCTTCTTTTACAACTATTCTTAACATACTATAAGGTTTTATTATTAGACATACTTTAAGTCATATAAATTACAGCACAATACTATACATAGTATTAACTATGATTTACATGATAATTATTTTAAATTAAAAATTCTATTGAAAACGCTTTGTAAAGCAACTGAAGACTATGGAATCTGATGATAACAGAAAATAGTATAAAGACTTGTAGATTTTCTCCTAAAAGGACAGAACATTAATATTGTGCAAAGGTATGTTTAATTTATCGGCTCTACAAGAATTTGAGACATTAAAAAAGGCGTTACTATCGTAGTAACGCCTTTTAATTAAATAGTTTCTCCTAATTCTTTTAACTTAGAAGTGTTTTCTGCGAGCATTAACTCGTCTATAATTTTTTGAATATCTCCGTTTACAATATTTGACAAATCGTATAAAGTTAATCCTATTCTGTGATCTGTTACACGTCCTTGCGGATAATTGTATGTTCTAATTTTTGCTGAACGATCTCCAGACGTTACCATCGAACCACGTTTAGCAGCATCAGCTTCTTGCTTTTTAGCCAACTCCATATCATACAAACGAGAACGCAATACTTTAAAAGCCTTCTCTTTATTTTTATGCTGTGATTTTTGATCTTGACATTGCGCTACTAATCCTGTAGGGATGTGTGTTAAACGAACTGCTGAATAGGTAGTGTTTACCGACTGTCCTCCTGGTCCTGATGAACAGAAAAAATCAATACGTACATCTTTTGGGTTGATTTCTACATCAAACTCTTCTGCTTCTGGAAACACCATACAAGTTGCTGCCGATGTATGTACACGCCCTTGTGTTTCTGTTTGTGGCACACGTTGTACACGGTGCACACCTGCTTCAAATTTTAAGGTTCCGTATACATCTTCTCCAGTAACCTCAAACTGAATTTCTTTAAATCCTCCATTAGTTCCTTCAGAAAAATCTACCGTAGAAACTTTCCATCCTTTACTTTCACAGTACTTGGTATACATTCTAAACAAATCACCCGCAAAAATACTCGCTTCATCTCCACCAGTACCCGCACGTAATTCTACTACTGCATTTTTTGAATCTTCTGGATCTTTCGGAATTAGTAAAAACTTAATCTCTTCTTCCAATTCTGGAATTCGAGTTTTCGCTTCGTCCATTTCCATTTTAGCCATTTCAACCATTTCTGCATCCGAACCGTCAGCAATGATTTCTTTAGCCTCTTCTATATTATTTAATAAAGTTTGGTACTCGTCTGCTTTTTTTACAACCTTACCTAAATCTTTATATTCTTTATTTAATTGTACATAACGTTTTTGGTCAGAAATAACATCTGGTTGGATGATTAAATCTGAAACCTCATCATAACGTTGTTTAACTATCTGTAATTTATCTAGCATAGTATCTTTTCTTGGGGTGCGAATTTACGATTTTTTATCGAATTTTATTCATATCTTTAGTTCATTAAGGCTTTTGTTATGCGTTTTTTAATCTTATTTTTTACTTGTACGCTACTTTTTTCTTGTCAACAAGAAAAGAAAATTACAAAGCCAACTTGGTTATTTGGTAAGTGGGAACGTATTCATAACGAAGCTGATAAAAGGACTTACGAGTTTTGGAAAAGTGATTTTTCTGGAATTGGTTTTTCCATACAAAAAAACGATACTTTATTTAAAGAAGTCTTACGCATCATTACTAAAAATGATTCGTTGTTTTTGCAAGTAACTGGTGTAAATGAAAATCCTACTTTATTTGCTTTTACACAACAAACAGATACTTCTTTTACTGCAGAAAATAAACAGAATGAATTCCCTACTTCTATTCATTACTGGAAAGAGAACAGCCAACTAAAAGCTACCGTAGCTAACGACAAGTTTTCTATTGATTTTGTGTTTGATAAAATGAAATAAAAAAATCCTCAGGTTTCTCTGAGGATTTTATATTATTTATATCTTGATGAATTAATATTCAAAAGTTCCGTATTCGCTTTTAATAGTTAATTGTTTTTTCTCCGAAGCTTCTACCCTTCCAACAACTTGCGCATTTACATTGAATGATTTTGAAATAGCAATAATATCTTCTGCTACTTCTTGAGATACGTACAATTCCATTCTATGACCACAGTTAAATACTTGATACATTTCTTTCCAATCGGTTTTTGACTGCTCTTGTATTAGTTTGAATAATGGTGGAATTGGAAACATATTATCTTTTACAATATGTAAGTTATCTACAAAATGTAAGATTTTTGTTTGTGCTCCACCAGAACAGTGAATCATTCCATGTACCTCTTTCGAAGAGAATTTTGATAAAATTTCTTTAATAATTGGTGCATATGTTCTTGTTGGTGACAATACTAACTTACCTGCATCAATAGGAGAATCTGCTACTTCATCTGTCAATTTTGTGTTTCCTGAATACACTAAATCTGATGGTACAGAAGCATCAAAACTTTCTGGGTATTTTTCAGCTAAATATTTATGGAACACATCGTGACGTGCAGATGTTAACCCATTACTTCCCATACCTCCATTATATTCTTTCTCGTAAGTAGCTTGTCCGAAAGATTCTAAACCAACAATTACATCTCCTTTTTTGATGTTTGCATTATCAATCACATCTGTACGTTTCATACGAGCAGTTACGGTAGAATCAACAATTATTGTACGAACTAAATCTCCTACATCGGCAGTTTCCCCTCCAGTTGAATGAATCGTAACTCCAAATTCCTTCAGCTCATTAATTAACGCTTCTGTTCCGTTAATAATTGCTGATAAAACTTCCCCTGGAATATTGTTTTTGTTTCTCCCAATGGTAGAAGACAACATAATATTATCAGTAGCTCCTACACACAATAAATCATCAATATTCATGATTAAAGCATCTTGAGCAATCCCTTTCCATACAGAAATATCTCCTGTTTCTTTCCAGTACATATATGCTAAAGACGATTTTGTTCCTGCCCCATCAGCATGCATAATTAAACAGTAATCATCATCATTCGTTAAATAATCTGGAACAATTTTACAGAAAGCTTTTGGAAATAATCCTTTATCAATGTTCTTGATTGCGTTGTGTACATCTTCTTTAGATGCCGATACTCCGCGTTGTGCGTAGCGTTTAGATACTTCGTTACTCATGTGTTGTGTTGTTGTTGCCGCGAAATTACTTTAAAAACAGTAAACTATCAAAGTAATTGTTGTTTTTTACTTCGTCTTTCATACAAAACGGTATCTCTCCAAACTCCATCTAACTGTGCTATTTTTTCTCGATATCCTATCTTTCGAAAACCGTATTTAAGATGTAACTTAACACTTGCTTCGTTTTCGGGAAATAGACTTGAATACAACGTCCAAATGCCATTTTCTTCTGAAGATTTTACAACAGCGTCCATCAATAAACTTCCTACTCCTTTCCCTACCACTCCTTGTTTTACATATACACTTACTTCTGCTACTCCTCTATATTCAAACCTTGTTGATACTGGGGCTATAGCACACCAACCTAATAGTTTATCTTTTTCTACAGCTATAAACCTAGAGTGTTGATGATGTGATACATTCCATTCTTTCCAACTAGGTACTTTTGTTCTAAAGGTAGCATTTTTAGTAGCAATTCCTTCTTCGTAAATTTCGGCTACCTTTTTCCAATGATTTTGGGTAAGCTTTGTTATATCTACCATATTTATCTCTATTTATAGTAACTGACAATTAACTTAAAAGGAGTTTAGTTCTTTTTTAAAGCATATACTTGATTCTACACTTTTATAAGAGCCATAGTTAGGTATAATGGCATATTCATTTTTCTCATACAAGTGTACTGCTGGTTGCATGGTTTTACTAGTTTCTAAAACAATAGAGCAAAACTGCTCTTCTCTTGCCCATTCTTCCAGTTTCTTTAGAATTAAGGTAGCTATATTTTTTTTCCTGTATATTGGTTTGACGTACATTCGTTTTACCTCTACTGTTTTATCCTCAACTATTTTAAATGCTCCACAGCCTACAGGTATTGTTCCTATATAACCTACAATTACATAAGGTAATGCTTCTATGGTATTAAACTGTCTAAAAAACTCATCTTGACTTCCATTAACTCCAGAAAGGTACGCATCTAGTTCTTGTACCAAACTAACAAAATTCTCATCTTTAGAATTTGTTTTCTCAAAGTTTAATTCGTTCTTCATTAACTATCTTGTAAACAATAATTCTCTGTACTTAGTTAAAGGCCATAAATTATCATCTACCATCAATTCTAATTTATCACAGTGATAACGAATTTCATCAAAATAAGGTTTCACTTTGTTGCAGTAAGCATCTGCATTTTTTTGTCCTTCTAGCTTATTGGTTTTTTTACGTTCTTCAACCATATCTTCTACTTTAGAGTTAATTTCTGCAATATGGTTTGATATTTTCTGAATTAAATCAATTTGTTCATTGGCATACCTCTCAAAATTATTTCCAAAAATTTCTTTTAGTCCTCTTACGTTTTCTATTAAGGTATTTTGGTATTGAATAGCAATTGGTATAATATGGTTTCTTGCAATATCACCTAATACTCTACTTTCAATTTGTATTTTCTTTGAGTATTCTTCTAACTCAATTTCATGACGTGCTTCTACTTCAACCTTATTCATTACGCCCATTTCTTCAAAAAGTGAAATTGCTTTTTTAGAAACTTTTGCTTTTAATGCCTCTGGAGTTGTTTTATTATTCGACAAACCTCTTTTCTTTGCTTCTTTTTCCCAAGCTTCTCCATACCCATCTCCTTCAAATCGAATACTTTTTGATGCTTTAATGTATTCTCTTAATACATTAAATATAGCCTCGTCTTTTTTAAGTTTTTTGGTGTCTATTAATTTATCTACTTCTTCTTTAAATTCATTTAATTGTCTTGCTATAATAGTGTTTAACACCGTCATAGGTCCTGCACAGTTAGCCCATGAACCTACGGCACGTAGCTCAAATTTATTTCCTGTGAAAGCAAAAGGCGAGGTTCTGTTTCTATCGGTATTGTCTAATAAAATTTCAGGAATTTTACCTACAATATTTAATTTTAAATCTGTTTTCTCTTCTGGTGATAATTTTCCTTTCGTTACATTTTCTAATTCATCTAATACGGATGATAATTGTGAACCTATGAAAACTGATATGATTGCTGGTGGTGCTTCATTAGCTCCTAAACGATGATCGTTACTCGCACTTGCTATCGATGCTCTGATTAACTCTTCGTAATCATGAACTGCTTTAATTGTATTTACAAAAAAGGTTAAAAATTGTAAATTCTTCATCGGAGTTTTACCTGGACTTAATAAATTAACCCCTGTATTGGTAGACAAACTCCAGTTATTATGCTTTCCTGAGCCATTGATTCCTGCAAATGGTTTTTCATGGAATAACACTTTAAAATTATGACGTTGCGATACTTTTTCCATCACATCCATTAGTAACGAATTATGATCTACTGCTAAGTTAGCTTCTTCAAAAATTGGTGCTAACTCAAACTGATTCGGTGCTACCTCATTATGCCGTGTTTTAACAGGTACTCCTAACAACATACATTCATTTTCTAAATCGCGCATAAAACTCAATACTCGTGTAGGTATAGAACCAAAATAATGATCGTCTAATTGTTGTCCTTTTGCAGGTGAATGCCCTAACAACGCTCTTCCTGTCATCATTATATCTGGGCGAGCTGCTGCTAATGCCGTATCAATCAAAAAGTATTCTTGCTCCCAACCTAAGGTTGCGTTTACTTTACTCACATTTTTATCAAAATATTTACAAACTGCTGTGGCTGCTGTATCAACTGCTTGTAATGCTCTTAATAATGGTGCTTTATTATCTAATGCTTCCCCTGTATATGCTACAAAAACTGTAGGGATACATAAAGTAGTGCCATAAATAAACGCTGGTGATGTTGGATCCCAAGCGGTATACCCACGAGCTTCAAACGTATTTCGAATTCCTCCATTAGGAAAACTAGAGGCATCTGGCTCTTGTTGTACTAATTGACCTCCATCAAACTTCTCCATTGCACCTCCTCCTTCAACAGTTTCAAAAAATGCATCATGCTTTTCTGCTGTTGCACCTGTTAACGGCTGAAACCAATGTGTATAATGAGTTGCGCCTTTAGACAATGCCCAATCTTTCATACTCACTGCAATCTGATCAGCTGTTTTTCTATCTATCTTAGCTCCAAACTCAACAGCATCCATTACACTTTGGTACGCTTCTTTGGTCATGTACTGACGCATTGCTTGTTCATTAAATACATTTTTACCAAACAATTCTGAACGACGTTTATTTTCTTCTATTGTTATTGGTTTTCTGTTTAAAACTTCCTTTAACGCATTGAATCTTAAAATTGACATATACAAAGTATTAGATTAAAACATCAAAAATACACTTTTAAAAACAAACACCCCCTAAAAAAATAGGGGTCAACATTAAATTAACGTTATTTAAAACAAAAATACCCCTTAAAATTTTGCTTTACCATAAAAAATACTCATTTTTGCCTCATATTTAATTCCATAAAAACAAAAACAGAAATCATGGGTAAATCAAAATTAGAATACATTTGGTTAGATGGTCATGAACCAACTCAAAACATGCGTAGTAAAACTAAAGTAGAAGATGACTTTAGTGGTAAATTAGAAGATTGCTCTATTTGGTCTTTCGATGGAAGTTCTACAGAACAAGCTTCTGGAGGTGCTTCTGATTGTTTACTAAAACCTGTTGCTATTTATCCTGATCCTACTAGAAAAAATGGTTTTTTAGTGATGTCTGAAGTTTTAAATGCAGATGGTACTCCACACGCATCTAATGCACGTGCTAAAATTGATGATAATGACAATGATTTTTGGTTTGGTTTTGAGCAGGAGTATTTCTTAATGGATACTAAAACTGACTTACCTTTAGGGTTTCCACGCGGTGGGTTCCCTGGACCTCAAGGAAAGTACTATTGTTCTGTAGGAGGACGATACACTTGGGGAAGAGATTTTGTTGAAGAGCACGCTGACTTATGTATTGAGGCAGGTTTAAATTTTGAAGGAATTAACCAAGAGGTTGCTCCAGGACAATGGGAATTCCAATTATTTGCAAAAGGTGCTAAAAAAGCAGGTGATGAAATTTGGATCGCTCGTTATTTATTAGACCGCTTAACTGAAAAGTATGGTTATTATATTGAATACCACCCAAAACCAATAAAAGGTGACTGGAATGGTTCGGGTATGCATGCTAATTTCTCTAACACTGTTTTAAGAACTTGTGGTTCTCAAGAAACTTACGAGAAAATTTGTGAAGCATTTAGACCTGTTACCGATGAACATATGGATGTATATGGAGCTAATAACGATGAACGTTTAACTGGTTTACATGAAACTGCTCATGTATCTGACTTTAGTTATGGTGTTTCTGATAGAGGTGCTTCAATCCGTATTCCTATTATCACGGTAGAAAAAGGATGGAAAGGTTGGCTAGAAGACAGAAGACCTGCTTCAAACGCCGATCCTTATAAAGTAGCTGGTAGAATTATAGAAACTGTAAAAACTGCCAATATATAATTAACAAATACAACAACACAACTAAAAAAGCCGCTGATAGCGGCTTTTTTTTTTATGTTAAGACTATTTTTTTTTACGAAATTGTTACATATATAAAAGTAGCATATGCTCCTAATAAGATAATTCCATCTCTCCACCCAAGACGCATTCCTTTAGGAAAGAACACTAATGGTAATATTACAAATGAAACACCTAACATCCAATAAATATCGTTATTTATTAAACTATACGCATCTGGTTTCACTTCCACAGGAGTTATCATTGCAGTAATACCTAAAACCGCTAAAATATTAAACACGTTAGATCCTACTAAATTTCCTAATGAAATTGCTTTTTCTTTATTTATAACAGCAATTATCGATGCGGCTAATTCAGGAACACTTGTTCCTACAGACACTATTGTAACTCCAATTATAGCATCACTTACACCCAAACTCTTAGCTAAAGTTACTGAACCGTTAATTAATAATTCTGAACCTCCCCATAAGCCTAAGCCTCCAATAGCCAAAAATAGCACTATCTTATATAGTGGCAACTCTTCATCATCTTCTGGCATTTCATCAACAACAGCTTGCTTTTGAAAACGTAATAAATAAATTAAAAAAGCTATAAGCATTGTAAACAAGATAACTCCTTCATAAAACTGTATTATTTTATCGTTTGCTACAAAAAAATACAACATTAATGAAGCAATCATCATTACTGGCCAATCTGTTTTGTAAAAACTCTTTTCTACATCAATTGACGATAGTATTACCGTAATTCCTAAAACCAAACCTAAGTTTGCTATATTTGATCCAATTACATTTCCTACCGCTAAACCTGTAGCTCCGTTTAAAGCCGATTTTATACTCACAATTAACTCTGGTGCTGATGTTGCAAAAGACACCACCGTCATACCTATAATAATCTTTGGTATGTCTAGTTTTAAAGATAAAGCTACTGCTGCTTTTAACAACCAATTTCCGCCCAACACCAAAAATATTAATCCTATAATAATGTATAAAATACTCATAAAATAATTTTGGAGCGAAGATACTCTTTTGTATTGAAGTTTTGATATAGAAAAAGAGTCTGAAAAATGCACATTGAAAACTTCACTTTTTGAGATTAAAAAAATCAAAAGAGTAAAATTACCTCTAGAAAAGAATGATTTTTCCTTTGGTTTTTATTAACTCTATAAAACCCCCCTTTAGATTATTACAAATAATATGTTTTTTAACTATTTTGTATTTCATATTAAAACCAAAATAAAGAAGAAATCCTTACATATTATAACAAAATATGTTTTTTAAACTTCATTTACATATTCAAATAAATTAAATCTTATTTGAAAATTTGGCTGCTATATTTCCTTTGCCCTATATTGAAAAAACAATTCCGGAATTCACCATTTTTACTAACTAAAAACATTAAAATTAATGATCATACTAATATTAAAACTAATTACTTTTGCGCTAAAAATTGCAATCACCATTTTACAAACTATTTATTAATCATCAATTCAAAACATTGCTATTATGTTAACATTTATCGGAATTTTATTAATCATTACCGGGGTAATTTCTATTATCTTAAACTCAATTATCAAAAACAACAAAGTTCTTAACTGGTTTACTACTCAAAGAAGTTTACAGTTTTTATTCATCGGGATTATTATGAGTATTATAACAGGTATGTTCTTTTATGCTGAACCTGGTACAGCTTACGCAGTACAATACCCTTGGGGTGGACAAAAAGCTGTATTTCAACAAGGAATTAAAACTAAAATGTGGGGACGTTTGATTCCTATTCAGTTTGAGATACCTATTAAGTATGTAATACCTAATGAAGAGGGCAGGTTAGGCGACCAGAGTAAATATGCTTATGTAGATAAAGCACGTCAATGGGAGTTTAATGATGCGGTAAAAGGTCAAATTGCTACTTCTATCGTAATTAGTATAAATACTAGTGATCAAGATCAATTTTTATCGGTTGCTGACAGGAATAAGACTGAGAAAAATTTAATTCGTTCACGTATTGTACCTAACATAGACCAGTCTATAAAAAACACCTGTAAGTTAATGGCTGCTCAAGATTACATCTCTGGACAAGCTGCTGATTTTGACCGTTATTTTCAAGATCAATTAGAAAACGGAATGTATGTATTAGAAGAGTATATAGAAAATCAAAAACCTGACATCATTGGTGACAGTACGGTTGTAAGAACTGTTCCTAACAAAGAGTCTCGTCAAAAAAGGTTTAGAATTAAAATGAGTGATGGTCAGCCTGTGCGTGTTAAAGGAAACTCGTTAAAATCATACGGTCTAACTGTTGTACAAGCCGTTGTAAATGAAATCGACTGGGAAGAGACTTTCGATAAGCGCTTACAGCTTCAAAAAGAAGAAGTAGCACAAACACAGTTAGAGAAACAACAAGCTGAACGCGAGTTTTATCGTGCTCAAAAAGAAAAAGCAAAAGGAGAAGCTGAAAAAGCAAAAGAACGCGCTCGTTTAGAGAAAGAACAAATTCAACAAACCATCGCTGCAGAAACAGAGGCTAAAGTTGCTGAATTTAATTTAATCAAAGAGAAAAAACAGTTTGAAGTTGAAGAGTATAAAGCAAAAAGTAAAAAAGTTGCTGCCGATGCTCAATACTATGAAAATGCAAAATTAGTAAGTGCTGGTTTAACACCACAAGAAAGGGCTGAATGGGATTACAAAACAGCTGTTGGAGTGGCACAACAAATTAAAGACTTACGATTGCCTTCAACTTATATTGAAGGAAGTAAAAACAGAAACAGTGGGAATTTGCTAGAGTCGTTAATTGGCGCCGAACTTGCCAAGAAAATGATGGAAAAGAAAAATAAATAAAAATACATATACTTATCAGAAAGTAAGTTTAGCTTACTTTCTGATTTACACTGAATTATTTTCGTTATTTTTGATATAGAATCAATGACTAATGAAAAAAAGTTTTTTTAAGTTTTTAGCCAAGCTAAATAAGGCTCTTTTACCTTCTTTTACTAAAAAAGAATTGGATATCTCTAAAGCATCAAAATTTCAATTAGCTATTATTGGATGGCGTGCTTATGTTACAATACATTCGTTAGATTAAAATATACCATTATGAACAAGCATATTAAAGTTTTCTCAGGATCTCAAATCTTTGTAAACCGATTAAGTCAGCTACTTAATCAAATTGACGTTCCGTTTTTAGTTAAAGACAATAAAGAAGCTGGAAGATTAGCTGGCTTTGGAACTTTAGGCAATTCTGTTGACGTATTTATCTATGAATCAGACCTTGAAAAAGCACAGCCTACTATTAATAATTTTAAACAAGAAATAGCGGACGAGAAATAATTTTAAAAAGAGCAAAAAAAACTTCTTTTTGCTTTACAATTTAAAAAACATTCTTATATTTGCACCCGCAAAAAGGCCTCGTAGCATAACTGAATAGTGCACTTGATTACGGCTCAAGAGGTTGCAGGTTTGAATCCTGCCGAGGTCACAAAAACCAGTAATTCAATCTTAGAATTATTGGTTTTTATCTTTTATAAAGTTTCCAAAAAAATAAAAGTGTAATGAGTTTTTAAATTCATTACACTTTTTTTTACTTAGTGATTAGACTTTTCGTCTGGTTTTACATCACCTTTTAAGCTCATTTCCATGTTGTGATCGAATTGACAACAACCTGGTAAATTACCGTAGGCTTCTTCATTTCCTTCAAATTTATCAGTATCATAACCAGATGCTACAATTGCATTGTGAATTGCATCTAAATTAGTTTTAGAATCATCAAACGATACGTTGATTTGTTTTTTTAACTTATCCCAATCTGCCGATGCAACTCCATCAACACCTTTTACTGCATTTTCTATAGTACTTTTACACATTCCGCAGTTACCTCTTACCCCAAAAGCAGCTGTAGTCATTGCTACTTCTTTTGTTTTTGTTTCTGTTTCTGTTTCTTTTTTTGCTTCGTTTTTACAACTTGCTAAACTGATAGTAGCCAACATAGCTACTCCTAAGATTACTTTTCTCATTTTGAATTGATATTTAATTATTATTTATTGTTTCTTTTACTTCACCACATTTTAGCATCATGTCGCCAAAATACGGATTTAACACTTGTTTTTCTTTACTTAGCCAATAAGCTCCCTTATCATTATCCGCCATAGGACAGTATTGTTTGTAAGTAACTTCTTTAATTCCGAAAGATTGAACTGCTATAATAAAATGTTCTGACAATACTTTGAAGTGCTTTCGCTGTATATTAACATCTGAAGCCTGTGCTATTTTTTCACTTTTTGTTTTTAACACTGGAATCAACATCATCCATTCTTTATGTGTCGATTCACTAGCAAGTAACTTCATATCAATCATCTCTAAATCTCTTTTAAGGTTTTCAGCGTTTATTTTAGCTGCCCCTGCATCTGTTTTTATCAAAGCATCTTTTAAAACAATATAATTATTGTACGCTTTTTGTAATTGCTCTTTAAACTTTTCTGGAACCTCAAATGATTCTACTATTTCTTTCATATGATTCATCATTGATTTTTTTCCTTGCAATTGTGCAGAAGCATCTATCGTAAACACTCCATTTGTTACAATTTCTTCCCCTAAATCTAACCCTTTTTTTATTTGATAATTCTCACCCACTCGTTCTCCTAACACAACCTCACGCATTTCAAAAACTGGTTTATTTGCCTCAGGTTTTACATATACAACTGAACGTTTACCCGTCCACAACACTGCTGTTGCAGGAATACTTACTTGTTCTTCTGTTTTATTTTCCTTAGCTTCTACTTTCCCTATAACAAACATAGCTGGTTTAAACTTTTGGTCACTATTAACCAACATAGCACGCATAGTTACTGTACGAGTTTTTGAGTTTAAAACAGGGTTAATAAATGAAATTTTAGCTTTAAAAGTTTCATTAGGATACGCATTACTAGTAATTATTATGCTTTGACCTACTTTAAAATTACTGATTTGATTTTCGTACACATCAAAATTTGCCCAAACCGAATTCAAATTAGCTATTTTCAATAAAACTTGTCCTTGACTTACATAATCTCCTTGTGCTACCAATTTTTCTGAAATCGTACCTGAAACTGTAGCATATACAGGAAAGTTTTCTTTTACTTTTCCTGTTTCTTCTATTTGATTGATTTGTTTCTCTGACAGCTTCCATAATTTCAACTTATTTCTAACTGCTTTGTACAATGCGGGTTGATTTTCTTTTAAAGATGCTGCTGTTAACAATTCTTGTTGCGCTTTTACCAACTCTGGAGAATATACCGTTGCCAACAACTGCCCTTTGCTTATTTTTTCTCCTGTAAAATTTACATTTAAACGTTCTATTCTTCCTGCAAAATAACTTACTTGTACTGCATTTGATTTTTCGTTTTCTGCTATTTTTCCTGATACTATAATTATATTATCCGTATTAATTGTATTACCAATTACCGTAGTTTGTACATTCGCTAAAGCCAAGGCATTTTTGGTTAATTTAAACTGATTTACATCTAATCCTTCTGCTCCAACTTCCGCAGGAATTAAATCCATCCCACAAATAGGGCAATCACCTGGCTCTGGTTGCATAATTTGTGGATGCATAGAACAGGTCCACATTTTATTTGTTTCTGCAGTAGTATGATTATGCTCTTCTTTATTTTCAGAAGACTCTCCAAATAATAACCACCCTAAGAATAATCCGGTAATTAAAATTCCTATGTAAATTATATATTTTTTCATTTCTTATATTTTAATATTTCGTAATCGTAGTGCATTTGCTATTACAGAAACCGAGCTAAAACTCATGGCCAATGCGGCTATCATAGGTGATAAGAATATTCCAAAGAACGGATACAACACTCCTGCTGCAACTGGAATACCCAGTGTATTATAAATCAATGCAAAAAATAGGTTCTGTTTTATATTTTTCATTACTGCGTGACTTAAATTTCTCGCTTTCACAATACCCTGTAAATCGCCTTTTACTAAGGTTATCATCGCACTTTCAATAGCTACATCGGTTCCGGTACCCATAGCAATTCCTATATCACTTTTAGCTAAGGCTGGTGCATCGTTAATCCCATCACCCGCCATAGCTACTATTCTTCCTTTTTCTTGTAACTGCGTTACTTCTTGTAGTTTATCTTCTGGCAACATATCTGCTTTAAAATCTGCTAATTGTAATTCAGTTGCTACTGCTTGTGCTGTATTATAATTATCGCCTGTAAGCATCACTACATCAATCCCTTTTTTTTGTAATTCTTTAATAGCGTTAGCACTTGTTCTTTTAATTCTATCACCAATTACAACATATCCTACAACAGTATTGTTTATTGCTAAAAAAGATAC
Source organism: Tenacibaculum sediminilitoris (assembly GCF_964513795.1). Lineage (NCBI taxonomy): Bacteria > Pseudomonadati > Bacteroidota > Flavobacteriia > Flavobacteriales > Flavobacteriaceae > Tenacibaculum > Tenacibaculum sediminilitoris. Next base: position 40,262 of record NZ_CAZEQR010000048.1, on the reverse strand, counting down.
TGTTTTTCCTTGTTTTTGATAATTTTTAGCTTCATTATGCATTTCCTTAGTTATTTGCGCATTGCCATACTCCATCATTTTAGGGTTTCCTAAAGCTATTTTTTTTTCGCTTACAGTGCCTTCAACCCCTTTTCCTGTTATAGCTTTAAACGCACTTGTTTTTAACCCTTCTACTTGTTGTTCTTTCGCATACTTAAGGGTAGCTTCTGCCAATGGGTGTTCGCTATTACTATTTAAAGAAACGATATAGCTAAGTATTTCTTTTTCACTTAAATTATTAACAAATACTCCTACTTTTTCTACGGTTGGTTTTCCTTCAGTGATGGTTCCTGTCTTATCAATAATAAGCGTATCTACAGCATCCATTTTTTGTAAAGCTTCCGCTTTTTTAATTAAAACACCATTTTGTGCTCCTTCTCCAACTCCAACAGTTACAGACATTGGTGTTGCTAACCCTAAAGCACAGGGGCATGCAATAATTAATACTGCAATCGCATTTACAAATGCATATACATATGATGGTTTTGGTCCCCATATAGCCCAAACTATAAAGGTTATTATTGAAATAATTATTACTATCGGAACAAAATAAGCAGATACTTTATCTGCTAAATTCTGAATAGGTGCACGACTTCTACTTGCTTTATTAACCATATGAATGATTTGTGACAATAATGTATCACTTCCAACTTTTTCTGCTTCCATTAAAAAGGTTTGGTTTCCATTAATGGTTCCGCTACTTACAGCATCTCCTACTGTTTTATTTACTGGAATTGGCTCACCTGTAATCATCGATTCATCTACGGTTGTGGTTCCTTCTGTTAGTTTTCCATCTACAGGGATTCTTTCTCCTGGTTTTACTTTTAAAACATCTCCAATAACTATTTTATCAATACTTACCTCAACCTCTTGCTCGTTTTCAATCTTTATAGCTTTATTGGGTGCTAGCTTTAACAACTCTTTTACTGCAGAATTGGTTTTGCTATGTGCTCGTGCTTCTAACAACTGCCCTAATAATACCAAGGTTAAAATAACCGTAGCAGCTTCAAAATATACATGTACTGCTCCTGATTCGGTTTTAAACTGTATTGGAAAAAAATCGGGAAAGACCATTCCAAAAAAACTAAACAACCAAGAAACACCTGCTCCTATAGCAATTAGGGTAAACATATTTAAATTACCCATTTTTATACTCCTAAAGCCTCTTTCGAAAAACATCCAAGTGGCATAAAACACTACAGGAATAGATAATACAAACTGCACCCAATTCCAATATTTCTGTTCCAAAAGATTATATAATGGATTGCTTGGAATCATTTCACTCATTGCTATTAAAAATATTGGCAGTGTAAAAACTACAGCTAGTTTAAACTTTTTCAATAAGTTATTATATGTTTTCTCTTCTGCAGAAAGACTAGGCTCTACAGGCACTAAATCCATTCCACAAATAGGGCAATCTCCAGGTTCTTCCTTTACAACTTCTGGATGCATTGGACAGGTCCATTCTTGTACTGTATTTATCTCCGCTTTTTGCTCTTCAACTAAATCCATTCCACAAACAGGACAGTCACCAGGTTTATCATAGGTTTTATCGCCTTCACATTGCATAGGGCAATAAAATGTTCCTGTGCCTACTCCTTTTTCCTTTTTTTTCTCTTTTATATGATGACGTTCTTCTACTTTATGAATACTGTACCTACCTCCATCATTTTTTAAAGCTTTTTGAAAAACTTCAATAGAAATGTGCTTATTCATTTCAATAACTGCTTCTGACTTTTTTAAATCAACAGTTACCTTAGAGACTCCTGAAACCTTAGACAGTGTTTCTTCAACATGACTTCGGCATCCATTACAAGTCATTCCGTGTATGTGATATGTATGTTTCACTTTTATTGAGTTAGGTAATTAATAATAGTACTTTGGATATAATAATTTACTTCTGAAGTAATCATATTCGTTTGAAACTTCAATTGTAATTCTTGAATGTCTAACACATCGTTAAAATCTATAGTTCCTGTTTCATAACTTTTTACCAAAATTTGTTCAGCATTTTTTGCTTGCTCTAAATTTATAAGTTGTGTTCGGTTACTTATTACGGATGCATTTCTATCTGAAACTGCTCTGTATAATACAGACTCTAACGTATTATATCGTTGTTCCTTTTGTGATAAAATTTCCTCTTGCTGTAACTTATTTTGCTTGCTTATAGATTTATTTTTCTTATTAAAAATAGGAATTGACAACGATACCATTGGCATTACAATGTCTTTCCCATTATCTACCACATTCATATCGGTACGTTTGCCAACATTTACATAATCCAGACCAAAACCAATCATTGGTTGTTTATCTTTTTGGTTTAAGAATTCAGACTTTTCTACAGAAGTATACAACTTATCAAACTTTACTAATTCTGGGTGTAGCTTTAAGGTACTTGGTTGTATTTTATCCACTTCTTTCGGAATTTGCAAACTATCAACTACTGAAATTTGTGTGTTACTATTTTGATTCAATAATGTATTAAATACTTTCTGCATTCCTAAAAAAGTTTCTTGTAATACTTCTTTTTGTTGTGCTAGTTCGTTTTGTCTTATTTGCAACCTTAACACATTGACTACAGAAGCTTTTCCTACTTCAACAGAAGTTAACGCTAACTTTTCATACGTTTCAAGTAATGCAATATTTTCGTCTAATACTTTTTGTTTTGCTTTCACTTCATAAAGCTTGTAATACAACTGCGCTACTGATGTTACTAGTTTACGTTTTACTACTACAATATCCTGATAAGCTGCATCAGCTAATGAAGATATATAGTTTTCTCGTGCTGTTATAGTTCCGAAAAAAGGAATCATTTGCTTTACAGATAATTTAAATTGCTGCGGACCTGTACGTGTTTCTGGTGTACTTACAAAATACCCCGCTCCAAACTCGGTATTAGGAAATGTATTTACCTCTTCTTTTTTCTCAGAAATACGTTTATACTTGGTATCAAACTGTTGTACTTCTGGATTATTTTCTAAGGCTATCTTTATATATTCTTGTAGATCTTGCGCATTTGAAAAGTGAAAAACTAAAAGTGAAAAACTAAAAGTGCATATCCTTTTTAAATGTAAAGCGAAAAATGGAAAATGAAAAGTTGATTTCTGTTTTAAGTGAAAATTGAAAAATGAAAAACACAAAACTATCCAATTCTTTGTTACATGAAATATGAAAGTTATAAATCGTTTCATAATAATGATTTTTTTGCTGTTTTTATTGAACTTACTAGCATTGCTACTAATTCTTTACAAATTGAATGCAACGATGAATATGTATCTTCAACTATATACTTGGTATCCTTTAAAAGGTCTAACCAATACAAGGTTTCATTAGCTTCTTTTAAGGCAATACTCATTTTATGAATAAAGTCTTTTTTACTTTGTCCAAATTCAGCTTCTCGTATTAAAGCCCCTATAGCTGTACCACTTCTTAAAAGTTGCTTACTTAAAACATATTCCTTCTTATCAGCAACCAAATATTGCGAAAGCTTCACTATCTCTAGTGCAAACTCATAACTTTTATCTTTTAAAATACTCATATTTAAAAATTTTACACTTTACACTATTCACTTTTAACTTTCCGTTTTAATAAAAATTCTTCTCTCCAACTGTACAATACAGGTACTATAAAATACGAAGTTACATCTATAATCATTCCTCCAAAAGCAGGAATTGCCATTGGAATCATAATATCACTTCCTCTTCCTGTTGAAGTTAATACCGGCAACAAGGCTAAAATGGTGGTGGCTGTTGTCATTAAGCATGCTCTAATACGTTTGTTTCCTCCGTGTAATGCAGATGCGCGAATAGCTTCAATTGTTTGAGGTTTATCTCTTTTAAAGGTTTGCGTTAAATAAGTTGCCATTACCACGCCATCATCCGTTGCAATTCCAAACAATGCAATAAAACCTACCCATACGGCAACACTTAAATTTATTGGATGCATTTGAAACAGTTCTCGCAAATTTTCTCCAAATACATTAAAATTCAAGAACCAATCTTGTCCGTATAACCACATCATGATAAATCCTCCTGCAAAAGCTACTGTAATTCCTGTAAACACCATTAATGAAGTGGCTACAGAACGGAACTGAAAATACAGTATTAAAAAGATAATCATCAAAGCTAATGGTACTACTACTGATAATGTTTTTTCTGCTCTTAATTGATTTTCATAAGTTCCTGTAAACTGATAGGAGATTCCTTTAGGAACAACTAGTTCTCCTGAATCTATTTTTTGTTGAATTACATTTTGAGCAGTTTCTACTACATTTACCTCTGCAAAACCATCTAACTTATCAAACAGTACATACCCAATTAAAAAAGTATCTTCACTCTTAATCATTTGAGGTCCTTGCTCATAACGAATCGTTGCTAATTCACTTAACGGAATTGGTGTTCCTTTTGCTACTGGCACATAAATACTTTCCAAATCAGTTGGGCTAGAGCGTAGTTCTCTTGGATAACGAACTCGAATTCCGTAACGTTCTCTTCCTTCTACCGTTTGTGATAACTGCATACCTCCTACTGCTACTTTCAATACATCTTGTACAGTTTGAATAGTAATCCCGTAGCGAGCTAATTTTTCTCTATCTATATCAATTAACAAATAAGGCTTCCCTACAATTCTATCTGCAAAAACAGCCTCTTTTTTAACTCCTTTCACCTCTTTTAAAACTCTTTCTAGTTCTACTCCAAAAGCTTCAATTTGTTTTAAATCTTGTCCTTTTACTTTAATTCCCATCGGAGCTCGCATTCCTGTTTGCAACATTACCAATCGAGTTTCAATAGGTTGTAATTTAGGTGCTGATGTTACGCCTGGTAACTTGGTTACCTTTACGATTTCATTCCAAATATCATTAGGTGACTTGATGTTTGGTCGCCAATTACGATATAACTCACCATCTTCATCTTCTATTAATTCATTTGAAGAAACCTCATAAAAAGCAACTTCTGATGTCTTATCTGTTAAATTTGGATTCGCTACCCTTTTACCATTTTTCAACATAAACAACCCATCCTTATTTATCTTATAGCGTTGACGTTCTCCATCAGAATTTAAAACGTATTCTGGTTTGTAATTAATTATGTTTTCATACATTGATAAAGGTGCAGGGTCTAATGCTGAATCTGTTCTTCCTGCTTTACCTACTACTGTTGCTATTTCTGGAATGTTAGCAACCGCCATATCTAATTGCTGTAATACACGTTTGTTTTCTCCTACTCCTGAATGCGGCATAGAGGTAGGCATTAATAAAAATGATCCTTCGTTTAATGAAGGCATGAACTCTTTTCCTGTATTTTTAAAAATTAGAAATCCACAAGTTAATACTGTTAACGGGATGGTTAAAAACAGTAGTTTGTTGTTCAATGCCCATTGTAATATCTGATTGTACTGCTTTTGAAGTAAGCTAAAAAAGCCTAACAACCCGAAACAGATAAGCGCTACAAATAAGAGATTGGTAACAATACTTTTATCAACTCCTAAGGGTCTCCAATATTCGGCTAATAAACCTACAATTGCTAGTGCTGATATAATAATATTGATTGTATTTCTTGAAAATTTAAAATGGAAAGTGGAAAGTGAAAAGCTGTATTTAATCTTATTGAAATATAAACTAAATAATGCTACTGCACCAAATATAATTAAAACAAACCCTAACCAATTCTCGTAAAACACTGCAATAACACCCAATGCTATTAAAACTCCGTTTACAATGTATTTAAAGTTTTTTGTCAGTTCCTTTTTCCTAAATAAAACAGCTGCAAATGGTGGTATTAAAAACAATGCCACTACAATTGCCGCGATCAATGCGAACGTTTTGGTAAATGCTAATGGACGGAATAGTTTTCCTTCAGCACCAATCATCGTAAACACTGGAATGAAACTAATAATAGTTGTCATTACTGCAGTCACGATTGCTCCTGAAACTTCAGCTGTTGCATTATAAACTATTTGATTAATAGATAGAGATTCCTCGTCACTCGTACCTCGTTCTGTCGGAATGACCTTAGTTTCTTCTCTTTTCTCTAAATGACTAATAATGTTTTCGGAGAGTATGACTCCAACATCTACCATTGTTCCAATAGCAATAGCAATTCCTGATAAAGCTACGATGTTTGCATCAACTCCAAAGGCTTTCATTGCAATAAAAACCATCAATACTGCCACAGGTAGGAGTCCTGATATTAACACTGACGCTCGTAAATTGAAAACCATCACTACAATTACCAAAATGGTTATGAGTATTTCCAATGTAAGTGCCTCGTTTAAAGTATCTAACGTTTCATAAATTAACTCTGTGCGATCATAAAACGGCACTATTGTTAATTGAGATATTCTACCATCTTTTAATTCTTTACTTGGTAAACCCGCACTTAATTCTTGAAGCTTCGCTTTTACATTGGTAATTACTTCTAAAGGATTTGCTCCGTAACGGGCTACCACTACACCTCCTACAACCTCTGCTCCTTCTTTATCTAAAATCCCTCTACGAGGCTCTGCTCCTAACGATACTTTTGCAATATCTTTTACACGAATAGAAGTATAGTTTTCTGTAGTAACCACAGCATTTTCTATATCTGCTATTGATTTTACATATCCTAAACCTCGAACTAAATATTCTGCTTGATTTACTTCTATCGTTTGTGCTCCAATATCTTGGTTACTTTGCTTTACTGCGGTTACAATTTGCTGTAAACTGATATTGTACTGACGCATTAACTCTGGCTTTACATCAATTTGATATTCTTGTACATAACCACCAATAGAACTTACCTCAGACACGCCGTTTGCTGATGAAAGTGCGTATTTTACATAATAATCTTGTACACTACGCAATTCGTGTAAATCCCAACCGCCAGTTACATCTCCATTTTCATCACGACCTTCTAGTGTATACCAAAAAACTTGACCTAAACCGGTTGCATCAGGACCTAACGATGGACTTACTCCTTCTGGTAATAAATTACTTGGTAGTGAATTTAATTTTTCAAGAATTCTAGAGCGGCTCCAATAAAAATCTACACCTTCATCAAAAATGACATAGATACTTGATAGCCCAAACATAGATGAACTACGAATTGTTTTAACTCCTGAAATTCCTAGTAAAGAAGTTGTTAATGGGTAGGTTATTTGATTTTCTATATCTTGTGGGGATTGTCCGTCCCACTTTGTAAAAACAATCTGTTGGTTTTCACCAATATCAGGTATTGCATCAACCGCTACAGGGTTACTTGGTAAAAAACCTGTATTTAAATTAAATGGAGCATTTACAGTTCCCCATCCTACGAATAAGACGAGTAATATAACTGCTACTAGCTTGTTTTCTATTAAAAATTTGATGCTTCTATTTAGCATAAAAATGATTTTAAAACAATTAAACATTGATGTTTAAAAAACATCGAATACGACAAATCATCTAATTGAACTTCTTAATAAGGACAAATAGTTATTGTTTAAAAATCAGATTAAATATACTTCATCAAGTACATAGATATCCTTGACGACGAGTGGTGGGGTGTAGTTTTTAAAAGGTACTACTTTATTGTGAATTCCTTCAAATAAAATACTATAATTGTAATAAAATGACGTTATAAAAACTTGTTTTTCAAAAGACAGTTTATCAAAAGACGTAATTTTTAGAGTATCTTGCCCTTCAATTACTGATGCTACATCTTGACAACAATTTTTCTTCGTTATTGAACAACCGTCTGCTTTTGTTTCTTGCTTCATATCCATTCCGCAAGATTCAGCTTTTACAAAATAGCTTATATCCACTAACAAATCTCCACAAAAGTGACTGTTAACAGTAAATGACATTGTAGATAACAATACTACAAAAGTCATTAAAATAGAAGCTATTTTATGAAACGTTTTTTTCATTTTACCTTACAAAAATACAAAATTTTAATTTTCAAAAACTTAAACAATCATTAAAACCATTTTTTGTATTTAAAATACCCCAGCATAATCATCACTGTAAGCAAAATAACACCCCACATTACAAAATATCCACTGCGATACTTTAGCTCTGGTATATATTCGAAATTTGTACCGTAAACACCAACAATAAAAGTAATGGGAATAAACACTACAGAAAATATGGTTAGTATCTTCATAATATCGTTTAAGCGATTATTTACATTCGTAGAATATACCGTAAGCTGCTCACTTAACATATTTTTATAGTTTTCAACTGAATCATAACTTCGTTGAACTAAATCGTGTAAATCGTTAAAAAAAGGCTGTTCTACGTTAGTGATTAAATCTGTTTTTAATCCTTTAAAATTATTTATTGCTTCACGAGCAGGTCTTATTGCTTTTCTAAAATAATTGAGTTCGATTTTATATTTATTGATTTCTTGTAGTGTATTTTTATTAGGCTGGAGTAAAATTTTATCTTCTAACTCTTCTACTTTCTCTCCAAAAGTTTCTATTAAAAAATTATAATTGTCTACTATTACATCTAACAAACAATATTTTAAATATGTTACACCATAACTACGAACTCTTCCTTTTTTGTTACGTAATCTTTCTCTTACTGGTTCAAAAACATCTCCTTTTTTTTCTTGAAAAGTTATAAGTATGTTTTTCAACAAATACATAGAAACTTGTTCGGCTTCTAGTTGATGTTTATCTTTATTTAGAAACATCATCTTAATACTGGTAAAAATATAATTTTCTTCAATATCTACCCTAGGTCTTTGGTCTGTGTTTACTATATCTTCAAGAACGAGTGTATGAATATCAAATAACTTACCTATTTCTCCTACTAGCTTAACATCGTGTAAACCATCTATATTAATCCAAAGTTTTTTGTATTTACTTAAATAACTCTTAAGTTCACTTATGACTTTAAGCTCAACTTCTACAAGTTCATTTTCATCATAACCTATTAATCGTATTCTAGTATTTTCTTCTTTTTGATTTCCTACAAAAACTGGATTTCCAGGAACTACATTTTTAGTATTTTTTTGTTTGGTTATAAACCTTGTCATGTGCTTCTTTATACGAGATTAAATAATTTGTACAGTCTGGCCAAAATTATGAGTTCTGATTTGTTTTTTCTTGCATAAGAATTAGAAATTTCATGAGAAGCGGCTAATAAATCATGAGTTACTTTTGTTGAGAATTCGTTTTGATGAGCTAAATAATATTTTTTAAAACTTTCAAAAGCTTCTTCTGAAGTAATCTTTTCTCTAATCAACCCTCTTAAAGTTTCATAAATTAATTCACTGTCCGATTTATTTCCTGAAGTAGACCAGTTTTTTTCTACCCTTTTAACAATACTTTTTTTTTCTTCTACGGTCATGTTTTTATCAGCCATAGAAACAGCATAAAACAAATTAGCTATGCTTGTATAGAATTCTTCTGTGAACTTCATAATTAAACTATTTCTGGCAATATCAATATGGGTATTTTACTGTGGAATGCCGATTTTTTTATTACGTTTTCATCCAACAAACGATTAAAGAAATTGTATTTATGATTTATTAAAACTAGTAGTTCGCTATTTGTTTCTTCTATATGATTTTCTAAAGTCAATGTTTCAGATTCTTTCCAATCTAACTTTTTATAAATAACATTTAACTCTTGTAATAGCTCTCTTAACTTTACTTTATTTCTTTGTTGATTCTCAGATAAAAAGTTTTCCTCTGAGAGGTTTACAACTTCAAGCATACATTTTTTTATTGTACTCAACTTCATTAAAAACTGTAACTCATTTACTGTAAATGACCTTTTATAATTTGTTGAAAATACTATTTGATGTACTGGTTTATACTTATAATGCATTGGTACTACTAATATTGGGCATTCTTTAACTGCATTAATCATTTTCATGGTATTGGTACCAATAAATGTTTCTGCTAAACTTTTTGCTCCTTTTGTACCTGCAATTACAACGTCAATATTCTTTTCTTTAATTGTTTTTGTTATTGCTTTGGTTAATGAATTAGATGCTACAGTATAATCATAGTTAAAACTAGTATCTTCTCTTCTTAAAACATCGGTCAAATACTTTAATTCATCTTCAATTTCATTATCCATTTCATTAAACCATTTCTCGTTTTCTTCATCACTTAACAATTCTGAAGGTTGACTTATATATACGTCTAACAAATAAATTGTTACCTCAACCCCTTTAAACAATTGTTTTGTATAATTCAAAGCATTAATTGCTGCTTCTGAAAAGTTATAAGGTATTAAAATGTTTTTCATAACGATATAGAATTATGATTTCCAATCAAATATAATTTTTTATTTCGAGATTGTATTTACAAAACCAGAAGTATCTTTGCGCTAAAAAAACTCAACAATGAAAAATCGTTTTTTAGAATTGTCTCTTTACAGTCCATTTTTACAATTCTTGCTTTTAATAATAACATTATTTTTTTTGATTCATCTTACTAAGAAACTTACTAGGTCTTACATAGTAAAAAATGCTATTGAGCCTCATAGAAGAAAATTAATCTTGAATCTTAGCTATTTTTTGTATTACACCTTAGCTTTCTTTATTTCATTAATAATTTTTGGTATCAATTTTAAAGAAGTTATTGTTTTTGCTTCTTCAATACTTGCAGTACTTGGAGTTGGTTTTTTTGCACAATGGTCTATTTTATCAAACCTTACAGCTAGTATTGTTTTGTTTTTTTATCATCCTATGCGTATAGGGGATACTATAAAGGTTTTAGATAAAGACTTCGATTTACAGGGGGTTGTAAAAAACATTACTGGTTTTTACGTTCTTTTATACATGCCAGAAGAAAAAAGAGAAATTACTATACCTAATACAACTATTTTATACAAAGGAATAGAGTTAATAAAGAAGCAAAAAAACAATTAAACAACTACAAAACAGGTTATTAAAAAAAACAAAAAAAAGTTTGTTGTATTAAAAAATAGTTTACATTTACCACATCTTATTATATAAGTCAAAATGTTACGTTTTACTTATTTCGGCAATAACTTCTACGGGAAGGTAGTAGATTACTTAGTGTTTGAGAAACACAACCGAAAAATTAAGGTTTCTTCCAACTTTCAATACTCTCTACCACTGAATTTTTATAAACAGTGCGGTGATTGCTTAGCTTTAAGAGTCTAAATTATTCATTTTATTTTGGTTTAACACTTTGTTATAAAACAACAAGACTTGTTATACACTTTTATTTAAAAAAGTTTTGGTGCAAACCTCAGCTATTTTTGGAATGATTCTCTGTACCTAATATACAGATATAATTAAAATAATAATGAATACTAAATATAAAGACTTAATAGAACAAACGTTTGATTTTCCTCAAGCAGAATTTCATACTGAAAACAACAATTTATTTTTTCACAACATTGATATGATGGAATTAGTGAAGCAATATGGAGCACCGTTAAAATTCACCTATTTACCTAAAATATCAGAAAATATAAACAAAGCTAAAAACTGGTTTCTTAAAGCTATTGAAAAGCACAATTACCAAGGGGCTTATAACTATAGTTACTGTACTAAAAGTTCACATTTTAAATATGTGTTAGACGAAGCTTTAAAAAACGGTATACATATTGAAACATCATCTGCCTTTGATATTGATATCGTAAAATCGCTAAAAAAGGAAGGAAAATTAAGTGATGATGCTTACGTATTATGTAACGGTTTTAAACGCGATCAATACATTGCGAATATTGCAAGTTTAATTGATGGTGGACACAAAAACTGCATACCAATAATAGACAATTACGAAGAATTAAACTTATTATTAGATGAAACTAGAAGCAAATTCAGTGTAGGAATTCGTATTGCTTCAGAAGAAGAGCCTAAGTTTGAATTTTACACTAGCCGTTTAGGAATTGGTTATAAGAATATCGTATCGTTTTACGAACGTGAAATTGCTAACAATCCGCAAGTAGAGTTAAAGATGTTACACTTCTTTATCAATACAGGAATTAAAGACAATGCCTATTACTGGAACGAGTTACTAAAATGTTTACGAGTATATATAAACCTTAAAAAAGTATGTCCTAGCTTAAATAGCTTAAATATTGGTGGAGGTTTCCCTATTAAAAACTCATTAGCATTTGATTACGATTACGAGTACATGGTAGATGAAATTATTAACCAAATAAACCTTTCTTGTAAAGAAGCTGGTGTACCTGTCCCTAATATTTTTACTGAATTTGGCAGTTTTACTGTAGGTGAATCTGGAGGAGCTGTTTATGAAGTATTATATCAAAAGAAACAAAACGATCGTGAAAAATGGAATATGATTAACTCATCTTTCATTACTACGTTACCTGATTCTTGGGCGATAAATAAGCGCTTTATAATGCTTCCTATTAATAAATGGAATCATCGATATGAACGTGTTTTATTGGGGGGATTAACCTGTGATAGTGATGATTATTACAATTCTGAACAGCATGTGAACGGAATTTATTTACCCGTGTACGAAAAAGAACGTCCATTATATGTCGGTTTTTTCAACACAGGAGCTTACCAAGAAACTATTGGTGGTTTTGGTGGATTACAACACTGTTTAATTCCAACACCTAAACACATACTAATTGACAAAAACGAAAACGGTGATTTAACCACTAAATTATTTAAAGGACAACAAAAAAGCGAAGAACTATTATCTATTTTAGGGTACTAGTAAAAAACATAACCATGAAAAAAAGAAATTACGCAGGAATACCTGATCAATACGCAAAATTAGAAAATGCCAAAGTAGTACTTATTCCTGTTCCTTATGACGGAACTAGTACTTGGCAAAAAGGAGCCGACAAAGGTCCTGAAGCTTTTTTAGATGCTTCTGAAAACATGGAACTATACGATATAGAAACTAATAGTGAGGTGTATAAAGAAGGTATTTATTTAACGGATGCTGTAACTGAAAAATCTTCTCCAGAGGCTATGGTAGAAGCTGTACGTACAACCACTAAAAAATACATTAACAAAAATAAGTTTGTAACCCTTTTTGGCGGAGAACATTCAATCTCTATCGGAACAATTCGTGCTTTTAACGAATGTTTTAATAATTTAACCGTATTGCATATAGATGCACATGCCGATTTGCGTAAAGAATACGAAGGTAGCTCTTGTAACCATGCTTGTGCTGTATATGAAGCTAGCCAAACTACCAACTTAGTACAGGTGGGAATTCGTAGCATGGACGTGTCTGAAAAATCTTCTATGAACATGGACAAGGTCTTTTTTGCACACGATATGGCTGTGAATGAATATTGGATGGATGAAGTAATTGATCAATTAACAGGTAATGTTTTCATTACGTTTGATTTAGACGCAATTGACCCATCTTTATTACCTAGTACTGGAACTCCAGAACCGGGAGGGTTATTTTATTACGAAACTTTAGAGTTTTTAAAGAAAGTATTTACTGAAAGAAATGTAGTTGGTTTTGATATCGTAGAATTATGCCCTAACGAAAATGAAAAGTCCTCAGACTTTTTAGCAGCAAAATTATATTATAAAATGCTGAGCTATAAATTCTCTTCTACAATGGAGGATGAAGAAGATTACGACGATGATGATAGCTCGCCATTTAACAAATTAGCGAAGTTTAAAAACGACGATGACGATTATTAAAATGCACTTAAAAACAACTGCATATCATCTTGAAAAACGAATTGCACTTAGTACAATTCGTTCACAGTTTGAATCGTATGAGTTAATAAAAAGAGAACATTCTTTTTTACTATATAAAATTACAAACGATTCATACATCTATATAAAAGATTACGGAAGTGTTGTTTTTATAAATTGTACGAATGGTTTAATTAATCAAATTGTTAGTTTTTTAACTAAAAAAAAAGAAAGTTCAGCTGTTAATTATTTACCTTCAGAAAAATACAATATCACTTTTTCTGATACAATAGAAGTTGACTTTGGGGCTATTCAAATTAAAGAATTAAATGATGATATAGCACATATTATCATGCTTAACCTAGCACAATCGGTGGCATTAATGAATTATGTAAATAAAACATCTGATTTACACGATAAAACATTAGTGTATTCAAAGCAATTAGAAAAGACAGGAAGTTTTAAACTTTCTAAAATTCAAATGAGAAAATTTATTGGAAAAACCATGAATTTGAAGAATAACATTGCTGAAAATCTCTTTGTTTTTGACTCTCCAGATGTGGCTTGGAATACTAAAGATTTGTCTGATTTAGATTACAAGTTAAAAGATGAATTAGACATCATAAAACGTCATCAAGGAATAGAAAATAGTTTAAATGTAATTAAAGAAAATTTAGATTTATTCAACGATATACTACAACATAAATACAGCAGCATGCTAGAATGGATTATTATTATTCTAATTCTTTTTGAGGTGGTACAAGTAATTGTTGAAAAATCAATTTAAAAAAACAAAAATGAACAAACCAATAACCGATTTTATAGAAAAATACTTCTTGCACTTTAACGCTGCAGCATTAGTAGATGCTGCGAAAGGTTATGAGGCACAACTCGAACAAGGCTCTAAAATGTTAGTGTCATTAGCTGGTGCTATGAGTACTGCTGAGTTAGGAAAAATTTTTGCTGAAATGATTCGCCAAGATAAAGTCCACATTATTTCCTGTACAGGTGCAAACCTTGAAGAAGATATCATGAACCTAGTAGCTCACTCTCATTATAAAAGAGTACCTAACTATCGTGATTTGACTCCTCAAGAAGAGTGGGATTTATTGTTAAAAGGATTAAACCGAGTTACCGATACCTGTATTCCTGAAGAAGAAGCTTTTAGACGTTTACAAAAACATATTTTCAAAATTTGGAAAGATGCAGAAGAAGCTGGTGAACGTTATCTTCCACATGAGTTTATGTACAAGTTATTATTGTCAGGAGTCTTAGAAGAGTACTATGAAATCGATTTAAAGGATTCTTGGATGTATGCCGCAGCAGAAAAAAACCTACCTATTGTTGTTCCTGGATGGGAAGATAGTACAATGGGAAATATTTTTGCTTCGTACGTAGTAAAAGGAGTGTTAAAAGCTACTACTATGAAATCGGGAATTGAGTATATGACTTTCTTAGCTGATTGGTATACTAAAAACTCAGAAAAAGGAATTGGTTTCTTCCAAATTGGAGGAGGAATTGCGGGAGATTTTCCTATTTGTGTAGTACCAATGTTATATCAAGATTTAGAGAGAGAAGACACTCCTTTCTGGAGCTATTTCTGTCAAATATCAGATTCAACTACAAGTTACGGATCATATTCAGGAGCAGTTCCTAATGAAAAAATTACTTGGGGAAAACTAGATATAGATACCCCTAAATTTATTATAGAAAGTGATGCAACTATTGTTGCTCCATTAATTTTTGCTTATCTTTTAAACATGTAAAAATGAAACGAGTTATTGTAGATTATTTAAAACTAACTACCAATATACTAGACTTATTGGTTGAAAGGTATCCTGATGGATATGATCATTCTGACATTATCTCCTTCAAAAACAGTAAAGGAGAAACGGTAAAAGCTGTAGAAGTAAACACTGAAGACACGCTCTTTTTAGTGAAAATAAGTTCTCAGTTACAACAGACCATGGAAGATCATGAGCCAGACGATAACGATGATGATTTCGATGAAATAGAAATTACTGATGATTTTGATAACGATTAATAAATAAATTATGAACCCAACATTTCACATGTCTCTCCCTTGTTTAAACATAGAAGATACTATAAAATTTTATACAGACGAATTAGGATTTCATGTTGGAAGAGTTACAAAAGAATGGGCAGATATTAATATATTCAATAATCAACTCACATTTGTTTTAGTTGATCAGTTTAAATTTGATTTCCCAGATTATGAACTTGATAAACATGCTCTACCTACATTTCATTTCGGTGTAATTATAAATAGTGATGCTTGGGAGGAAATGTACAACAGAGTTAATTACTGGTTATCAGATCATAGCGTGAAAAAAACTTTTTTAAAAGATAAGCATGGAGAACATGTATCTTTTTTTATAAAAGATCCTAACGGATATACTTTAGAGTTTAAAACTTTTATAAAAGAAGAAGATATGTTTATGTTGTAAATTCAAACAAAATTATTTTTGACCCAAAATAAACATTGAATATTTCACTTTAATGTTTTACTAGTTCTAAAAAAAATCCCATTCTGTTTAGAATGGGATTTTATTTTTATAAAATTTTGAGCATCGATTTATACTGATCAAGATCTATTTTACCACTAAATACTTTAACTGTTTTTGTTATTATCTCTTCAGCTGTATCATGAGAAAAACCTAACTGGATAGCGTACTTCAATATTAATTTTCTTTCGGAATCATCAATTCGATGATCTGCATAAATAATTTTAAACAAATCTAGTAAACGTTCTAACCTATCATCAGATCTAAGCTGTGGCACTACTGGATATTTCTTTGAGTTTTTCATTATCTCTTCATGTTCAGCCTCCGTAATATCTAATTTTCTAGCAAAACGGCTTACTAAAACTTCTTCATCTTTATTTAAATCACCATCAACCATAGCAATATTTACTATGGCGCTAAAGTGTGCCACATTATTTCTGTGCTTACTTGACTCATATAAATCTACAATACTCATAGTTAATCTATTTTTTTTATTGAATACAATACAGGAATATCAATTTCATCATCTGAAGTTTCATAGTTATATGTAATTTCAAATTCCTGAGTTACAAACTTGTTATCTTTTAAGTTAAATTTATTTAATATTTTTTCTGAAATGGTTTCAAAGGTTATTACATCTTCATCTCCTTCTTCGTTTACAAATGAAAAAGTGTAGCCATATTCATCATACCCTTGAAAAGTTGCTACAATTTTTATGGGATCTGCTAACTTCTGTTTGTTTGTTGTTAGAGATAAATTTATACCTATAAATAACGCAAAAATTGTTTTTAAAATTACTTGTTTCATTTTCTTTAAAATTTTAGTTAATAAACTTTATATTTTGGATATTCACCACAACAAGTCCAAGTACCTTTTAGCATAAACTATTTTTCTAATCATGCTCGTGGATATAAAGAAAATAATATTACATAAGCTCTTATTTAAATTTGTTTCTTACACATAAAGATAGGCTATTTTTATATATTTATTAGTCTATGAATTTATTTTTTGTATAAAAATTAGTCATATAAAAAAGACCTTAAGCTTTCGCTTAAGGCCTTTTCGTCTAACCAAACTTAGTATAAAAACTAACTACTACTATTTTTAATCCTCTTCAAAAAACTTCTCTTTTATGTTCTAAACTTTCCAAGAGAAGTTTTTGTACTAAAAGGGGATATTTCTTCTTTTTTGTCTACACTATTAAGACACCATATTTTTTAATTAGTCACTTAAAAACAAAAAAAAAACTCAAAAAAGTTTTTTTTGAGTTTTTAGTATAAATATTTTTTTAATATTATTCTGTGTTCTGGTATGGACTTATTATAATTTTCAACCAATAGTTCCAGTATTTCTGGCTGTTCTTTACCTATGTTTTTTTTAGAACTGTATTTAGATACATACAGATTATATTCTGATTTATTTTTTTCAAAAATTAAAAAATGTTCTTTGTTTAATTCTGAAAAACTAATTTCATTTTCTTGGAATACTCCAGAGTTATCTTTAAAAAAAACTGAAAATTCGTAATACTTAAAAATATTCTCCATTCCTATACTATCTCTGCTGACAAACCTAACTCTAACAACTTAGAGCATCTTGGTTCTAAATCTTTATACTCTCCTGTTTTAACAGCACACTTACCTTTATAATGCACCAAAATAGTACATTGTTCAGCTTGCTCTAATGTATGATCACATACAGTTACAAGACTATCAATTACAAAATCAAAGGTATTTACCTCATCGTTGTGTAAAACAATTTCGTGCTTTCTTGTTTCATTTAATAAAACATCAAGCTCTTCTTGAATTTTTTCTATCGTACTCATTTGTTTTATTTTTGATACTGCAAAGCTACCCAATTATTTTTTTTTATGGTATCTTTTAACATTAAACTGTACTTAGACACCTCATTATCAATCACTGGAATATCTTCACTATAAAACCCACTTAATAATAAAACTCCTTTTTCAGTTAAACAATTTATATATGTTTGCATATCATTTAACAATATATTACGGTTGATATTTGCTATAATGATATCATATTTTTTTTCTTCTAATAGTGATGCATCTCCTTCATAAACTGAGATATATTTACAGTTATTTCTTTCTACATTTTCTAACGAATTCTCATAACACCATGCATCAATATCAATAGCATCAATAGGTTTTGCTCCTTTCATTTCAGCGAAAATTGCTAAAATTCCTGTTCCACACCCCATATCTAGTACTTTTTTATCAGTCACATCTAAATTTATCAAATGCTGTACCATCATATGGGTAGTTTCATGATGTCCAGTTCCAAAACTCATTTTTGGTTCAATAACAATATCGTATTGTAAATTCGGTTTTTCATGAAATGGTGCTCTAATGCTTACCAAATCATCTACTTGAATAGGGTTAAAATTCTTTTCCCATTCTGAATTCCAATTGGTTTGTTCTATTTCTTTATGTTCATATTGAATTGAAAATTCTTTTGAATTCAACACAAACACATCCTCTAAAATATCAGCAGTCCAATCATTTTTTTGAATATACGCTACTACTCCATTTTCGTTTTCAATAAAACTTTCAAACCCTAAAACACCTAGCTCAGCGATTAAAATTTCTGTAGTTGGTTCTTTTGGTGTTACTTCAAAAGTATATTCTATATAAATATTATCCATTAAATTGATTTAATTATTGCTGCAAAATCTTCAGCATTTAAAGCTGCTCCACCTATTAAACCGCCATCAACATCTGGCTTAGAAAAAATTTCTTTTGCATTGGCTGGTTTTACACTTCCTCCATATAAAATTGAAATAGCGTTGGCAGTCTCATCTCCATATTCTTTAGTAAAAAGTTCTCTTACAAAAGCGTGTATTTCTTGTGCTTGCTCTGGCGATGCTGTTTCTCCCGTGCCAATCGCCCAAACTGGTTCGTAAGCTAAAATAATATCCTTAAAGTTTTCCTTTTGAAGATGAAACAACGCTTTTTTAAGTTGATTTTCTACTATTTCAAAGTGATTTCCAGACCTTCTATCTTCTAACGATTCTCCAAAACAAAAAACAACTTCCAACCCATTTCCTAAAGCAGCATCTACCTTTTTAGCTAATAATTCATCTGTTTCTGCAAAGTACTCTCTACGTTCAGAATGCCCTAAAATAACTATACCAATACCTAAATTTGTTAACATGTCTGCTGAAACTTCTCCTGTATAGGCTCCGCTTTTAGCTTGATGCATGTTTTGTGCAGCAACTTCTACAATTGATTTTTTAGTCTTTTTTACTGCTGATTGTAAGTTTACAAAACTTGGAGCAATTATTACTCTGGTATTATCTTTCAAGCCAGCTTTTACTTCTTTCTTTATTCCCTTAATTAACTCTTTTGCTTCCTTAAGGTTTTTATTCATCTTCCAGTTACCTGCAACTATTTTTTGTTTCACGCGTATTGTTTTTTCTGGTTATTGATTTTGTGTTTGCAAAATTACATTATTTCTAGGCTTTGACGAATTAAATTATCGGTGGCTTTTGTAGCGTCAAAAACAAGTATTTTTCCGTTTTCGTCAATTACTAAAAACCTTGGAATCCAATTTAAGTCTAGAAACTTACCAAATTCTCCATCCCAGCCTGATTCTATAAAATAATGATTTCCTTTTATATTTAGACGTTCAATACCATTTTTCCAATCAGTCTTATTTTTATCTAAGGATAAAAATACATATGTAACTCCTACGTGTTCTTCTTGAATTTTCTGTATTTCAGGAATACTTTTTAAACAGTCTGGGCACCACGAAGCCCAAATATCTATCAGTATCTTTTTCCCTTTATGTTTTTCTAAAATCTCTTTAAACGGTATTTTTTTTCCTTCTAAAGAAATAAAAGTATCTTTTAAAGCTTCTACTGAAAAACGCCTTGGATTTTCTTTTGAACAAGCTAACATACTTATTCCGATTAAAACTAATATTAATATTCTCTTCATCTTAGTATGCTTTGTTTTGGAGCTTATTAGATACTTTTGAGGTTTTATAAACTGCTATCTTTCCTTCTTCATCAATAATCAAGAATCTTGGAATTGTTTTTAATTTTAAAAACTTCCCTAATGCTTCGTCTCCTTTTTTTTTAACATAATAATGTTCTCCTTTTACATGAATACTCTCTAAACCTTGTTTCCAGTCGTTATATGAATGATCTACAGATAAAAAAACATACTCTAGCTTAGGGTTTTTCTTCTGAAAATTGAGTACATCTTTAAAACTGCGTTGACTATAAGGGCAGTAAGTTGCAAAAAATTGCACAAAAATTTTCTTCCCTTTATTTTTCTCTAAAACTTCTCTAAACAAAATTGGTTTTCTATCTAAAGTCAGTAATTCTTCATTTAGAGATTCTACCGTGAATTCTTTTGGTTGAAATACAGCACAGCTTGATAAAAAAACTATGTTAATCAATAAAAAAAATGTTCTCATTTATTGTAATCTAATTCTTGGGTCTAACCAACTATATAAAATATCTACGAAAATATTTATGATTATAAATAATGTAGCTACTACTAAAACAGCTCCCATAATTACGGGTAAGTCAAGTGTATTTAACGAGTTTACAATTTCTTTTCCTAACCCGTTCCAATTAAAAATATACTCTACAAAAACTGCCCCTGCTAACATGGATGCAAACCATCCTGATATTGCTGTAATCACTGGGTTTAACGAATTTTTTAAAGCGTGTTTTCTAATTACTTGATGCATCGTTAAACCTTTTGCTTTTGCTGTTCTAATATAGTCTTGACTTAATGCTTCTAGCAACGAATTGCGCATTAGTTGAATTACTACCGCTAACGGACGAATGCCTAATACTATTGCAGGTAGTAGTAAATTTTTCCATTGAATATGCATTCCTTCACCAAAATCGTCAACTTCATACAAACTTCCTGTCATTTCTAAATGAGTGTATGTATGCAATACAAAACCAAAAAACCAAGCAAATAATATGGCTGAGAAAAATGATGGAACACTCATTCCTAGAGTACTAACAACTGCAATTGTTCTATCGAAAAAAGTGTCTTTAAACAAGGCTGAAAATATTCCTAACACAATTCCTAAAAAGAGGGCAATCGTTATTGCTACTACTGCTAAAATTGCAGTATTTGGCAAGGTTTCTTTAATGACTTCAGAAACATTTTTACCGTTTTTTTGAAATGATTGACGTAAATACGGAGTTTTTATAACCACTTCTGTATTTCCTACAGAGAATAAAGGTTGTGCTTGGTATTTTCCTTCAGACAAGAACGTATAATTTTCTTTGTTTTTACTGTGAAAAGATAGTGGAGAGACATCATTTAAGTAATACAAATACTGTGTAAAAACAGGTTTATCAAACCCGTATTTTTTTCGAATATTTTGTAATTGTTCAGTATCTTCTCTCTGATCTAACATCATACGGGCTGGGTCTCCTGGCAAAATGTTAAACAGTAAAAAAATTACAGTAATTACTCCAAACAGTGTTAAGAGTCCGTAAAAAAACTTGTTGATGATATATTGAAACATGTGTAACAAAGATAATAGAAACTTCTATATTTTATGACAACTCAAAAAGTTTAATATCTTCTATAGTTAAAAAAGAAAGCCAAGGTTAATGACTCCTCGGCTTATAATTAATTCAAATAACTACACCAATGAAAACAAAGCTGGTATAGTTTGGTACAAATGTATTAAGCTTAGCTGTTCATGTTTACAACTTTGATTTGAACTACTTCTTTTTTGATTTAGAAAACCATTCTTTTAATATAAAAAGGCTGAGAGTTAAACTCTCAGCCTTTTTATTAGTAGAACAAGTAAAATTATTTTTACCTATAAAAATTAATTTATGAAAGGATTGTTCTGAATTTCAGATTGTGGAATTTCAAAAACCAATCTATCATCATTATAAGGTATTGATTCTCCTGTTAAATAAATATGGTTACCTCCTCTTGTTAATGTAGCTTTGTTACGTTTTAACGCTAAAAAACTTTTTCCTTCACCCCATAACTCTATTCTTGTTTGCAAGTAAATTTCATCTTGAAGGTCTTTACCAGTCAAAGCATCAACATAAGCATAATCTGCTGCTGCATCGAATCTTTGTGATAATAAGTCTTTCAATCTGTTTTTTGCTTCTGCCTCTAAACCTTCTTTAGCTGCCATTTCAGCCGACAATAAATACATTTCATCTACTCTCATATAAATATAATCTGACTCGATGTTTCGTTGTCCTCTAAACTTTTTAGCTGAGTGATAAAACTTATTAATTGGCATTAAATAACTTCCTGAAGCTGCATCACTATCAAACTGAGTTTTTCTAATGTCATTATCATTAATAGAATTATACAAACCTAAATCTATTTGTTTTTTATCTCCAAAAGACTGATAACTAAAGGTATAATAATCCATTTGCCCCCACCAAGATATTAGATCTAATCCGTTATCTATAGTGATATCTACTCCCCACATCCAACTTGGGTTCTCAGCTACGTTATTAAACCCTCCAGTTGCTCTTTCTTTAGATGTTAAAGGAAAACCTCCTTCACTTATAACTTCTTCAGCTAATTCTCTTGCTTTTGTATTATCTGTTCCTAAGCCTCTCGAAGCATAAACATATGCTAAAAGTCCTTTAGCTACATATTTATTTATTTGATATTCTTTTTCTCTGTTGTAAGATTCTAAAAGTTCTATCGATTCTTCAAGATCTTTTACCATTAAATTATATACTTCTTCTGTAGTACTTTGTGCTTGTGCATCAGAATTTGCTTCTGTATATATTGGTAAAGCTCTTGATGTTGGTGTATACTCAGGAATGTACAATTGAGTTAAGTAGAAGTAACCATAAGCTCTTAAAGCTTTAGCTTGCCCCATAGCTTCTCTATTAGCATCTGTAATAACTGCATCGTTTCCACCTAATGATTTGATTACTAAATTACTTGAATTAATTATCCTATAATAATATCTCCAAGCCATGTAATTTGGATCATTGAATGTAAAGTCATTCGTTGAAATTAATTGAGCTAAACTACTATACCTGTTATAAATATTTTGAGCTAATGCAAGGTCTCCTGACAACATATCACTCATAACATCATATCCTTTCTGCCCATAATCTTCATGATCTCCAACTAAGCCACCTGTTCCTGTTTGAAACATAACCTCGTATATACCTCTTAGAGTTCCTTCTAAAACACCTGGGTATATTTTACCTGTATCACTTACATCTTGTACAGAAACATCTTGTGTTGGAGTTTCTTCAAGAAAATCATCACTACAACTTAACGACAAAACTGTAATCGTTCCTAATAATAATGGTTTTATATATTTTTTCATATGTCTTTTATTTTAAAAATTTGCTCTTACTCCAAAAGTAATTGTAGATAATGGTCTGTAACGATAAACATTAGACTCTCCTGTCTCAGATGTCATTGGGTTAAATCCTTCTCTTGCACTTAACAAGAATAAGTTATCTCCAGAAACCCATAAATTTAAAGACTTCACACCTGAATTTTCAATTAAGTTACTAGGTATCGTATACCCTACTCTTATGTTACTTAATGCTAGGTAATCTGTTGATGTTATAAAGCGAGAAGAACGAGAGTTTACTTGTAAATTTTTATCACTTATTAACCTTGGTACATCTGTAATATCTCCTGGTTTTTTCCAGCTATTTCTAATATCTGTATGCCAATTGCTAGAGCCTATCTGATCGTTATCCATTAAACCTGCATAAGAATAATCGTAAGAGTGCCCTCCTAAACTATAACCAAACAAAGTGCTTACTGTAAAATTATGCATTTTAGCATTTAGCCTAAATGCTCCTCTAACTTTAGGTATGATCGATTTTCCTATAAATTTCTGTGTTGCATTACTATAAGTACTTGTGGTAGTTTTACTTACCTTATTATCAGGGAATTGATTCTTATATTCTGCTAAACTTCTAATTTCTTCTCCGTCATCGACAGTTCCATTATTATTGGCATCATGGTAGTACTGATTCCAAAGAGGATTACCAGTTTGGGTATCTACACCAGCCCACTCTCTCATATAGTAATCATATAAGCCTCTACCTTTAGCTCTTCCAAATGCTCCTGCTACATCTAAAAACTTTCTTTCTCCTGTTGACGGATCTATTGGCATTTGAGTTAACTCATTATTGAACATTTCTCCGTTCACGCTAAAGTCTAACTTATAGTTTTCTTTTTCTACTAAATGAGCAGTTAGGTCAAACTCTATCCCAGAATTTCTTAATGCTCCATCATTAACATCTATAAGTCCATTACCTGTTGATGGTGCCAATCTTCTTTCAAAAATTAAATCTTCAGTATTTTTAACATAATAATCTAGAGAACCCTCTAACTTGTTATTTAAAACTGTAAATTCTAAACCTGTTTGAAACATTTTTGATGTCTCCCAAGTTAAGTTAGGGTTTTGAATAGCATTAGGTCTAAGTGAAATTTCTCCTCCTAAGTTACCAATTGTGTAACTATCTTGACCAGAATAAATATCAACACCTGCTTGATCTCCTAAAATACCGTAACTTACTTTTAACTTTAAAAAGTTGATGAAATTTACGTTTGAAATAAAATTCTCTTCAGATAAAACCCATGAAGCACCTACAGATCCAAATGTTCCCCATTTATCTTTGTAGAACCTTGAAGATCCATCACGTCTTAAAGCTCCTGAGAAATAATATTTTCTTCTATAGTTATATGAAACTTGTCCAAAATAACTTTCTAAAGCTGTTTTTGTACTATAACCCGTAGCTGGTGATGAGTTTACTACATAGTTGTTAGGATCAGTTAAACCATTATATAAATTAACCACTTTATTCTTGCTAATAGTACTAGTTTGAAATTCTCTCTGATTAGTTTCGTGTGCTACTAAAGCTGAAATATTATGATCTCCCAACCTTTTATTATATCTAAAAATATTTAAAAAGTTTTGTGTTAAAGCACTTGAGTTTCTTTTAAATAAAGTTCCGTTTTGTTGAACAGCGAAACCATAAAATGGATTTTGAACACTATTATAAATTCTACTGTAATACTGCGCTCCATATTGTGTTTCAAATTCCAATCCTTCTAAAAGAGAAACTTTGAAAGAGAAGTTTCCATTTAAAGAATGACGATCAGCTCCAATAAAATTATGTTGTGCATTACCTAATGCATTTGTGTTTCCTCCAAAACCTCTTGAACCATAGTCGTATTGATTCCCTCCATATTTAGTATCTTCTACAAAATCTCCATTTGCATCACGTCTAAATAAAGGATAGATTGAAGGAATATTATCTACAAACCAAAAGATACTTCCTGAATCTTCAGATTGTCCGTTTTCGATTGTCTTACCCAAAGTATACCCAACATTAGCTTTTGCTGTTAACCATTCTGCAGGTTTATGTGTAATATTTAATCTTGAAGCATATCTCTTGTATCCTGAATTAATAGAATACCCTTTATCATCTAAATAACCAAAAGAACTAAAGTATTTAGTATCTTCACTACCTCCACTCATCTTTACGTTAGCTTCTGTTCTCATTGAGGGTTGAAAAGCATAATCTGACCAGTTTTCTGGAGTGTATTTTCTAGATAAGCCTCCTCTAACTTTTCCTGTTGTAGGGTCTATTATTTGAGAAACATCACTTGTTGTAAAATAGTTATAAGCACTGTTTATTCCTATTCTAGAGAATAAATTTTGATTTGCATACGCTACCTCATCAATAGTAGGGTCATTAAACAAACCTCTATTTGCCATTGCATGCCAAGACAGCTCAATATATTCATCTGGTGATTTTATCACATCATATCTTGGTAGTAACTGAAAATTAACACCCGTTTTTAGATCCACTTCAACAGAAGTTTTTCCTGACTTACCAGATTTAGTAGTAATCATAATAACTCCGTTTGCTCCTCTAGAACCATAAATAGCGGTAGCAGATGCATCTTTTAAAACAGTAGTAGTTTCAATATCTGACGGATTAATAGAGTTAATAGAACCTGAAAAAGGTACGCCGTCTACAACATATAATGGGTCTCTGTTTCCATTCACAGAACCAAAACCACGAATACGAATAGTAGCTACTGTTCCTGGTTGTCCAGAGGTATTAATTACGTTAACCCCAGCAATTTCTCCTGCTAGTGCCTGAGAAACATTTGATACACTTTTCGCTTCTAAATCTTCTTTCTTAATTACTTTAGCAGTACCTGTAAAAGATTGTTTAGTGGTTGTACCATAACCAACTATAACGATTTCTTCTAATAAATTAGTATCTTCTTTCATTAAAACATTAAGCTCTGAACTTGCTCCCACAATTTTTTCAGTCGCTTGCATTCCAATAAAACTAAAAACTAAAACATCTCCTGTTTTTGCTTTTAATGAATACCTACCATCAAAGTCTGTTTCAGTACCTATGGTAGTACCTTTTAAAATTACATTCACACCAGGTAAAGGCCCTGCACTATCAGATACCACTCCAGTGATTTTTTTCTCTTGCGCACTCATATTCAGCAAAAAGCTAAAGAAGAAGCATACACAAATTACATTTTTCCAATGTAGATTCATAAATTATTAAATTTTTATTAATTAACAGTCGTAAAACTAAAGGCAATAAGTTCTTGCTAACATTCATTTGAAGTTAACAACCTGTATTTTGATGTGAAAAAACAATTTTAAGAAGTCAGTAACATTTGACGTAAAAACACCAAAATATTAATTACTTTTAAGTTTTTAAAACCTTACTATTCTTTACTGTTTTTAAAAGACTCATTTACAGTATCCGTTGCTTATATAATAAGCTGTCAACTCTTTTTTTATGAATTGCTATTATTAAGTGTGTGCTTTAACTAAAAAACTAAATTTTAATATTTCTTTAACTAAACTTTAATAGGTCTAGAGTTAGGGTTTTTCTTCTCCCAAGCTGTTATAATTGTTAGAAAACAAAATGCACATGAAAGTTTCAATCCTAATCGTTGATGATGAAAAACCAGCTAGAATTAGATTTAAAAAGTTAGTAAATCAATATGATTTTTTAAAAATTGTTGGTGAGTGTTCTTCGGGGGTAGACGCTATCACAAAAATCAACACTTTAAATCCTGATGTAGTTTATCTAGATACCAAGATTAATAATATGACGGGGTTTGATATCATAGAAAAAATTACTTTATCTAAAAAACCTATTTTTATTTTTACCGCATCTTCTAATAAACATGCTGTTAAGGCTTTTGATTACTTTGCCTTTGATTACCTTTTAAAACCACTACAAGAAGATCGTTTTTATGCTTCTATTAAAAAGGTTATTGATTACAAAAAAATAGAAAAGCTATCTAATTTAGATAATATCTTAGATTTTGTAAAAAAGAAGACCCCAGTAGAAATACCTGTAAAAGGAACTAAGATTAATATTAAATCTGGGAATAAAATAATTTTCTTGGAGCGAAACTCTATCAAATATATTTCTGCTTCAGGCTATTATGTAGAAATTTTTACTACTGATAATAAAAAATACTTATTAAGGGAATCTTTATCAAGTATTATTAAAAGATTAAACTCAAATCTTTTTATTAGAATACATAGATCTACAATAATTAACTCCAATTTTATTGATGAAATTATCACTTCTAACTACGGAGAAACAGATGTAAAAATTAATGATAATAAAACCTTCAGAGTAAGTAAAAGCTACAAAAAAGATTTTCAAGAACTTATGGGGGTTAAATAATTATTGTTTTATTTCTTGCTACAAGTTTACCTTCTGTTATTGAATTATTACCTTTGCTTAACTTTTACAATAACAAATGACAACACAACAACTTGTATCTGAAATTCAAAAAAAGAAATCTTTTTTATGTATTGGCTTAGATGTTGATTTAAACAAAATCCCACCTCATTTACTGAAAGAAGATGACCCCATTTTTGCTTTTAATAAGGCTATTATTGATGCTACACATCATCTTTGTGTAGCCTACAAACCCAATACTGCTTTTTATGAAGCTTATGGAATAAAAGGTTGGAAATCTCTTGAAAAAACCATCAATTATTTAAACGAAAAGCATTCTGAAATTTTTACTATTGCAGATGCTAAACGTGGTGATATTGGTAATACTTCAACTATGTATGCTAAAGCTTTTTTTGAAGATTTAGCTTTTGATTCGGTAACTGTTGCTCCTTATATGGGAAAAGATTCTGTTGAACCTTTTTTAACTTTTGAGGATAAACATACTATTATGCTTGCTTTGACTTCTAACCAAGGGGCTTTTGACTTTCAAACAAAATTAGTTGAGGGTACCGAATTATACAAGCAAGTCATAGAAACTTCAAAATCATGGAATAACTCACAAAATTTAATGTATGTTGTAGGAGCAACAAAGGCTGAGTATTTAGCTGATATAAGAAAAATTATTCCTAAGAATTTTTTATTAGTTCCAGGTGTTGGTGCACAGGGAGGAAGTTTAGAAGAAGTTTGTAAATATGGAATGACAGAAACTATTGGTTTATTAATCAACTCTTCTCGTGGAATAATTTATGCTTCTAATAATAATGATTTTGCCGAAGAAGCAGCTAAAAAAGCCAAGAAACTACAAGCAAAAATGGAGGAAATTCTCAAATCATAATTTTTAAATTATATTGTAAGTATTCTTAAGAGAACAAAAAACAGCAATACACTTATAACTGAAGGTGATTTTGGTTATTGGGAAGTTACTCAAAACAAGGAACTGTTTTGGCAATACAATAAAAAAGGGGTTACTGGAGAGGGGATATTCTTATGAATATGATAGTAACAGTACTAAAAACTTAAACTAAAACAACTATCAAATCTAACAACTTACAATTTAACAAGATGTATAAACGAATAGTTTCTTTAGTACCTAGTCAAACCGAATTACTCGTAGATTTAGGGTTAGAAGAAAATATTGTTGGGATAACTAAATTCTGTACTCACCCTACACACATAATAAAAATAAAAACTATTGTTGGCGGCACCAAAAACATAAAAATTGACAAAATCAAAGAGCTTCAACCAGATATTATTCTTTGTAATAAGGAAGAAAACACTAAAGAAATAGTTGATGCTTGTAAACAAATAGCATTTACCCATGTTTCTGATATTTTTACGCTTACTGATTCTTTAGAATTGATTTCTTCATACGGAAGTTTTTTTGAAAAAGAAGTTGAGGCTAAAAAAATGATTAGCAACTTGGAATCTAAAATAATAGATTTTAAAAAATTTATTTCAAACAAAGAAAACATAAAAGTAGCCTACTTTATTTGGAGGAATCCGTGGATGGTTGCTGCAAATAAT
This sequence comes from Tenacibaculum sediminilitoris, assembly GCF_964513795.1. Classification (NCBI taxonomy): domain Bacteria; kingdom Pseudomonadati; phylum Bacteroidota; class Flavobacteriia; order Flavobacteriales; family Flavobacteriaceae; genus Tenacibaculum; species Tenacibaculum sediminilitoris. Next base: position 10,826 of record NZ_CAZEQR010000048.1, on the reverse strand, counting down.
ACATTTATAAACCATCTATTGGAACTCAATAGATTTGAAAATGTTTACGCAAATGAAAAGAGATACCCTGAAGTTGACATGCAAGATATTGAGAGGAGAGAACCTGAATTAATTTTTCTCTCTTCAGAGCCTTTCCCTTTTAAAGAAAAACACATTAATGAAATAAAGCAATACACAAATAAAGCTACACCTATCTTGGTGGACGGTGAATACTTTTCTTGGTATGGTAGCAGGTTACTAAAAGCTTTTGATTATTTTAAACAATTACACAACTGAGTTTGACATATCTTCATCTAAATACTTAATTCTATTTAGCTTTTCTAATATCTTCATTGCTTTAAATGCTGAGCGGTCGCTTTTACACTCATCTTCATACTTATAATCATTAGCTGTCTCAACCAATCTACAATATCTTTCTTCAAGATGTTTTCTATATCTCCGTAATTGATTAATTCTTGACATTTTAATTAAGCTGGATTAAACGTTTTATAAATATACATATTTATTTGATTTACAATAAAATAAAATATACTTTAAATATAAAATGGAAAAACAGCTATAATCACATGTTTCAAAAAACAAAAAACTCTTGAAAATCAAGAGTTTTTTGTTTGTATTAATAATTACTTATTATCCTGTAATGCAAAAACTTGTCGTAAAAGAGCTGTATCTCGCAACCCTACTTTTTCACGAATTCCTTTTTCTTCAACAGCAATCATTGTAAATACTCCTTCTAAAGCTTCTGTAGTAACATAATCAGTTAAATCTGGATTTACTTTTTTAACTAATGGAATGCTGTTATATTTTGAAATTAAGTTTGACCAAATTTTATCCGCTCCTACTTTTGAAAATGACTTTTTAATTACTGGATTAAACTTGCTATACAAAGCTGTTGTTGTTTTACCCTCCAAATAAGAAGTAGCCGCATTATTGGCTCCTAATAAAATATTTTTAGCATCGCTAAATGTAATTTCCTTTACAGCATTAACAAAAATGGGAGTTGCTGTCTTCACAGCATCTTCAGCAGTTCTATTTATGGCTTTTAACCCCTCATCTGCTAAATTAGCTAACCCAATACTGCGTAACCCTTTATCAACTGCTTGTAATTCTTTTGGTAATAAAATTTTTACCAGATCATTTTTATAAAATCCATCTTTTGATGTTAACTTAGTTACTTGGTGTTGAATACCATTATCTAAAGCTTGACGTAAACCTCTCCCTATTTGCTCTTGCGTTAATATTCCTCCTTGAGGCAATTGATTTACCACTTTTTGTAACTCAGCACATCCCATAAAAGTTAGTGCTGTAAAAAATACTACTATTTTTTTCATCTTTATATTTTTGTTTGATTCTATATATACTTTAGAAACAATAAATAAATTATTGTCACATGTTATTTGAAACTATCGGTGTTTTTATCATATCCATACGGACAGTGTTTACATCCACTTTTACAACAATACCCTCGTCGTAAATGGTATGCTTCTTTAAAAACCCTATACCCTTGCTCATTGGTATAATACTCTTCAGGTGTAGGTTTTAAAATCTTATTTCTCATGGTACAAATATCATAAAAAATACGTTAAGCAGATTTATTTTTCTGCTTAACGTATTTACATATTAATTTTTAATAAAAATTAAATCTTACTTTTTAGCATTAGGAGGATACTTCGCCATTATCTCAGCTACAAACTTTTTAATACGTGCATCTTTTTTTTCTACACTGCTCGTACTTAAAGCTCCAGTACCAATTCCTTGCCATACCAATTGTTTATCTTTAGCATCAATAATATCTAAGAATAATGTACCTTCCGTATACTTATTTACATTTAACTGATTGGCTCCTCCCCACATCCATGGGTTCCATCCCCAACCGTAGCCTACTCCCCAACCAACGTTGTTATCGTTTATATTGATACGCTCCCTTGATTTCGTAAATAAACTTACCAATACATCAGGAGTAGCAGATTTTGTCATTCCTTTAGCAGACAGTTCAGTTTCTATAGCTCTCATAATACGTTTCTTATCTAGATCTGAAACCTGGGCTTTGTCTATTCCTGTTTTGTAAAAAGCAAATGTTTTATACTGGTTAAAGTCTGTTTGCGTATCATAATCAGTCATCACCCTTACCGAACTACATGAAGTAATTAGTAAAGCTACAATTGGCAAAAAAAGTAATTTTATTTTTTTCATTTTCTTAGGGTTTACACGTCTTCTAACAATGCATCATCTACTAAGTTTGGAAGTGTCACTTTTAGTTTCTTTTCGACTTCCATGGCGCGCTTAATGGCAAAAATAGCTTCATTATTTCGTGCCCAACTACGTCTTGCAATTCCATTATTCACATCCCAGAAAAGCATTGATTTTAAGCGTCTTGATGCATCTTTAGAACCATCAAGAAGCATGCCAAATCCACCATTAATTACTTCTCCCCATCCTACTCCACCTCCGTTGTGAATAGAAACCCAAGTAGCTCCTCTAAAACTATCTCCAATTACATTATGAATTGCCATATCGGCTGTAAAACGAGAACCATCATAAATGTTTGAAGTTTCTCTATACGGTGAGTCGGTTCCTGAAACATCGTGATGATCACGACCTAATACTACCGGCCCTATTTTTCCTTTTTTAATTGCTTTATTGAAAGCTTCAGCAATTTTCATGCGTCCTTCAGCATCTGCATATAAAATACGTGCTTGTGAACCTACGACTAACTTATTTTCTTGCGCTCCTTTAATCCACTGAATATTGTCCAACATTTGCTGTTGGATTTCTTCTGGAGATTTTTTCATTATCTTTTCCAAAATCTTACAAGCAATTGCATCTGTCTTAGCTAAATCTTCTGGTTTTCCTGAGGTACATACCCATCGAAAAGGACCAAAACCATAATCAAAACACATAGGCCCCATAATATCTTGTACATAGCTAGGGTACTTAAACTCTCTTCCTAAAGTTGGGTTGGGATTCATTACATCAGCTCCTGCTCTGCTCGCTTCTAATAAAAAAGCATTTCCGTAATCGAAAAAATAAGTTCCTTTTTCTGTATGTTTATTAATTGCTTTTGCATGACGACGTAACGTTTCTTGTACTTTTTCTTTAAATAATTCAGGATTGTTAGCCATCATTTCATTTGATTCTTCAAACGACATATCTACTGGATAATATCCTCCTGCCCAAGGATTGTGTAACGATGTTTGATCTGAACCTAAATCGATATAAATATCTTCTTCAGCAAACTTCTCCCAAACATTCACAATATTTCCTAAGTATGCTAACGAAACTACTTCTTTATTTTCTTTTGCTTTTCTAACACGCGTTACCAACTCATCTAAATCTGTAATCTTTTCATCAATCCAACCTTGATTTAAACGAACCTGTGTTATTTTTGGATTTACCTCAGCACAAACAGTAATACAACCAGCTATATTTCCTGCTTTTGGTTGTGCACCACTCATTCCTCCTAACCCTGAAGTAACAAATAAGTTTCCTTTAGGTTCTTTTTTAATCTTACGGAATCCGTTTAACACAGTAATCGTTGTTCCATGTACAATTCCTTGTGGACCAATATACATGTAACTTCCAGCTGTCATTTGTCCGTATTGAGTAACTCCTAAAGCATTATATTTTTCCCAATCATCTGGTTTAGAATAATTCGGAATCATCATTCCATTAGTTACTACTACTCTTGGTGCATCTTTATGCGAAGGAAATAAGCCCATTGGGTGTCCTGAATACATTACCAATGTTTGTTTATTTGTCATTTCTGACAAATATTTCATAGTTAGTAAGTATTGAGCCCAATTAGAAAACACTGCTCCGTTCCCCCCATAGGTAATTAATTCATGCGGGTGCTGTGCTACAGCATAATTCAAATTATTTTGAATCATTATCATAATTGCTTTTGCTTGCTCCGACTTCCCTGGGTATTCTTCAATAGATCGTGCATACATTTCATAATCAGGACGGAAACGATACATATAAATTCGCCCGTACTTTTCTAATTCTTCAGCAAATTCAGGTAGTAACTCTTCGTGATGTTTTTTATCAAAATAGCGCAATGCATTACGTAAAGCTAACTTCTTTTCTTCATCAGTTAAAATTTCTTTACGTTTTGGTGCATGATTTATCGTAGTGTCATACTCCTTTTTTGAAGGCAGTATCGTTGGTATTCCTTGTTTTATTTGTTCTTTAAATGTCATACTAATTTTTTTAAATTATACTACCGTAAATTCTTGATTTTTAACCATCATTACTAAAGTATTTATATCGTCTTTTAATACGCGATCTTCTTCTAGTTTAGCCACTTTATTTCTAACTAATTTAAAGTTTTCTTCAATAATTACTGAGAATGTATTAGGTCTTCTAAAATCCATTGCTTGTGCAGCATACATTAACTCAATAGCAAAAATCTTATCTAAATTTCCTAAAATTTGATTGAATTTTCTTCCTGAGATACTTCCCATAGAAACATGATCTTCTTGACCTAATGAGGTTGGAATACTATCAGCCGAAGGCGGGAAACATAACGATTTGTTTTCTGTAACTAAAGCTGCTGTTGTATACTGCGGAATCATAAATCCTGAGTTTAAACCTCCTGCTTCAGTTAATAGCCTAGGTAGTCCGTACTTACCTTCTAATAATAAATAACAACGTCTGTCAGAAATATTTCCTAGCTCTGCTGCTGCAATAGAAGCGTAATCTAATGCCATTGCTAAAGGTTGTCCATGGAAATTTCCTCCTGAAATAGCTTCTGTTTCACTTAATACAATTGGGTTATCTGTTACCGAATTCATTTCTATTTCTGCCAATTCATTTAAATGGTTAAATGCATTTCTAGACGCTCCATGTACTTGCGGCATACAACGAATAGAATACGGATCCTGTACTCGTTCACATTCTAAATGGTTTTCTACATTTTGAGAATCTTTTAATAACATTCTAATACGCTCAGCAACTTTTAAATTTCCTTTAAAAGGTCTAATGGCATGTAACTCCTCTCTAAAAGGTGAAGCGCTTCCTTGGAAACCTTCTAAACTCATAGTTCCAGCAACATCAGCTAAGTTTAATAAATATTCCATCTTTTTTAACCCTACAATTGCATGGGATAAAATAAACTGAGTTCCGTTAATCAACCCTAGCCCTTCTTTTGCCATTAAAGTTAATGGATTCAAGCCATGACTTGCTAGCACTTCTTTTGCAGGTAAAATCTCATCTTTAACCCAAAAATCTCCCTCTCCTAACAATGGTAAGAACAGGTGTGATAACGGAGCTAAGTCTCCTGACGCACCTACTGAACCTTGTTCTGGTACTACAGGTAACATATTATTTTCAATAAAATAAATAATACGCTCAATCATTTCTAAACGAACTCCCGAAAAACCTTGACATAATGCATGTACTTTACATATCATCATTATTTTAGATATTGTTTTATCTATAGGGTTTCCTACACCAACTGCATGTGTTATTAGTAAGTTTTCTTGTAACTTACTAGTTTCTTCAGGTGTAATTTGTACATCACATAAAGGACCAAATCCAGTATTAATACCATATACAGCAGCATCAGAATTTGCCATTGTTTCTACTCTCTTTCTACATATATTAACCTTCTCTTTTGCTTCTTCTGTAATTATTGCCTTTAAAGTTTCGTTTGCTATCGCAATTACTTTATCTACCGTTAAATGATCTATCCCGTATTTAAACATCTTATTTACTTCGTTTTCTACAAAATTACCTCTATTTTTGATACCAAATAATACTATTTAATACATCTATTAATAATTATGAGTTATCAAACAGAACTACGACACCTTCGCTACTTTTTAACCGTTGCTGAAGAGTTACATTTTCGCAAAGCCGCAGAACGATTATTTATTTCACAACCAGGTTTAAGTAGACAGATAAAACAAATGGAAGATGATTTAAATATTGAGTTATTTAAAAGACATAACAGAAAAGTTGCATTAACTCCTGCTGGTTTATATCTAAAAGATGAAATCTCTCGAAACCTTAAAAACCTAGATAACATTATTAATCATGCTAAATTGTTACAAGATGGAAAACAAGGAAAGTTAGAGTTTGGTTATGTCGGTTCTGCTATGCAAGAGATTATCCCTAATTTATTAGTTAGTTTTAAGAAGAAACATACAAATGTACAGTTTGGCCTAAAAGAAATGGACAATGAAAAACAAATTGAAAATCTATTACATAAAAAAATTGACATTGGCTTTGTGAGATTAGATAGGGTGCCTAGAGGCTTAAATATTCAACCTGTGTTAAAAGAAAATTTCTGTTTAGTCTTACCTAAAAACCACCTAATAAATAACCAGAACTTTAAAAACTTACATCAACTAAAAAACGAATCTTTTATTTTATTCGATCCCTCTTACAGTCCATCCTATTATGAAAAGGTAATGCAAATTTTTACAGATAGTGGTTTTACTCCTCTCATATCACATAATACAATTCATGCAGCTTCTATTTATAAATTGGTAGAAAATAACTTTGGCCTTTCAATTGTACCAAAATCACTACAACAAGGATATAATATGAATATTAAATTCATTGAACTAGATAAGATTAATCAACACACAACGCTTTCAGTCGTATGGGATAAAGACAATAGAAACCCTTTATTAAACACTCTACTCAAGATGATTACGAAAAATAACTAAAGTTTTATTATTTTAAATTGACTATTTTTACATCCAAATTTTAGCTATAAAAACTAATAGTGATATTTATTTTAAAACATATAATTCCAAAAGGTTTTGCCGGATTAACACTATATCCATTTATCTTTTTAAAAAGAAAAGAATTAAAAGAGAACCCTGTTTTAATAAATCATGAAAAAATACACCTAAAGCAACAGTTAGAGCTCTTAATTATATTCTTTTATCTTTTTTATTTCCTAGAATGGTTTTCTCGATTATTAATTTACCGTAATACTTCAAAAGCATATAACAATTTAAGTTTTGAACGTGAAGCCTATAAAAATGAGCATAATTTAGAATATATCACTACTCGAAAGAGGTGGGCTTTTTTATCTTATTTATAATTGCTAAAACATCCCGCTATTTTTTTAAGATTTCCGTAAATTGCGTACCCGAAAATTAAGACTATTTACGAATGGAACAAATAACACCTTATAAACCTAAACACAAAGTACGAATTGTAACCGCAGCCTCTCTATTTGATGGGCATGATGCCGCCATTAATATTATGCGTCGAATTATTCAATCTACTGGAGTAGAGGTAATTCACTTAGGACATGATAGAAGTGTTGAAGAAGTAGTTAACTGTGCGATTCAAGAAGATGCGAATGCTATAGCTATGACTTCGTATCAAGGTGGACATAACGAGTACTTTAAGTATATGTACGATTTATTACAAGAAAAAGGTGCTGGACATATTAAAATATTCGGTGGCGGTGGCGGAGTAATTCTTCCTGAGGAAATCAAAGATTTGATGGACTATGGAATTACTCGTATTTACTCTCCAGATGATGGTCGTGAATTAGGGCTGCAAGGAATGATTAATGATTTAGTTCAACAATCAGACTTTGCCATTGGAGATACATTAAATGGGGAAGTAGATAAATTAGCCGATAAAGAAGTTGGTAGTATTGCTCGTGTAATTTCAGCTGCTGAGAACTTCCCCGAAGTTGCTAAAGAAGCTCTAGACACCATTCATAAAAAAAATAAAAACTCTAAAACACCAGTATTAGGAATCACTGGTACGGGTGGTGCTGGTAAATCGAGTTTAGTAGATGAATTAGTTCGTCGTTTCTTAATTGATTTTCCTGAAAAAACTATCGGATTAATCTCTGTTGATCCATCAAAAAGAAAAACTGGAGGTGCTTTATTAGGAGACCGTATTCGTATGAATGCGATTAATAACGAACGTGTATACATGCGTTCATTAGCTACACGTCAATCCAACTTAGCGTTATCAAAATATGTAAACGAAGCAGTAGAAGTTTTAAAAGCTGCAGAGTTTGATTTAATTATCTTAGAAACTTCTGGTATTGGACAATCAGATACGGAAATTATTGAACATTCAGATACTTCGCTATATGTAATGACTCCTGAATTTGGTGCTGCAACACAGTTAGAAAAAATCGATATGCTTGATTTTGCTGACTTGGTAGCTATCAACAAATTTGACAAACGTGGTGCTTTAGATGCCTTACGTGATGTAAAGAAGCAATATATGCGTAACAATAATTTATGGGATGTTCATATGGATGACATGCCTGTTTTTGGAACAATTGCATCTCAGTTCAACGATCCAGGAATGAATTCGCTGTATAAAGCAATTATGGATAAATTGGTTGAAAAAACTGAGGCTGATTTACAATCTACTTTTGAAATTACGAAAGAAATGTCTGAAAAAATATTTGTAATTCCTCCAAGTAGAACTCGCTATTTATCTGAAATTTCTGAAAACAATCGCGCTTACGACAAAAAAGTTGATGAGCAAGAAAAAGTAGCTCAAAAGCTTTATGGAGTATATCAAACCATTTTATCTGTAATTCCAAATGAAGTAACAGAATCTTTCCTTACAAAAAATGGAATTGATCAAGATGAAATTCAGAAGCTAGTTCAAGAGGAAGAACTACCATTTGTGAAATTATTATTTGCTCAATTTGACAAAATAAAACTTAATCTTGACCCTCATAACTGGGAAGTTATTTTAAACTGGCAAGAAAAAGTAAAAAAATACAAAGATCCTATTTACTCATTTAAAGTACGTGACAAGGAAATTAAAATAGAAACTCATACAGAGTCGCTTTCACACACACAAATACCGAAAGTAGCTTTACCAAAATACCAAGCTTGGGGTGATTTATTACGTTGGAATTTACAAGAGAATGTTCCTGGTGAATTTCCATATGCTTCAGGATTATATCCATTTAAGCGTACTGGAGAAGATCCAACACGTATGTTTGCTGGTGAAGGTGGACCAGAGCGTACCAACCGCCGTTTTCACTACGTAAGTTTAGGAATGGACGCTAAGCGTTTATCAACTGCTTTTGACAGTGTAACTTTATATGGTAACGACCCAGGACACAGACCTGATATTTATGGTAAAATTGGTAATGCAGGAGTGTCTATTTGTTGTTTAGACGATGCAAAAAAATTATATTCTGGTTTCGATTTAAGTCACGCGATGACTTCAGTTTCTATGACCATTAATGGTCCTGCTCCAATGTTATTAGGATTCTTTATGAATGCTGCTATCGATCAGAATTGTGAAAAGTACATCAAAGAACACAAACTAGAGAAAAAAGTTGAGGCGAAACTTAAAGAACTATACGACGATAAAGGAATTGATAGACCGAAATACAATGGTGATTTACCAGAAGGTAATAACGGGTTAGGGTTATTATTGTTAGGTGTTACTGGTGATCAAATTTTACCTGCAGACGTGTATGCTGAGATTAAAACAAATACTTTAGCACAAGTACGTGGTACTGTGCAAGCAGATATTTTAAAAGAAGATCAAGCACAAAACACCTGTATTTTTTCTACAGAATTTGCTTTACGCTTAATGGGAGATGTTCAAGAGTATTTTATTGAGAAAAATGTCCGTAATTTCTATTCAGTATCTATCTCAGGGTATCATATTGCAGAAGCGGGTGCAAATCCTATTACACAATTAGCGTTAACCTTGGCTAACGGATTTACTTATGTAGAATACTATTTATCTAGAGGAATGGATATTAATAAGTTTGGGCCAAACTTATCATTCTTCTTCTCAAATGGTATCGACCCAGAATATGCAGTAATTGGTCGTGTAGCTCGTAAGGTTTGGGCGAAAGCTTTAAAACATAAATACGGAGCAAATCCAAGAGCTCAAATGTTAAAATATCATATTCAAACTTCTGGACGTTCATTACACGCGCAAGAAATTGATTTTAATGATATTCGTACAACACTACAAGCTTTATATGCGATTTACGACAACTGTAATTCGTTACATACGAATGCCTATGACGAAGCGATTACTACTCCAACAGAAGAATCGGTACGTCGTGCGATGGCTATTCAGTTAATTATTAATAAAGAATTAGGATTGGCTAAAAATGAAAACCCAATTCAAGGTTCATTTATTATTGAAGAATTAACCGATTTAGTAGAGGAAGCAGTTTTAACTGAGTTCGATAGAATTACAGAACGTGGTGGTGTACTGGGAGCTATGGAAACCATGTACCAACGTTCTAAAATTCAAGAAGAGAGTTTATACTATGAAACCTTAAAACATACAGGTGAATTCCCAATTATTGGGGTAAACACCTTCTTAAGTTCTAAAGGTTCTCCAACGGTAACTCCACAAGAAGTTATTCGTGCTACGGAAGAGGAAAAACAGTTCCAAATTAAAACTAAGGAGAGTTTAAACAAAGCTCATGAAGATAAAATAGAACAACTTTTAACTGAAATGCAAGATGCTGCTATTAATAATCAAAACCTTTTTGAAAAATTAATGGATGCTACTAAAGTTTGTTCCTTAGGTCAAATTACCGCTTCATTGTTTGAAGTTGGTGGTCAATACAGACGAAATATGTAAGCAAACAATGTTTGCTTATGAGTATTTTAAACCTTCACAAAAAGTGAAGGTTTTTTTGTTTGTAAACTTGTCCCGTCCTGAAATAAGTTGACACAAAATCGACTTATTATGAGTAAAGGAGTAAACAAGCGGGTTAAGCGCACCCAACGCGATTACAATTTAGGCTTTAAATTAGCCTTAGTAGCCGAGGTAGAAAAAGGCAACTACACCTATAAGCAGGTACAAAAAGTCTATGGTATTCAAGGTAGGAGTACTGT